>JACQGM010000054.1 GCA_016199585.1 Armatimonadota bacterium
AAGTGCAAGGACCACTCCTGCTACAAGGGCAGCGGGGGGGTCGCCGGGTGCCCGATGTTCAACCACGTGATGTTCGTCGACTCCAACCAGCACTGCGTGTTGTGCATGAACTGCATCCGTTCCTGCCCCAGCCGCTCACCACAACTCAACCTCAGGCCGCCAGCGCGAGAACTCTGGCACGACCCCGGCGTACAGCCCGTGCCAGCGCTGTTTGTCGCCGCATCGCTGGGCCTGGTTGCGGGGCTCGCCTTGCTCCAGGACTGGGAACGGCAAGGTGAGGTGCTGGGGAGCCTGCTGCTGGCACACCACCGTTTCCCCTTCGTCTCCGCGGCGCTGGCGCTGAGCGCCGCCCTACCGATGGTCGCCGTGGGGCCGGCGTTGCGTCGCTCCTGGAAGGCGCGCCAGGACGCGGCGGCCTGCGGATTGTGGAACAGGATCGCGGCCTGGACACCACTGATGGCCGCGGGGTTCGCCAGCTACCAGCTTGGCTATGGCCTAGGGCTGCCGGGTCTGCAGGCCACCCTCACTTACGGGGGGAGGGGTGAAGGGCTGGCGCCGGCGGTCTCGTTCTCGGTGCTGGCGCTGGTCCGCTTCGTGCTCCTGTCGGCGGGGCTGGTCGTAACCGCGGTGATCCTATGGAAGCTAGAGCAGGACCAACGGGCCGGCGACGAAAGGAAGGCGAGTTGGACAGGGACATGGGTCGTGAGTCTGGCGGGGCCGGTACTGTACTGGGCGGTCGTGCAGGTGTTGATGCTGAGACCCGATTGGCTGACGGGCTAGCCGCGGGCAAGAGACACCGCGAGGTGCAGACCGTGATCGGCGCCATCGGCGTACATAGCTGCGTCCTGGGCGGCCTCATGCTGCTGGCGCCGCGCGCCATCGTGGGTCTGGTAGGGTTCCCGCAGACGGGGCCGATCTTCTTCGCCTCACAGAGCGGCATCTTCCTCCTGGTTCTCGGCCTGTGCTACCTGTTGGCCCTCGGCAACCGCGCGCTGGTGCCGGTGATCCTGGTTTCGAAGGCTCTTGCGGTCCCCTTCCTCCTCCTCCACGCGCTGTTCCAGGGCGCTCCGCCGCTCATCTGGGGCGCTGCCGCTGGTGACGCCGCGATGCTGCTGGCGTTGAGCGTAGTGCTGTACCGCTCCGGCTACTGGCGCCGTTGAGCAGCGCGCCCCAGCGTGCCGACAGGGCGGCAGCAGACCCGCGCCCCTCGACGCGACGAAGGGACCCGCGCGGCATCCAGCCGTCCGCCGATCCCGCGCCGGGCCTCCAATTGTGATGGTTGGTGCAAGGAGAGAGATGCGTTCCTATCACATCGCCGTGCTGCCCGGAGACGGCATCGGGCCGGAGGTGGTCGCCGAGGGCCTGAAGGTGCTGCGGCGCGCCGAGGCGCTCTTCGGCGGCTTCCGCCTCGAGTGCGAGACACTGGCCGCGGGCGCCCGGTGCTACCTGAAGGAAGGCGACCCCCTTCCTCCCCACACCCTGGAGCGCGCCCACGCCGCCGACGCCATCTACCTCGGCGCCATGGGCGACCCCGCGATCCGCTACCCCGACGGCACCGAGCTCGCGCCCCAGGTCACGATCCGCTTCGCCCTCGACCTGTACGCCGGGATCCGTCCCGCCCGCCTCTACCCCGGCGTGCCCCCGGTGCTGACGAACCGCCAGCCGATCAACTTCGTGGTGGTGCGCGAGAGCACCGAGGGCCTCTTCGCCTCAATGGGCGGCGGCAGCGTCCTCCGCGAGGAGACCGCGGTGGATACCCAGGTGATCACCCGCCGGGGCACGGAGCGCGTCGTCCGCGCGGCCTTCGAGCTGGCGCGGCAGCGCGGCGGCCGGCGCAAGGTTACCTGCGTGGACAAGGCCAACATCTTCAAGTCGTTCGCCTTCTTCCGCCGCGTCTTCGCCGAGGTGGCGCGGGAATACCCTGACGTCGAGCACGACTTCGGCTACGTGGATGCCATCGCCATGAAGCTCGTGCTCGCGCCGGAGCAGTTCGACGTGCTCGTCACCGAGAACATGTTCGGCGATATCCTCTCCGACCTCGCGGCAGGGATCGTGGGGGGACTCGGCATGGCGCCCTCGGCGGACATCGGCGACGCGCACGCGGTGTTCCAGCCGTGCCACGGCACGGCTCCGGACATCGCCGGCAAGGGGATCGCCAACCCCCTGGCTGCCATCCTCTCGGCCGCCATGATGCTGGCGTGGCTGGGAGAGCGCCGCGCGGATGCGGCTCTCCGCCAGGCGGGCGCCGCCATCGAGCGCGCGGTCGCCGAGGGCCTGTCACGCCGCGAGTTGCTGGGCCCGGACCTGGGAGGCGCGCGCGCCACGCCGGAGATCGGCGCCCGGGTGGCGGCGCTGCTGGAACCGGGGTAGCGCCGAAGCGGGCGCCGTCAGAGCTGGCCCGCCACCCGCCAGGCGGCCCGCCGCTCGGTGAGATAGCTCCCCAGGGCGGCGCCGTAGACGAGGTGGTAGAGAAGCAGCACCACCGGTGAGACGGCGGCGGCCATCGCCGGATCGGCGATCGGCAGCGCCACGAACTGCACCACCGCCCAGACGAACGCGCCATACGCGGCTCCCGGGAGCACCAGGTTGGCCGCGGAGGCCCCGGCGATCCAGGCGAAGAGCACGCCCGCCAACGCCGCCACCGCGAGGAGAAGCGCCGCCCCGGTCACAAGATCGGGGCAGGCCCCTGCGCCGACGGAGCGCCGTAGACCGCTGCGCCGACCAGCCGCAGAGGGGTGAAGACGTCCCGCCCCGTGACGGCCGCCACGACCATCGCCAGCAGCCCCGTGAAGATCCCGGCCCAGAAGCCCCCGCCAGCCTCCGCCGCGGTCAGCGCCCCGATGCCCACGCGGGCGGGCAGGACAACGGGCGCGGCATAGCCTCCGCGCACTCCGGCTCTCTCCTCTCGCTCCTCCCGGTCGGGGTCTCCCGACCGCCTCTCCTCTTCCCGGCGCCGGTCGCTCATGGATCGCCTCGCCCTCCCGCTTCCACCCTCTCTCCTGGGGTCCTTCCCGTCGCGCTGGCGGGCGAAACGGGATCTCCCTGATCCGGGAGGGAGAATCCCGCGCGCGAGACGAAACAGGGGGCAAGGAGCCGCCCGAGCAGGGGGGGGGGACCGGCGTGCGAGGCGGCGACCCGCGCCGGCATGGTCTGCGGTACCCGGTCGCCGCCAAAGGAGGGACGAGAGCATGAATACTTCGGAGTTGATCGCCGCGACGGCGGATCTGCAGCAGCGCCTCGGCCTGCGGGAGGGGCTGCTGGCGTTCCTCTGGTCGGACGCCGAGCCGAAAGGCTACCGGCTGCCGGCCGCCGGCACGCAGGCGTGCATCATCGGCGCGCTCCCGCGGGCGCGGCGCGGCCAGACCGTCTACTGCGACAAAGAGCACTTCGGCTGTGGCGGGTGCGGTTACTACCTCGGCTTCGCGCCGCCGCGCCCCACCATTGACGCGTTCGTCTCCACCGGCATCCCCGGCCAGATGGAGGGGGAGCACTACAAGAAGTCTCCCGAGCTGGTCCGCCGCATGCGCGAGGCGAATCCCCCGCCGGTGCCGCCCGCGCGCTTCGCCGTCTTCAAGCCGGTCGCCGGGCTGGCGCCGGATGAGCGGCCGGAGGTCATCTTCTACTTCGGTAACGGCGATGAGCTCTCGGGCCTGGTGAGCCTGGCCAACTACGACCGGGCCGATGACGCGGTGGCGTGCGTCTTCGCATCCGGCTGCGGCACGCTGATCACCCGTCCGCTGAATGAGGCGAAGCGCGACCTCCCGCGCGCCGTGCTCGGCCTGTTCGACCCATCCGCGCGCCCCTGCGTCGGCATGGAGGAGCTGAGCTTCTCCGCGCCCCTGGCCCTCTGGGAACAGATGCTGATCAATGCGCCCGAGAGCTTCCTGACGACGGAGACCTGGGCCAGGGTGCGGGGGCGTCTGACGGGCGCGTAGTGCGGTCGGTCCTGGCCCCCCACCCGCGGCCGGTTTCACCGGCGCTCCGGGCAACAGGCCCGGGGGCACCTGCGCACGCGCGCTTGCCCCGAACTCTTGCCCGGAGCGCCCGGGAACCGGCCGAGGCACCCATGCACACGCGCGCTTGCCCCGAACTCTTGCCCGGAGCGCCCGGGAACCGGCCGAGGCACCCATGCACACGGTGGGGACCATCGCCTCCCATCCCACCCCTGGCCGGTTTCACCGGCGCTCCGATGCCGCTGCGGGAGTACCGCGCTTCGGCCGGGGGTGCCGGCCAGTCCGGGGGGCCTACCCGCTCAACCCGGCGGCGGCTCGTCGGCGTAGGCGCGGGCGATCGCCTCGTCTATCGCGGTGGGGTTCGCCAGAATGGCCGTTACCGGCATCCCGGCCGCGGCGGCGATGAACACCTCCTGGGCGATGTCCTGCGCGTCGGTGAAGCTCCCCGTCAGGTGCCAGGCGAGGCCGTAGACCTGCGCCTGGTAGCGGCGCACGATCTCCTCGAACGCCGACATATCGCCCTCACGGGTCCGCTCCACCAGCTCCGCATCCGATGTCACGGCGGCTCTCCCTCATGGGCTCCGTGTACAAGACGCTGGTTCGCGCTCGAATCTCACGCTTCCCTGCGCTTCGGCGGCAGCAAAGGTCTCGCCGGCTTGCTGTTCGTAGTAGCCGGGTTCAGCCGGCTCAAGCCAGCCACTACGAGCGCCTGTTCGTAGTGGCCGGGTTCAGCCGGCTCAAGCCAGCCACTACGAGCGCCTGTTCGTAGTAGCCGGGTTCAGCCGGCTCAAGCCAGCCACTACGAGCGTCTCATCCACTTACGGGTCCTAGGACAGGGAAACGGCGGGGCCTTGGCGAAGGGTGAATTCCTATCCATTCCCGTTCATTCCCGTTCATTCGCGGCTGCGTCTGGCTCCGGAACCACTTCCTCGAAGCGGTCGAGGGGGAAGATCGGCCGCCGGATGTGCTGGAACGGGAAGCGCGCCAGGTCCGGGCTGGTGATGCCGGGCGCGTCCACATCAATGACCTCCTTGGCGATCGGCTCGAAAGCCGCGCGGAAGTGCGCGGCGCTCTTCAGCACCAGCATCTTGCGGTCGAGCGGCTCGATGCCGAACGCCCGAAAGTACTCCAGGTCGTTCGGGTGCGCGCGGTGCTCCGTGAGCATGAGCTCGATGCCGCCGATCCCGCCGATCTCCAGCACCACCGCGCGGCCCACCGTCTGCACCTGCCCCGTCTTCTGCGGCCCCTTGCGGATGAATGAGCCCTCGTGGATGAGGCGAACCTTGCCGGTGATCTCCACCGGCTCACCGTGCAGCTTGTCGCGCTTGCCGCCGACCATCATGGAGATCACCGTGCCGACCCCCGCTGCGATGCACCTCTCGATGGCCTCCGGGTCGGAGATGCTGCAGACGGCGGCGCTCCTCGCGCCAAGTTGGAGCAGGACGCGGAGCACCTCGGTGCCGTCGCCGGCGGTGCCGCCCGCGCCGGAGTCGGCGATGTCCGCCAGGATGATCGGGCCGGCGGGCGCCTTCATGGCGCGCTCCACGGCTTCGCGCACCGGCACGGCCCGGTAGACCCAGCCCTCGCGCAGCTCCCACGCGCGCCGCACCACCGCTCGCGCCTTCTCCCGCGCCAGGCCGGGGTCGTTGTCGGAGTACACCAGCACGCCGAGCCCCGCCGGCTCGATGTCCGAGAACGGGAACCCACCGAAGACGGAAACCGAGATGATGCCCGTCTCCTTCTCAATCTCCCGGGCGAGATCGATGAGCGCCTTCATCGGGGTGTCCATTGTCGTGACCATTGGCTGGAGCGGCGGCATGAGGGCGGGCTTCTCCAGCGCCGCCGTCGGCTTGATCTTCCCGCTCAGGATCTCCATCAACCGGTCCGCCACCTCACGCCCGCGCTCGTAGACGTCCACGTGCGGGTACGTGTCGTAGCCGATGAGCAGGTCGGCGCTGCGGACCATCCGCTCGGTCACGTTGGCGTGCAGGTCCAGGGTGGAGACGACCGGCACCTCCGGCCCGACGAGCCTGCGGACGGACTCCAGCACGAACCCCTCGACGTCCTCGATGCCGGTGGCGACAGCGGCGCCGTGCAGGTGGAGCACGACCGCATCGATCCTGCCCGCCGCTCTGATCCCCTCCAGGAGCTTGCCGAGGAGAAAGTCGAGCGTGTCGCGCGGAATGACGCCGCCGGGGATCGCCGATGCCCATACGGTGGGGATCAGGTCGAACCGGTGCTGCCGGGCGGCGTCCAGGTACGCGGCCTCGATGGAGTTGGTGCCGGCGAAGCGCGCCAGCGCGTCCGAACCGAGCGAGATCCCCTGCTTGCCGAACTCCTCGAGGTCGGTGGGGATGTTGGAGAAGGTGTTGGTCTCGTGGGAAATGGTGCCCGTCACGATTCTCATAGCGTCCTCCTGGCGTTGAGGAAGGGAGCGGGCGCAGGCGGAGCAGCGCCCCTACGCACTCGGTTCGTCATCGTGGGGGCCGTCGCTCCGTCTCGGCCCGGCCTGGCTCAGCACAAGACACTGGTTCGCGCTGGAATCCCACATTTCCCTGCGCCAAGGAATCGGACCCCGGGCGCCCGAACAACACCCCGGATAGCGGCAGCGCCACCCGAAGGAGAGACGGGCGTGCTGCGATCGGGAGGAGGATGAGATGAAAGCGTTCCTGTGTGTGGCGGCGGGGATGTCCGCGCTGGCGTTCCAGGCCGGCAGCCCGCCGGAGGATGCGCCGCCGGCCGCCTGGGTGAACGTCACTCCGAAGGCGGCGTTCAGCCCGCGCGATACCTCCGAGGACCTTGTCTACGACGGCAAGATGTGGCTGAGCAACGCCTACTACCACGGCAACGTCCTCACCCGCGACCTCTGGCGCTCCGCCGATGGCGCTAACTGGACCCGGATTCACGAGAACACCCCCTACGACGGCTACAGCGAGATGGTGGCCTACGACGGCAAGATGTGGGCGATCAAGGGAAGCGTCTGGACTTCCACCGACGGCGTGAACTGGACGCAGGTGGCCGAGAAGACCCCCTTCGGAGTGCGCGGCTACGGTGAGACGCTGGTGCACGAGGGGAAGATATGGCAGCTCGGCAGCGGCCAGGACGTGTGGAACACCACCGACGGCGTCAGTTGGGCCTGCGTGTGCCCCGAGGCTCCTTACGGGAAGCGGGCCGGGTCGGCGGTGGCCTCCTACCGGGGGAAGCTCTGGGTGATGGGCGGTCGGACCCCGGAGGCCAACACGCCCCCTGAGAAGGGCTACAAGGACATCACTACGCACAACGACGTCTGGTGCTCGGAGGACGGCGTCCACTGGACGCGCGTTCTGGAGAAGGCCCCCTGGGCGCCGCGCATGTGGTTCATCGCCCAAGCGTACCGAGACCGCCTCTGGATCATCGGCGGGTACGACAACGTGAACTACGTGAACTTTGGCGACGCGTGGTACACCGAGGATGGCAAGACCTGGCGCGAGTTCGTCTCCGAGACGCGCTTCTCGCCCCGGCACGAGCCGACGTGCTACGTGTTCGATGACAGCCTCTGGGTGGTGGCCGGGAACTCTTGGCCCGTGCAGAACGATGTCTGGCGCCTGACGCTCCCCGCGTCGTGGGGACGGTAGCCGGGAACATTCGTCTTCCCGGAGGCATCCATAGGGACGGAGCCGCCGCCGACATTCACCGAACGCTTGAAAGGATAGCCACCGCGATGTCTAGGTACGCACTCACTGTTGCCGCCACCCTCGGCTTGCTGCTCGTCCTGGCGATGCCCACAGCCTGCGCCCGGGATGACCGCTATGACGACCTGGAGGAGTGGATCTCCCGGACCCGCTTCATGGTCGCCGCGGGCTACAACTCCACCGGGGTTGTAAACTTCCTCACCTTCCGCGAGGGGAAGCCGGAGGATGGGTGGAACTGGCAGCTCCTTGCCGCCTACCCGCTGCAGCGGCCCTTCTTCGTCGAGGGCGGGCTGACGGGATGGACGCTGGGTCGTGAGAACCAGCGCGCCGCGCGCCGCTTCGGGATCACCGCCGGGGCGGGGCTGCGCATGCGCGACGGCATGAGCGAGCTGGGCGCGGGCATCATCCCGAGCGGGGTGCGCGTTTTCGCCCGCCGCTTCCTCGAGCCGGACGTGCGCGGCCAGGGACCCGTGGCGCACGTCGCGGTGGTCTTCCCCACCCTCAACGGCACGCGCGCCTTCCTCGATGTCGGCCTGGGCTACACCTTCTGAGCGAGAGACCCGGCCCCCTCCCTGCCGCGGGGAGGGGGGCGGGGGGATCGTGGTGTCGGGGGATGGGTAGGG
>JACQGM010000055.1 GCA_016199585.1 Armatimonadota bacterium
GCTCGGAGCACCCCGGTTTCATACCGGGTGGCACCCACCTACGCCTTATGTTAACGCCTATGCCCCCAACCCCCTTCCCGCTGCGGGAAGGGGGAGCCTGCGGCTGACGGACGATGGCACTGCGGGCGCCACGGGAGACGACGCGCAGAAACGGAGGTGCGCGTGGAAGACGCCAATGCAGCGCTGCGGGAAGTGATGGCCGTCGCCCTCGAAGACGTGGAGGGCTGGGACCGGGTGACACGCCGGCTAGGGGAGTTGGGCCGCCTGGAGGAGGCGACTGTGGCCGCCCGGGCAGACGCGGATGCCGCGCCCGACGACGCCGGGCCGTGGCTGCGCCTGGGCCGACTGCTGGAGTGGGGCTGCGGCTACACGGCAGCGGCGGAGGCCTACCGGCGGGCCACGGAGGTGGAGCCGGAGAACGTGGACGCCTGGCGCTCGCTCGGACATGCGCTCCTGTTCGATACAGAACGGGCCGGCAGTCCGGCAGGCCACCGCCCGCTGCGGGCCGAGGCCGCCGCGGTCTTCCGCAGAGCCGCTGAGATCGCGCCGCAGCATCCCAAGGTGTGGCTCAATCTGGCGCTCGCTGTGGGGGGAGAGGAGAGGATCGCCGTGCTGCACTGGTGGGTCGAGGTGCAGCCGGAGAATGCTGACGCGAGGGGCATATTGGCACTTGAGCTATCCCGATCAGCCGCGAGCCCCGAGGCGGCGGCAGCAGCCGCGCGTCAGGCCGTCGCTGTTGCCCCCAACGATGCCTGGGCGTGAATCGGCCTGGGGCGAGCGCTTGCACGCTACGGCGACCTGGACGAGGCTATCGCCACCTACCGCAAGGCGACCGAGCTTGACCCCAACGAAGAGATGGCTTGGCACGGCCTGGGACAATGCCTGGAGAAGAAGGGTCTGCACGACGAGGCGATGGCGGCCCACGGTCGGCCCACGGAGCTGAAGCCGGATGACACGCGCGCCTGGTTCTTTCTGGGCATGGTTCATCGTGACCGGGGCGAGAACGAGGCGGCGGCGGAGGCACTGCGGAGGGCCCTGGCGCTCGCCTCCGCCGACCCGGAGGCGGAGGCCCTCTACGTGGAGAGCATCCAGGAGGCGCTGGTGAGATTGGGCCGGCCGTCAGGGGATGGGAGCTGAACCCGACACCGGGACCCCTCCGCCCTGGTCTGCGCTCGCGCTCGCGCCCCACTGCACCCGCACCTCGCGCACGCCGAGCGGGAGCAGGAGCGACCGCAGGCTCTCCTCGGCGTTAGTGCGGGCGACATCCATCACGTTGCTCTCGAGGGCGGCGCGGCGCGCGTCGGCGGTGGCCTTCAGCCGCGCCTGGCGCTCCAGGTCCGGGTCCGGACTGTGTACCAGCCAGCCTCGCTGCCGGGAGTAGACGCGCGAGTGCTCATCCTCGATGCGGACCGAGAGCACCTCGGGATCCGGGAGACGGATCACGGCTGTCTCGCCCTCCATGCGCACGTCCCCCGCGGACAGGCGGCGCAGGTCCACTCCGGAGACCGTTTCCGTCTCGAGGACCGCCAGGAGCTTATCTCCCACCAGGAACTCCGGCAGGGGGATCCCTTCCGAGCGCACCTCAATCACGTGCTGGCTCACTTGGCGCGCGGTCTCCAGCCGGTTGAGGCCCTGGAGCTGCTGCACCAACACCGGCGCGGTGGCGGTGGCCGTCACGGTGTGGGTGAAGAGGTGGCGGCCCGCGCTCCGGACAAGGCCCATCAGCCGCGGCCCCAGCGCCGAGCCGAGGAACGCGAGGAGCAACAGGGTGATCGCCACCACCGTCGCCGCCGTTCGCGCCGGACCGAGGAACCAGGCTGTCAGTGCTCGCATCGCTGCCCTCTTCGCACGCCGCCGGCGGAGCGACGGGGCCGGCGCTCGCGCCCATCCTCTCTGGGACGCCGCTGCCCGGGCGTTTGTTCAGCGGGCTTGGCGTTGGGGACCGCCGAGACACGCAGGAAGAGCCGGGCGCTCCCGAAAGACGGTGGCAGGTCACCTTCATCTCGGGCGCCGATCAGTGCGGGAGTGCGGAGAGCGACGGCCGTGGATGTCACCCGCGCGTCGAGGACTGCAGCTACTCCCTGGCACGGGGGAGACGCCGCTGCCAGCACCGGATGACGACCCCGACCCCGACCCGGGCGGACAGCAAGGCGCACGGGGCCTGGCACGTGCCGACATGGGCACCGCCGCTACTTCCCCGGCACGTTCACCACCCAGATGTGCCCCTCACGGATGAAAGCGATCTTCGTGCCGTCGGGCGACCGGACGGGGGTGGCGTCCGCGTGACCTCCAACGAACCGGCTCAAGCGCGATCTTCGCCCCAGGCAACGTGCAACCAGGAGCAAGTTCCGCCGCTAAACAGGCCGCAGGGATGAACGGGCAGTTTCCGGTCACGTTCCGATGTAAGGCGCGGGTTCCGGGGGCTGTAAAAGAACCCGGTTGTGCGGTATTCCCCACCGAGGTTGGCCAGTCCCCGCCCCTGATAAACGAACAAATAATTCACAACACGGCCACGGAGGAACGGGGCCGCGAATGGCGAATCCAGGGGTGTGATGGACGAGAAAGGCACACCCATGGCATTTGGCTA
>JACQGM010000003.1 GCA_016199585.1 Armatimonadota bacterium
CCGGCGCGGGGCGGAGCCCGTCCGGCGCGGGGCGGAGCCCGTCCGGCGCGGGGCGGAGCCCGTCCGGCGCGGGGCGGAGCCCGTCCGGCGCGGGGCGGAGCCCGTCCGGCGCGGGGCGGAGCCCGCGCCCTACGGCTGGGTCGCGGAGGGCGGCGGCGATCTCCAGGATGACCTCCTCGCCGTCGCCGATGGCGAAGGCGTCGATCACGTCGGCGAGGGGCTCCGGGTTGAAGGCGCACGGCCCGCCGGCGATGATGATCGGGTGGCGCTCCTCGCGGTCGGCGCTGAGGAGGGGGACCCCCGCCAGGTCGAGCATGTTCAGGATGTTGGTATAGGAGAGCTCATACTGGAGCGTGAAGCCGATGGCATCGAAGTGCGCCAGGGGCGTGCGGCTTTCCAGCGAGAAGAGCGGCAGGCCGCGCTCACGCAGGATCGCCTCCAGGTCGATCCCGGGCGCGTAGACGCGCTCGGCCGCGATGCCCGGCTGGCGGTTCAGCACCTCGTAGAGGATGAGGATGCCGAGGTTGGGCAGGCCCAGGTCATACAGATCCGGGAACGCCAGGGCGATGCGCAGGTCGGTCTCCGCCGGTTCCTTGCGCGCGGCGTTCAACTCGCCGCCCAGGTAGCGGCTCGGCTTCTCCACGCGGGGTAGGATCTCCCGGTCAACGATGTCGCGAAGCGTCTCGGCCGTCAGCATGGGACCATTCTAACAGCGAGGTAGACGCGGAGTCAATCCGCAGACGGGCGAGCGGGTGAAGGGCAGGCGGGTACTTGCGAATTGGCAAGCGACTTGCGCGCACCGCCCCGGACCCGGTCGGGCGCCGGTCAGGCACCCGGTGGCTTGCCCTGGAGGGGAGTGCGAGGATGCGAGAGCGGAGCGCGGCAGGCGGGGGACGGATGCGCACTCTGATCGTGGCGCCATCCATCCCCTATCCCCCCACGTGGGGATTCGGGATCCGCGTCTATGAGCTCGCCCGGCACCTGGCCCGGCGCCACCACGTGACTCTGCTGGCCTGTGCGGAGGCGGGTCAGGAGGAGGATATCGCCGCGATGGCCGCGGTGGGCGTCACCGTGCATCCGGTGATCACTGCCGGCGCGTCCGCCGTCGCCAAACGGCGCGGCCAACTGGCGTCGCTCCTCTCCCCGGCGTCGTTCCAGCGGCGTTCGGCGCAGACCCCGGCGGTGCAGGCGGCCATTGATGCTCTCCTCGCCCGTGACCGGTTCGACCTGATCCAGGTGGAGTCGAGCCAGATGGGGGGTTTCGACTTCCACGGGCACCCGCGCGTGCTCCTCGATGAGCACAACATCGAGTACGAGCTCCTCTACCGCACCTACCGCGCGGAGCGCTCCCCGGCGCGCCGCCTGTTCAACTGGATGGAGTATCGCAAGCTGCGCCGGGAGGAGCGACAGTGCTGGAACCACGCCGCCGGGTGCATCCTCACCTCCGAGCGCGAGGAGCGGATCGTGCGGGCGCACGCCCCCGGCAAGCCGACGGCGACCGTGCCGAACGGGGTTGACGTGGACACCTTCCGGCCGGCCGGCGTTCCCGTGGCGCCAGGCCGCATCGTCTTCACCGGCCTGATGCGCTACCGTCCGAACGCCGATGCGGCGCTCTACTTCACCCGGGAGATCCTGCCGCTCATCCACCGGGAACGCCCGGACGCCACCTTCGTCGTTGTGGGGATGGGGCCGCCGGCCGAGGTGGAGCGGCTGGCCGGGCCGCGCGTCATCGTGACCGGGGAGGTGCCGGATGTCCGCCCCCATCTCGCGAGCGCCGCGGTGTGCGTGGTGCCCCTGCGGATCGGCAGCGGCACACGCTTGAAAGTGCTGGAGGGATTGGCGATGGGCAAGGCGATGGTCTCCACCACCCTCGGCTGCGAGGGGATCCGGGCGCGCGACCGAGAGCACCTGCTGGTGGCCGACTCGCCGGCGGCCTTCGCGCGGGCGGTGGTCCGCATCCTTGCCGAGCCTGCGCTGGCCGCCTCCCTGGGGCGGCGAGGACGTGCGTTGGTCGAGAGGGAGTACTCCTGGGCACAAGCCGCGCAGCATCTGGAAGCGTTCCACGCTGCGATGCTGCCCATCTCAGCGCGCCGCCAACGCGCGCCTGGCGTGCCAGGCGCGGGGTGTCAGCACCTGCCGCGACACCAAATGGATTCGCCGGACCTTCCGTAACAGGTTCAAGTGCGGACCCATCGCCCCTCGCCAGGCCGTCCGGGATCTCCCGGATGCCCCCTCGGCGAGGCGCGCCATCGTAGCTTCTGAGGAGAGCAAGCGAATGCCACGAAAGATGGAGCCAGCCGCCCTGTTCGGAACGGGGCCCCATTCGGTAGCGATCGGGGACATCGCGGCGCCCGAAATGTTCGAGGCGGTTTCCCCGGCGTGGAACGCCCTGGTCTCCAGCGACCCGAACGCCCACCTGTTCCAGACCTACACCTGGCTGTCAACATGGGTCCGCCACCATCCGGGCGCGCGCATCCGGGTGCTGTTTGCGCGGCGCGGCGCCCGACTGACCGCCGGGCTCGGCTTGCAGCTTCACGAGACGGGGGTGTGGCCGCTCCGCACCCGCGCGCTTCGTTTCCTTGCCGACGACGCCTCCGACTACTGCGACGGACTCTCCGACCCCGAGTATCCCCACGACCTGGGCGCCGTCTGGTCCTACCTCCTGGCGCAGCGGACGTGGGAGATCCTGGACCTGCGCTACGTGCCGGAGTCCGCCCGAGTGGCGCACCTGGCGGCGGAGACCGCGGTCCGCGCCAGAGCCGATGTGCGCAAGCAGGACGAAGCGCCCTACCTGGAGATCACCGGCGACTGGCGAGGGCGGGTGAGCAAGAACCTGCGCGACAACATCCAGCGCCGCCGCCGCCGTCTGCACGAGAGGGGGAGGGTGACCTTCGAGGTGGCTGACTCCGAGGCGGCGGTCAACTCCATGCTGTCGCAATTGGCGCCGATGCACATCGCGCGCTGGCGCGCGATGGGGCAGACCAGCCTGTTCTGCCTTCCGGGACATCGAGCGTGGCTCAGCGATGCCTGCCGCCGGCTGCTCCAAGCGAGGCAGCTCTACCTCTGCCGCCTCGCCCTCGACGGCGATCCGGTGAGCATCGGGCTGTACTTCCTGTACGGGCGCCGCATCCTTGGCTACACCGCCGCCTTCTCCGAGGCCTACGCCAACCTGGGCCCCACGCACCTGCTGGAGGCGGCGATGCTTGAGGACGTTCAGACCCGCGGCCTGGCCGACGTGGACGACATGGGGCGAGGCGCGGAACCCTACAAGCGGCACTGGGCGCGCCAGGCACAGACCCTGAACCGCTACGTGATCGCCTCGCAGTCGCCCCTGGCGCTCCCGGCCTTCTGGTGGTCGAGCCGGGCGAAGCCCTGGCTGTGGCAGCGCCACCAAATCGGCACGCTAGCCCGCGAGTGCCGCCGCCGGCTGGCGTTGTCCCGAGGCCGGACCTGGCCGCCGTGCCCCGGCGTTTCGGAGACGGGAGGCGAGGATGCCGCCGCTGGTGAGTGTGGTCATCCCGGCGCACAACGCTGAAGCGTTCCTGGCGGAGGCCATCGCCTCGGTGCTCGACCAGACCTATCCGTGCGTGGAGGCGCTGGTGGTGGATGACGGCTCCACCGACGGCACCGGCGCCATCGCCCGGGGGTTCGGCGCATCGGTGCGCTGCCTGCGCCAGGAGAACGCCGGCCCCGGCGCCGCACGCAACACCGGCCTGGCGCACGCCCGAGGCGAATACGTGGCGTTCCTTGATGCGGACGACGCCTTCCGCCCGGAGCGCGTGGCGGTGATGGTGGCGGCGCTGCGCCATGCCTCCCCGGACGCCGCCTTCGTCACCACGGACGCCGCCATCTGGGACGGACGCCAGTGCCGGCGGGTGTTTCGCATCTCCCGGCCTTCCCCCGGCGAGCGCGGCCTGACCGCCTTCCTGGATGAGACCTGGTGCTACATCGGTATCCTGGCCCGGCGGGAGAGTCTGCTGCGGGTGGGTGGCTTCCGAAGGGATCTGTGGCGCTGTGAGGACTACGACCTCTGGCTGCGGCTCCTCAGCGGCGGGCACACCTATGCCTACGTGCCGGAGCCACTCTACCTGTACCGGGTGCAGGAGCACAGCCTCTCCAACGACCGTCACCGCCAGATGCTCGCGGCCCACCAGGTGGACCGCGATGCCTTGCGGACGCTTCCCCTCACGCTGTCCCAGCGCCGACGGCTGCTCCACCTCCTGTGGGAGGACCGCGCGTCGCTGTTCGGGGCCGCGGCGGCCGCCCGGCGCGCACGCGGGAGTTGGGCGGGTTGGGCCGGGCAGCGGAGCGCCTGGGCCTGCTGCCAGGCGGCCCGCGTCCTGCTTCGGCCGCAGTGGACCTTGGCGCGCGCCTGGGGCAGGCACCAACGCACCGGACAGCGAGGTGGCGCGTGAGCACCGCCCGCTCGATGGCGCGGAGCGCGGGCGCCATGATGCTCTCGCAGCTCGTCACCTGGTCGGCCACCTTCGCGCTGATCCTCTACCTGCCGCGCACGCTCGGCGCAGGCGAGTACGGGAAGCTGCAGTTCGTCCTGGCCCTGGTCGGCATGTTCAGCGCCGTGGCGGACTTCGGCATGGCCATCCTGGTCACGCGGGAAGTGGCCCGCGACCGGGAGCGCGCCCCCGCCATCGTGGCCAACGCCCTGGCGCTGCAGGCGATCACCGGCGTCCTCGCCCTCGCCGCCCTCCTCGCGGCGGTCCTTCTCATGCGCCGGCCGCCCGACGTGCTGCGGCTGGGGCTCATCCTGGGCGGCGGGATGCTCCTCTTCTCGGCGGCCGCGTTCATGGATAGCGTGCTGCGGGGCCTCGAGCGCGTGCCACTGCAGGCGTGCGGGCTCGTGATCACCAAAGTGCTGGAGACGGCCGCGATCCTGGCCCTCCTCTTCCACGGCGGGCGCGCGCCGGGAGTGGCCTGGGCCATGGTGTCGGCGGGGGCCGTCCACCTGGCCTGGAGCGGCGGCTGGGTCCTCCGGCTGGCGCGACCCCGTTGGGGCCTCCTGAGCGTGGCCCGGATGAGCAAGCTGGTGGAGGCGGCGCTTCCCTTCTTCCTCTTCGCAGTGTTCTATCAGATCTACGACCAGGTGGACCTGGCGATGCTGGCAGTGATGACGAGCGACACGGTGGTCGGGTGGTACGCGGCGGCCTACCGGCTGTTCGATGCCCTCTTCTTCCTGCCGCACATCTTCAACACGGTGGCATTCCCGGTCCTCTCACGGCTTTCGACGGGGGACCTGACGGGGAGCTATGCCGCGGCGGTGCGCCGGGCCTTCGCGGTGCTGTGCGCGGCCGCCGTGGCGGTGTCCGTCTCGACGCTACTCCTGGCGGACCCGGTGGTGGATCTGCTGTACACACGGAAGGCGTACCCCGGTTCCGCGGCGGCGCTCCGCGTCCTGGCGCTGGCGCTCGGCTGCATGTACGTGAACACGATCTTCGTGATGGTCTTGCAGACGACCGACCGCCAGACGCGCTGGATGAGAGCGGGAGCGCTGGCGGCGCTGGCGAACCCGGGGATCAACCTCTTGCTGATCCCCCCGCTGGGGCACCTCGGGGCGGCGATCTCCACCGTGGTCACCGAGGCGATGCTGATGGCGCTGGCGATTCGCGCCTGCCCGCCGGGGATCTGGCGGCGCGCCGACACGCGCGTGCTCGTCCGCTGCGGGCTGGCGGGGTGCCTGCTGGCCGGGGCGATGGCGGCCGGGCTGAAGCTGGGCGGGCCGCTGCTTGCCGTCGCCCTCGGGATGCCGGTCTACGCCGCGGCCCTCCTCCGCCTGGGGGTGATCCGCCGGGAGGAGATCGCCCTTCTGCGAAGCGCGCTCGCTTCGCGGCTCGGGGCAGATCGAGAGGGTCCCCGTCTCGTCTGATATGTGATGCGCGCCTACCGGAAGCCGTCCAGGACGAAGTAGCGGGCGCGGCCCTCGGCGGCGCGCACGCGGGCGGTCACGGAGCGCCGGTCGCTGGCCTGGAAGGAGGCGCTGCGGTAGTCCACCACGGCGCCGCGTCCGACCTCTCGCCCGTAGGCGTCGAAGAGGGTCACGCGGACGAACGGGCGCGTGGCGAGGGTGCCGTTGTTGGCGATGCGGAGCGTCACCTCGTCACCGTGGAAGAGGATCTCCTCCACGCGGCAGTCGCCCATGTCGGCGTCGATGATGACCGGCTGGCCGTCCGGGGGCACGAGGCGCATCTTGGGCAGGAGGCTCTCCTCGCCCAGCACGGTGCGCTCGATGAGGATGCGCGCGTTCGCGAGCTGCGCCTGCGCCCGCGTCAGATCGCGCTCGGTCAGCATGAGGCGCACCCCCGTGAAGCCCCAGCCGATCAACAGCGCCACGGCGGCGGCGCGATAGGCCCACAGGGCGAAGCGCGACAGTCCGCCGCGCGGCTTGCGCGGCTCCGGGATCGGGCGGCTCTCCCGCGGCGCGCGGCTCTCTCGCGTCCCGGCAGCCGATGTGGGCAGGGCGGCGCCGCACTGCGCGCACTTCGCGGCGCCCCGGGGGTTCTCGGTTCGGCACTGCGGACAGGGGTTCGGCATGGGCGTCTTCCTCTCGGGTTCGTTGGGGAGGGATACGACGCGGGGGGGTGGGAGTCCTGTTCGGGCGTGCGCTCTTGCGCTTTGATCGTCCTCGTCCTCGCTCTCGTCGTTGACTCATCGCCCGCGGCGGTGCTATGATCCCTCCAGAGGAGGCGAAGATGGCAACGGTGGAGGAGCTGGAGGAGCGGGTCGAGGCGGTGGAGGCCCAGATGGCGGAGCTGCGCCGGGAGGTGGCCCGGGCGCGGCGTCCGCACCAGGTGCCCTGGGACGGGACGATCCACGAGTGGCTGGCAGCGATGAGCCGGGAGGCGGAGGCGCGGCCGTCCCGACGCGAAGAGATATTTCGCGAGTTGGGCATACCGACGGACCTCCCGCCCGCGACCGCCGAGGAGATTCGGGAGATGATGATCGCCGATGGGGTCCGTCCGGAGGAGCGCCTGGCGCAGAAGCTGCTCCGAGAGGCACGGGATGAGTGACGTCCTGTACTACTAACGAGCAGAACCTGCGAGCGCCGCGCTGTGGTTCACCTCATCTTTGACACGAGCGCGCTGGCGAAGCGCTATGTTCCGGAGGCCGGCACACCGCTCCTGAACCGCATCTTCCGGACGGTGCCCGCCGAACGCATGATGTGCCTGGGTCTGGGCGCCGGTGAGGTCGCGTCTGTCATTGTGCGCGCACGGAACGGCGGCAGAATCACGCCATCCGACCCCGGCGCAGTCCGAGGCGGACCTGGATGCCCTGCTGGCAGGCTGAAGGGGCGGAAGCCGGGGGTTACCCGGCCGCTGGGGGACGCGTCCAGCGGTAGGTGATAGACCGCGTGAACTGACGATAGCTCAGGCTGCGCGCCAGGGCCTGGGAGGCGATGTTCTCCGGCTCCGTCCAGTACAGGCGGCGCGTGGCCGTCGTGCAGGATACACTCAGTGATGTGGGAGACCAGGCGTCTCCCCAGGCCTTGCCGTCGGCAGGACGACTCGACGTAGACGCCACAGATCGCCAGCACGCTGCCGAACCTTCGCTCGTCGCGGCCGACCGGGGCCACGCTCGCTGAAGCTACAGCCCGGCCATCGCGCACGATGGCGAACTTCCTTCTGCCGTGCTCACCCACCTCCCGAAGGGGGTCCCCCTGGGCGGCGCGCTCGGTGCTCTCGAACAGCGCGGCGTCAGCGGCTGTCAGCCCTACGACCGCTTCACCCGCGACCGGGTGGAACTGTTCGGCGCTGACGGTATAGAAGAGGTCGGCCTCACGTCGCTTCACTCCCGGGAGAGCATCGAAGACTCCTTGGGCCACCGGGCTCAGGAGCTGGAAACGCCCGCGAAGACCGGGAGGCAGCGCCATGAGGAGGGCGTCTACCGCCGTGGCGTCAATCCCGTCCAGGTCGGCGTCATAGTCGTAGTCCAGGCTGACCCGGGGTGGGCACGGCAGATCCGCGTAGCGAAGGAACGTTGCCACGCCAGCGAGCTGCCCGCGGCAGCGGCAGAGAACTATCCTCCGCTCATGGGGATGCGCGAGTGCCTCGTCCACCATCCATACCAGCCAGGGGTTCCGAACCAGCCCGCGGGCTTCCAGAAAGCCCAGTGCCACGTCGCGGTCGGCTGCGGTTGCCGCTGAAGTGCCATACACGGTTGCCATCCTCGCTTATCCATATCTCTATATCGCGCGCAGTCAGGCCGCTGGCAAGCGATCCCGGGCCAACAGGGACGTGGCCCCTACGTGCGCCTCCTCGACCGTGCGAGCCCAGGCCGACAGAGTGGAAACCGCCCATCCACTCGTGCCGGCCGGTTGGATCCCGGCCGCGGGTGGCGTCGGGGGCAGATCCGCCTGGCACACCGCGTCATTCAGCCAGGAGCCAGGACAGACGCGCGACGCCACCGACGGGGACGGCCGTCCGCTCGGTGAACTCCCGGTCGGGTGCCGCAAGAACCGGTAGGAAGCACACGAGTTCGTCTCTCCGCTCACGGGTGATTGGCCCGCGTCTGTACACTGGCTGTCTCCCCGTCTAAGGCACAACCTTGCCATCGCGCGAAGAGCTGCTTCCCCGGCCCCGAGGCGCGCCTGCACGGGCATGTTCTCGGTAGTCACGAAGTGGCTGTCCAGCAGGAGAGCGACGCCAGGAGCGGAGACGATCCACCCCCCAGAGCGAGTATGGACGGGCTTGCTTACTCCCTGTCACGCCAGTAGCCCGGCGCACGCCGAAGATCCGCAACGGCAATCACCTGAATGTACCCGGACTTGAGGCGGTAGATGACCACGAAGGGAAACGATGGACCAGGCACCTGCGGGTGTTCGCGGATAGAGGTGACCAGGCCTCCGGGAACTGGCTGATGCGCTGGATTGTGGAGTATGCCTCCCGGGCAAACTCCAACCCGAGCCCAGCGCGGTGCTCCTCGTAGAACTCAACCGCTCTGTCGAACTCTCTCTCCGCGTCTTCGTGGAAGTGGAACTTCATCTGCCGTGCTTCGTGCGAATCCGCACGAACACTTCCTCCCCTGGTACGAGCCTGGCTTCCCCCGCGTCGATCTGGGATGCCCGGCGTTCGGACTCCTCGGCCCAGAGACGGTCGATCGCCTCGTCGGTCGGCGAGTTCAGACTCGCCAGCAGCTTCTCCACCAGTTCCAGGCGCGCATCCACGGGAAGTGACAGCGCCTTGTCCATCACTCTATCGGTCAGTGTCGCCATATCCTGCCTCCTTCGCGGGTTGTTCCGATCCGGTGCGCCCGGCGAACGCCCGGCACCTGCACCAGGGCCTTGGGGGACGGAGCCGCATCGGGGCTCGCGCCGTCGCTTCCCCTCATCGGCTCGGCGCCATTGTAGCAGAAACGCTCCGCCCAGGCAAGACCCACGCGCCCATCCGCGGAGGCTCCGATCTGGTGGAAACGACCCATCGCTGGCCCTGCAGTACCTCCGCTGCTGCCATTGTCTGCGCGTCCTGCCACTCCACCAACGACTGCCGCACACAAAGTGAATGCTTCTCCCTTTCCCGGCGTCTAATGGATCGAGAACTTGAGGAGGTTGTGACCCATGGACCGTTACCTACAGCGGATGCTTCTCGCAGGGACCGTCGGCGCCGTGCTGCTGGTCGGCTCCGCCACCACCCACGACCCGTCCGCGGCGCAGGAGGACGTGCCCCGCCTGGAGACGCGCCTCTACGGGCAGTCCGCCTGGTTGGCCGGCAGCCCCGCCTCCCTGCGCGTCGTCACTCTCGACCACCGCACCGGCGAGCCGGTGCCCGACGCCCGGGTGGAGATCGCGCTGCGCCGCGACGGGGGAGCGAAGACGGGAGACCGGCAGGAGGCTGGGGGCAGCGGGCCGGTCTCCAGTCCCCCGTCCCCCGTCCGCCTCTACAGCGGACGCACCAACGACCTCGGCACGGTGGACGCCGCCTTTCCGGTGCCCGACTGGGATCCGGGGGGCTATCGGCTGACGGTGACGGCGGCGGCGCTCGGGGAGCGGGACGCCATCGAGCGCACCGTCACGCTGCGCGCCGGCGAGCAGGTGCTCCTCACCACCGACAAGCCGCTCTACCAGCCGGGGCAGACGATCCACATCCGCGCCCTGGCCCTGCGCCAGCCGGATCAGCGCCCCCTGGCGAGCACCCCGGCCACGCTGGAGGTCGAGGACGCGAAGGGGAACAAGGTCTTCAAGCGCCAGGCAGCCACCTCCGCCTACGGCATCCTCTCCGCCGACTTCGTCCTCGCCAACGAAGTGAACCAGGGGCGCTACACCATCCGCGCCCTCGCCGGGCAGGCGCGTCAGGAGAAGACGGTCACCGTCGAGCGCTACGTGCTCCCCAAGTTCCGTGTCACTCTCACCCCGGAGCGGAAGTTCTACCAGCCCGGCCAGGTCCTCAGCGCCCGGGTCGAGAGCGGCTACTTCTTCGGGAAGCCGGTGGCGCGCGCCAGGGTGGTCGTCACCCTCTCGAAGTTCGACGCCGGCTTCGAGGAGTTCGCCCGCATCGAGGGGCACCTGGACGAAGAGGGGGGCTTCACGCTGCAGCAGCCGCTGCCCACCTACTTCGTCGGCCAGCCGCTGGAGCAGGGGAACGCCTTCGTCAAGTATGATGTGGCCGTCACTGATACGGCGGACCACACCGAGAAGATCAGCGGCACGGTGCCCGTCGCCGCCCAGCCGATGAAGATCACCGTCGTGCCCGAGGGCGGCCGCCTGGTGCCCAACGTCGAGAACGTGATCTACATCCTCGCCACCTATCCCGACGGCTCGCCGGCGAAGGCGCGGCTGACGATCACCGCCGCCAACACCCGGCTGGGCGATGCCCTCGCCACCGATGCCGCCGGCATCGCCGAGTGGCGCGTCACCCCGCGGCAGTTCCGCCTGGCGCTGCGCGTCGCCGCCGTGGATGATGCCGGCAGCCGCGCCGATACCGATGTCAATCTCACCGGGGAGCGCCGCCCCGATGGCCTAATCCTGCGCGCCGACCGCGCCCTCTACACTGTCGGCGATACGATGCAGCTCAGCGTGGTGGCCCCCGGCGGCGCCGGCACGATCTACTTCGACCTGGTGCGCGCCGGCCAGACGATCCTCACCCGTTCGGCGCCGCTGAGGGCGGGCGGGGCCGCGCTCCCGATATCCCTCTCGCCCGACGCCGCCGGCACGCTGCAAGCCCACGCCTACCGCATCCAGCCCGACGGCCAGATCGTCCGCGACACCCGCGTCGTCTTCGTGGACCCCGGCACAGCCCTCAGCATCCAGGTCAAGCCGGACAAGGAAACCTACCTCCCCGGCGCCCCGGCGAAGCTCACCCTCCAGGTCCGACCCACGGCCACCGGCGCCGCAACCACCCAACCACCC
>JACQGM010000052.1 GCA_016199585.1 Armatimonadota bacterium
GGCCGCGGGACTGACCGACCACGCTTGGACGATCAGGGAGGTGTTGAGCACCGTTGTGGCGCCTGTCCCACAGCAACACTAATCGGGGAGACGACCCGGCGTTGCCAGGGGCGGAAACTGAGGAACCATGCGCCTTCCCGGCAGGACTCCCCCCCACCAACTGTCAAACCTGGGTTAGCCGTCGGCATGGTGACGATGTCGTCGGCGAGAGCCGCTCCCATCGCCACCGCGCACAGTCCGATCAGCAAACAAAGTGTCTTCATCGAACGGAACCTCCTTCGCTCCCCGTTCTTTCTCTACGCTCGCCCGCTTGTCCTGCTGACGCCCGCACCATTTTCTGCGGAGGGCCGGGCGGGTGCCGCTCACTCGCCCGGGGCCTTGCGGTCGCGCCACCACAGCGTCGTGGACCCTGCGAGACCGGCCACCAGGAGCCCGAAATCATCCCGTATCCCGCGGGACGTGGCCGCGCTGAACCCGATCAGGGACCAGACGAGCGGCACCCAGAGTAGCGCGCGAGGCACACGCTTCTCCGTCCAGAGGAGGAGACCGAGAGTGAAGATCGCCGTCGGGCGTCGCCGCCTACTCGATCGCTTCCGCTCTCCCGCTCTCCAGCGACCGGTGCGCGGCGGCGACGACGCGCACGGACTTCAGGGCTTCCTCGCCGGTGATCAGGGGCTCGCGGCCCGTCAGCGCGCAGGTGACGAAGTGCTCGATCTCGTCCCTCAGCGCGCCCTGCACCTCGCCGTGCAGCACCGGGCTGTAGACGGTATCCACGCGCTCGGCCCTTGCGGCGTCAATCATCGTCAGGCCCTGGCCGTTGATGTCCACGTAGACGGCGCCCTGGGTGCCGACGATCTCCAGCCGGGCATCGAGGATGGCGAAGGAGGTATCGGGCAGCACCCACGACGCCTCGATGCAGGCGACGCTGCCCCCCGCGAAGCGGATCAGGGCGAAGATGGTGTCATCCACCCCCAGGTCGGTCAGGAGCTTGCGGCTGGCCGTCGCGTAGACGCTGGTCGGCTTGTCCTCCAGGCACCAGAGGAGGAAGTCAATGTCGTGGATGCCGAGGAAGTAGAGCACGGAGGTGCGTCCCCCGATGCGCCGGCCGCTGGCGAGGATGTTGTTGCGGCGGGCGAAGACGTGGATCGGCTCGCCGATGCGGCCTTCGCGCACCGTCTGCCAGGCGCGGGCGTAGCGGGGATCGAAGCGGAGGAGGTGGGCCACCATCAGCTTCACCCCGGCGCCCCGAGCGGCGGCGATGATCGCTTCGCCATCCTCGATGGTCGTAGCCAGCGGCTTCTCCAGCAGGATGTGCTTCCCGGCCTTCGCGGCCCGCACGCACGGCTCGCGGTGCGCCTGGTCCGATGTGCACACGCACACCGCCTGGATATCCTTTGCGGCGGCCAGCATCTCCCGGTAGTCGGCGTACCCGGGAACGCCCATCTCCGCCGCCACGCGCCGGGTCAGCTCCGCGTCAATGTCGCAGACGGCCGCCAGCTTCGCGTTCGGAAGCTGCGAGAGCACCCGGGCGTAGGGCGCGCCCATCCGTCCCAGGCCGATGACGGCAACCCCAAGCCTTGACATATCCGTATCCTTCCCGGGGTGGCGGGGACGCCCCGCACCCCGCGGTCACTCCATCTCGGGCAGGAGCGCCACGCCGAGCTCCCGGCCCGTGGCGGCCAGTTGGTCCAGTGTCTTCCGGGTGAACGGGATGCCGTCGCGGGCGTACTCCCGCTCGTTCTCCCACTCGGGGCCGCCGGGCAAGTGGGCGCGCTCCTGTCCGGGCAGCGGCTGCAACGCGCCGGCGCGGCGGACGTATTCGTCAATCTGCGCCGCGAACGCCTCGACCGGCATGAACCGCCCCACGTCCACCGCGATGAAGAGCGCGCCCTGGAAGGCCCCCGGGTACTTCCAAGGGGCCTCAGCCGGGGCGATCGGCACTCCGACCAGAATGCCCCCCAGGATCTGGCACATCACCCCCAGGCCGATGCAGCGGCGGAGCGCCCCCGGCGCCACCTCGAACACCCGATCCTGGATGTCCCGGGAGTACAGGCCGTTCATCGTCCCGAAATCGAGCACCACCGGGTGCTCCGCGCCCGCCGGGATGGCGAAGGTCATCGGCGATCCGCCGGCTGCGACGGAGAGGGGAGTCCCCGGCTCCGGGTTCTGCTGATAGCCGGAGGTGCCGTAGCAGATCAGGCCGTGCGACGCCGGCACGCGAGAGTAGAGGCCCGCGGCGCCGATGTGACCGTGGTTGTGCGTCCCTGCCACCGCGATCCCCTGCGCTTTCGTCATCTCCACCAGGAGGTGGACCGCGCGCCAGGCGGGGAAGTAGCCCAGGCCTCCGTCGCCATCCACGATTACGCTGCTCGCCGTCCGCGAGTGCTCGCGCAGCACCGGCCTCGGGTTCAGGTTGCCCTTCCGGATCCAGTGCGCGTAGCCGACGATCTGGCGCGAGCCGTGGCTGTGAACCCCTCGCAGGTCATTCCGCGCCAGGAGCATGGCAAGCAGCACGGTGTCTTCCTCGCTCATCCCCACCGCGCGGCCGACATCAGCAAGGAAGCGCCGCAGCGCCTCGGGCCGCACGCGGGCGGCCACTTCGTTCGGCGGTATTCTCACTTCCACGTCCCCCCCAACCATCGCGCCGTCCAGCCGCCCCTCTCGCCGCGCCACCGAGAATCACGCCGCAGACCCGGGGCCGGCCGCCAAGCGCACGCTGTACTCGGTTCGCAGCGCGCGCGCCAACTCCTTCCCCGGGCCGCCCCGCGAGCAGCCTAAAGTCTCGGGCCGGTCCGACCGATGATAGAGTAAGGGATGCGGCCAGGGCCTGTTGCGTCGGCTTGACGAGGGGTGCCCGTGCGCGCGCTTCCCGGAAGGTGTCGAGGGAGGGACACGGCCGTGGTACGTTCCACTCTGATTCTGCTCTTCGCCATCTCGATGGTGTCGGCGGCGCTCAGCGGCGCTCTGGCGGCGTCCGGGAGCGATCCCCTGTCCGAGGCCACGCGCGATTTCCTGGTGGTGGCCCGGCCGAGCGCGGCCGACCCGACGAAGCCCCCCGCGCGACGGGCGGTGATCGTCGGCGTGGGCCGTTACCAGGAGGAACGCATCCCGGCGCTCGCCTACTCCTGCGCCGATGCCCGCGCGCTCGCCCGGGTGCTGGCCGACCCGGAGCGGGGCGGATTCGGGGCGGAGAACGTCGTGTTGATGACCGACGACGCCACCGACGCGGAGCTGAAGCCGACGCGCCTCAGCGTGTTGGCGAAGCTGCGGAGGGCGGCGGACGAGGCCGGCCCCAAGGACACTCTCCTCTTCTTCTTCTCCGGACACGGCATCGCGGAGAACGGCAAGGGCTACCTCCTGCCCGCCGATGCCAAAGTGAGACTCCTCGGCGACACGGCGATCCCGACCGAACGGGTGAACGAGATCCTGGCGCACAGCAAGGCGCAGAATACCGTGGTCGTCCTCGACTCCTGCCACAGCGCCGCGGGGAAGGACGCGGCCGGGATGTCCCCGGAGTTCGCCCGGACGCTCTTCAGCGACGCCGACGGACGGGTGACGATGGCCTCCTGCCAGGAGAACCAGCAATCCTTCGAGTGGAGCCAGATGGGACACGGGGTGTACACCTACTACGTGGTGCAGGGGCTGGGAGGCCAGGCCGATGATAACCGCGACGGCGTGGTGACGGTGACGGAGTTGAGCACCTACGTCCACGACCAGGTGGTTCGGTGGGCCACCGAGCACAACCACCAGCAGCGGCCGCGGGCCCGCATGAACATCTCGGGCGACATCGTGCTCGCCCGCGCGGGCACCGCGCCGGCCACCGTCCCTCAGGTGCTCCCCGCCAGGCTCCGCGTAGAGTCTGAGCCCGCGGGCGCCCGGGTGCTCGTGGCGGCGAAGGGCCAGCCGCCGAGCCACAAGGGGGTCACGCCGTGCGACGTCATCGTGATGGGCGTCTCCGGGAAGCCCGCGGAGTACCAGGTGACGCTGGAGAAGAACGGCTACCTCCCGGAATCCCTGGTCATGGACCTGGCGGGAGGCGAGGTGGTACCCCTCGAGATCGTCCTGGGGAAGGTGGAAGAGGCCGACACGGCCCCGCCGACCGTGGCGACCACCGGCAGCACCACCAGCTTCCCGGCCGGGAAGCCGGGCTCGCGCCCCACGATCCGCCCCGGGATGTTCCCTGGCAAGACGCCAATGCGGCCGGGGATGAAGCGGCCGCTCTCTCCGGGCGCCATCCTGCTCGCGCTGCACCGCATTCACCGGTCGGGAAGGCCCGAAACCGAGTTCACTGACGGGCAGCGGGCACAGATCTCACGGGTGCTGGCACCGGCGCTGGCGCACAAGGGCACGATTCCCGAGGAGAAGGCCAGGATGCTGATGGCGCGCATCCTCCCGATCTTGCGCCCCGAGCAGCGGAAGGCGCTCTTCGCCCTGCTGGCGCAGGGTCCCGCCCTCGGCGCGCGCCCCGTCTCCCCCGGCGCCAAGCCGGCGCCCGCTCAGCCGAAACCCCGTTTCCCGCGCCCCAACCAAAAGGCCCCCCGCCGCTGGTAGGACGGCGCGGGCACGAGCGGTATTTCGCCGATCGCCCGGGGCGGACTCCCCCGCAAGCAAGACGCAGGCGGCAGTCGGCCTGGCCCGTAACCGTCGTCCCTCACGCGCGTGCCGAGCAGGCGTGTTTAGCGCAGGAGCGCGTTGGGTATCCCTAGAATGTGAGATCCAGGAGTCAGGGATGCGGGCAGTTCTGCCCTCACGCCGCCATCTCGGGGTGCGTCTCGACCCCTCGATGACCGCTGCCCTCCGTCGTGGCGCCCCCGTTCCTGGATGAAGAAATGGGAGGTTACTGCACATGCCCAAGCACACGCTGCCGCCGCTGCCGTATGCCTACAACGCGCTCGAGCCGGAGATTGACGAACAAACCCTTCACTTCCACCACGACATGCACCACAAGGCATACGTGGACGGCCTGAACAAGGCCGATGAGGAGCTGGAGAAGGCACGCCAGGCCGGCGACTACGCCCTCATCAAGCACTGGTCGCGCGAGGCCGCCTTCCACGGCTCCGGGCACATTCTGCACACGATGTTCTGGCAGAACCTGAGCCCGACGGGGGGCGGCCAGCCCGCGGGCGACCTCGCCGCCGCCATCCAGCGCGACTTCGGCTCCTTCGATGCCCTCAAGGCGCAGATGACCGCCGCCACCGTGGCCGTCGAGGGCTCCGGGTGGGGCGTGCTCGCCTACAACCCGATTTGGGACCAACTCGTCGTCCTCCAGGCCGAGAAGCACCAGGATCTGACGCAGTGGGGCGTGGTGCCGCTCCTGGTGATTGACGCCTGGGAGCACGCCTACTACCTGAAGTACCAGAACCGCCGCGCCGACTTCGTGAAGGCGATCTGGAACAAGGTGAACTGGCAGGACGTGGCCGGGCGCTATGCCGGCGCGCCGCGACTGAAGAAGGCGTGAGGAACGGCGCGGCGGAGGGATCGCGCCATCCCTCCGCCGCGCCGTTGCGCTACCCCCGCTGGTCTTCCACGGTCGTTGCCACGCCCTCGAACGTGTTCCCCTCGAGCGTGACGTGGGTCACCCGGGGGCCGATGCGGATCCCGGTCGCCAGGTGGCTCCCCTCCGGGTTGATGATGTGGTTGCCGCGGATGACCAGGCCATCTGGAGCGCCGTCAATGCGGATGGCGATGGCTGGGGTCTTGGCGGTGCCGCCCCCCTGGAGAAGGTTCCCTTCCACCACGCAGCGGTGCGGGGCGCTCCGGTCCGGGCTGCTGCCCTCACGGAAGAGCACCGCCGCATGGCGGCTCTCGAGCACGCGGTTGTTGCGCATCACGTTGTCCGTATCGCGATAGCCGACGCTGATGCCGAACTCCCCGGACCCGGAGAGGGTGTTCCCCTCGGCCAGGCCGTGCTTCACGCCCCAGCACCAGAAGAGACCGATGCCGCAGTTGCGCACCTCGTTGTTGCGGATGACGGGGCGCTGCGAGCCGCTGCCGGGGTGCAGACCGAGGTCGCGGTTGTCGAGGCTGCGGCAGTCTTCCACCGTCACATCGTGGCAGATCTGCCAGGAGAAGCCGTCGCCGTTGTAGTTGCGCGAGGTGACGCCGGCGATACGCACGCGCTCGCAGTCCTGCAGGAAGATGCCTCCGCCGTAGTTGCCGTTCAGGTTCTCGTTCTGATCGCGGTTCCCGTCGAGGGTGATCCCCTCGATGGCGATGTCGTTCACCCAGTTGGCGGTGAGGATCGGGAAGAGCGTGGATGCGGTCGCCTCGCCCTTCAGCCAGAGGTTCTTGCGCGGTTGGCGGTCCAGGGTGAGCACGTTCCCCTCGATCGCCGTGATCGTGTGCTTGGTGTGCCCGCCGCCGGCGCTGCCCTGGGTGCTCTTCGCCCGCAGGAAGAGACCGCCTCCCACCTCGAAGCCGGAGGGGTCCTCCACGGCGGCCGTCCAGTCATACCAGTCGGTGTCATCCACCAGCGGGGTCGTGAAGGAGGGGTTCTTCAGCAGCACGGTGGCGTCGCCGTGCCCAACCAGGCGGACCCAGGGGCGCAGGTGAACGGCATTCCCCATCCGGTAGGTGCCGGGGAGCACCTCCACCGTGCCGCCGCCGAAGGCAGCGACGTACTCCACCGCCGCCTGGATGGGACGGTGGGTGTCGCCCTCGAAATCGGCGCCGCCAGGGGCGACTGTGACGCGGACGCGGTCAAAGGGGCTGGCGGGGCGCCATCCCGGGGGTCGTGTCTCAAGTCTCATGGTGGGCATCCTCCGAGGCGCGCGCAGCGTGGCTCTGCCCGCCCGCGCCGGCACGCCGAGAAGATCATTCCCTGCCTGCTGGCCGCCTTCCTCCCCCCGGCTGGCTTCCCGGGGCGCCGATCCCTTCCAGGCCCATGCCTCACGCCATAACATGGAACGAGAACGCCCGCACGTCCGCCTGTTGCCGGGCGTGCTCGATGGTCATCCTCACGAGATGGCGCGAGCATGACCACGCTCACGCCATGACGGCCCGCCCCCCCCTAGCAGCCCTCGGATAAAGTCCGGCGCTGGCCGGGCGCCCTACGACATGCGGTAGGGTGCCAGTACCTGGGACACAACAGGTCGCCCCGCAGGGCGCCCCTCGACGAGTTTTTCCGGCGGCTGCTAGCGGGGCAGGCGGGCCGCGTCCGGCGCGCCGTCAATGCGGAGGCGCTTGACTCCCTGCCCGCCCCGTGGTATAACGGGCGCGAAGCGAAGAGGATCTCCTAAGCGGGATGGCGGATCGAAGGGGCAGATCGCGCACCCCCGTGACGAAACTGGGCCATGTAGGGGCGAACCGCGTGTCCGCCCGGGTATGGCGCACTCGCGGTGCCGGGCGGACACGCGGTCCGCCCCCTGCACGAGAACTGCCCTTTCATTCCACCGACCTGCTTAGAGACGCACGCGGGCAGCGCGGCGGCACACCCCGCCCGGGCTTCCATGGGACGCCGCCGCCCGCCGGGAGCGAACCCACATGGAGACGGTACGCACGGTGCGGAGAGGGTGCGTGAGAAGAGCCGAGACGCAGAGCGCAACGAATGCGTCTGCCTACATGCGGTGGTGGGCGCGCCGGGGCACTCCCCGGCTCCTGCTGCTTGGGACGGGCCTCCTCGTAGTCGCTGATTGCCGGTGCGGTTCGGCCCTGGCGGGAGCAGCGAGAGGTGCGCAGGCCGCCGGGCGGTTCGAGGTGTGTGTGATGAGCGCCGACGGCACCGGCGCGCGGGCGCTCGTAAGGGGGCGGGGGCCCTATTCCGCGCCCTGTTGGTCGGCCGACGGCCGGCGGGTCGCCTTCATCGAGCAGGGATCGGTGATGGTGGTCAATGCCGACGGCACCGACCGGCGCCGGCTGATGGATGCCGATCCCGGTCTGGCTTGGTCTCCCGAAGGCCGCCACGCCACCGCCGGTCGCCGGTCGGGCACCTGGGAGGCGCGGCGCCAGGATCCGGTACCCTCCCCGGATGGCCTCCACCTCGTTCGGTCCGCTCGGCTCGGCATCGAGGTGGCGGAGGTGGATGACGGCCAGGGGCGCCGGGTCGCTCGCGGCGAGTATCCCTCATGGTCGCCGGACGGCCTTCGCATCGCCTTCGTCTGCGGGCAGTGCCTGTGCGTGGTGGGCGCCGACGGCGCCGGGTGGCGCGGCCTCAAGGAGGGCGCCATGGAGTGCCAACCCGAGTGGTCGTCGGATGGCTCTCGTCTCTTCTTCCTCGGCCGGCCGCGCACGTACCCGTATGACCTCTGCGCCATCAACGCCGATGGAACCGGCTCGCGGCGGCTCACCGGCGACGCCGTGGGCGTGGAGGCCTTCGTGCTCTCCCCGGACGGGGGGCAGATCCTCTTCGTAGGCACTCGCGAGTCGGACTCCGGGCGGGAGATATGGGCCATCGGCGCCGATGGCAGCGGCCAGCGCCGGCTGGCGGGGGCGGAAGGAAGCGATTGTCATGACGCCGCCTGGTCACCGGACGGGCGCTCCATCGTCTTTGTTCGGCGGGCGCTGCCGAAGCCGGGGGGCGGCCGGCGGCTGCCGCCTCCGACAGAGGCACCATCGCCGCCGCGCACGCCCGAAGAGGAAGCTGCGGAGGCGCGCTTCCAATGGGCGACGGAGATCGCATCCAGGGCCGAAGACGGCGACCCGATTCCGGACCCGCAGGTGGTCGCGGTCATTGGGCTGCTGGCGGATCCAGACCCCGGAGTTCAGGCGGGAGCCGCGTCCTGTCTGGCGTCCATCGCGCGCAAGGAGGGGGCGCCGTCGCGCCTCCTGAAGACCGCCTCACCCCGGCTTCTCCACATCTTCGAGGAGGGCAGGCGATCGAGCAAGCCCTACCTCGCCGAGCAGGCGGCCCGCGCCCTTTACGAGATCGGCCCGGGTAGCAATGAGGCGGTGCCGGTGCTCACCGAGGGGCTGCGGGACAGGAACCCCGGAGTGCGGGCGGCTTCCGCCATGGCGCTCACCTGCTATGGCGACCGGGCGAAGCCCGCCGTTCCCTTGCTTGCCGGGGGGCTTCGTGACCGCGACGCAGCCGTGCGCGAGGCGTGCGCGTGGTGCCTGGGAGAGGTCGGGCCCGGTGCCCGAGACGCCATCCCCGACCTCATCGCCGCGCTGCGCGATCCAAGCCCGGAGGTGCGCTGCCGCGTGTCGCGGGCCATCGGCTATCTGGGATCGGCGGCCCGGACGGCGGAGGCGGCGCTGCGGCAGGCGCTGCGCGACCCGGATCCGAGCGTCAGCGAGGCGGCGGGCAAGGCGCTCGAGCGGCTGAAGGAGGATCGGGCCATCGGCACCAGCCTCGGCGCCACGGACGTGCCCGCGCTCCTCAACAGCCTCAAGGATGGCGACGCCGATGTGCGGAGAGCGGCGGCGGTACTCCTTCGGGACATCTCTCCCGCGCCGGAGGTGGCCGTGCCCGCGTTTGCCGAGCTGCTGGCGGACCCGGGGCTGCGCACCGTGGCCGCCCAGGCGCTGGGGGACTACGGACCCGATGCCGCGGCCGCGGCCCCCCGCCTGGAGGCGCTGCTGGCAGGGACCAGGGTCTTCTGGGAGGAACGGCAGGAGATCGCGCTCGCGCTCTGGCGGGTCGGCGGCCGGGCCGAGGCGGTGGTGCCCATGCTCGTCGGGCACGTGCAGCGCGCGACGGGAGATGAGCTGCACCACGCGGCGAAGATCCTCCGCGAACTCGGCCCGGCTGCCGCGCCGGCCGTTCCCGCGCTGATCGAGGTGCTGGGAGACCGGGAATGGCAGGAACGCCGGCAGTGCGCCATCGAGGTCCTGGGCCGGATCGGTCCCGCCGCGGAGCCGGCCGTTCCAGCGCTGGTCGCTATGCTCCGCGACACGCTACAGAGCACGCGGGTAGTCAGAGCGCTGCGCGGGATCGGCTCCCGAGCCGCTCTCCCGGCTTTGATCGCGGCGAGCCAGGACGAGCGCGTCCTCGACCGCTGGTCGGCCCGCGAGGCGGCGAAGCGAATCGATCCCTCCGTGCAGCTCCCGCTGGCGTGGTGAGGCCGACGGCGCTGCGAGCAGGAGATGCCGGCCTCGGGCGCAAAGGATCTCTCAGGACGCGAGAAGCGGGAGGGCACGGTGCGCGACCCGACAGAGCCCGAAGGCCGTAGCGGTCTTGGTACGCCAGAGCCGGATGCGCCCCGTGGGGTGCAGGGGGTGATGGCGCGCGTCGCCGCCCTCCTCGCCCGGGCGCTGCAACCACCGGAGACCCCCACCGAGAGGCCGGCTCTGTCCTCACCCGCCCCGCAGCCGTTCTTTCCCCCGCCCCCGGCATCCGGCCTCGCGCCCGATCCTCGAACCGAGGAGCGCCTGCTCCAGGCCGCGCACACCAGCGATCCCGCCGTTCGCGCGGCGGCACTCGCCGAGCTCGGCGCCCTCTGGTCCACACGCCCGGTCGTCGCTCTATTGAGCGACCTGGATAACTCGCGGCTGCGCCCGGCGGTGATCGAGGCCCTGGGTCGCCGGAGCGGCGCAGAAGCGATCTCCCTGCTCGACCTCCTCGCCCACCCCGACTACGACGTGCGCCGCTCGGCGTCGCGGGCGCTGCTGCGCGCCGGCGAGGGCGCGCTGGTCGCCACGTTGGCCGAGGTACACAACGGCAACCCCGAGCCCTTCTGCCACCTGGCCGACCCACGGGCCCTCGGGCCGCTGCTGCGCTTCCTGGCCTACGACGACCGCGAGGTGCGCGGGGCCGCCGCCGGGGCGCTGGCGTCGCTGGGCGCGGTTGCCTCGCCGCACCTGCTCCCCCTGCTCCGGGGGCATCCCTTCGGGGTGCGTCTCGCCGCCGCCGAGGTGCTGGGCGGCACGCAGTACCCGGAGGCCCTGGCCGCGTTCCGCGAGCTGCTGCTCAGCGGCGGCGAGGGCGACGATCTCGTCGGCGCGGTGGGCCTGAGCCATCGTGGCGATCCCGAGGCGCTCGACCCGGCGCGGCAGGCGCTCTACCACCCGGATGCCGAAGTGCGGCTCGCCGCGGCGAAGGCGCTGGGCCGGCTGGGGCTGGCGGGAGTGCGGGCGCTCTGGCTGCTGGGGCTGGTGGCCCGACGCGACCCGGACGACGAGGTGCAGGGGGCCTGCAACGATGCCGTCGAGCGCATCAGGGAGGCGGTGCGCACGGCGCCCGCCGAGCTGGAGGCGGCGCAGGCGCCGGAGGGCAGGGGCACGGAGTTGGAAGCGAGCCGGGCGCCGGAGGGCCGCGGCACGGAGCTGATCCGCGGCGGCGAGGAGACAGCGCCTTAGCTCTTCACCACCCCCATACCCACATGCCGGCCAGCGTCAGGCGGGGGCGATGCCCAGGGCGTAGAGACGGCCGGCGACTTCGTAGGTGCTCAACGGCGTGCTGAGGAGGCAGATACCCTCCTGCTCCGCCACGTCGCGCAGGTCATCCTGGGGCTGGCGGCCGCCGGAGAGGATCACCGCGGCGAAATCCTTGTAGCTCGCGACGGCGGCGACGTTGCGATGCACCTGGATAGTGATCCACACGTTTCCCTCTTCACCGTTGGCGAGCACGTCGCTCAACAGATCCGATGCGTAGCCTCCCGTAACCCCGGCCTCGGGAGCAGGAGGCGTCAGGACCTGGAGTTTCAGTTCGTCGATCAACTGGCTGAGACGCATTCACTCACCTCCCTGCGGCACGGCCGAGCGCAAGTCCAGCTCTATCCGCAGGTGCGTTCCCGACCCGACCGTCGAATGGATCTCGAATCGGTCGGCACACTTCTGAATGTTGGGCAGCCCCATGCCCGCGCCGAAGCCCATCGCCCGCACCAACTCGCTGGCGGTGGAGAAGCCGGGCTGCATCGCTTTCTCCACGTCCTCGATCCCCGGTCCCCAGTCGATAGCCTCCACGAGGACGCGCTCGGCATTGATGGCGGTGTGGATCTTCCCGCCCATCGAGTGGATGACGATATTGGTTTCCGCTTCGTAGGTGGCGATGGCGGCGCGGCGGACGATGCGGGCATCCACGCCGCGCTCCTTCAGCACGGCCTTGATCCGCGCCGAGGCGATGCCGGCGTTGTCGAAGTCGCCCGCGCTCACCCGGAAGTCCATCTTCAGCTCGGAGCCATCCGTCACCCGCGTACCGGCACGGGCCATCAGATCCGTCTCTCGCCGCGCCGCGTCCTCGGCGAGACGGTTCAGTTCGACCATGAGACGCGCGATGATGTCGGAGGGCGTCAGAATGCCACACAAGCGCCCGCCGGAGTCGAGCACAGGTAATCGCCCGTAAGGGTAGCGCTGGAAGAACTCGACGGCACGGCTGAGCGGCATGTTATCTTGGATGGTGACAACGCTGCGCGTCATCCAATCGGCCACGCGCTGGCTGATGTGGCCGCGATCCAGGGCGTTGATGATGTCCTCGATGCTGACGATCCCCACCAGGCGCCCATCCGCGAGCACGGGCGTGCCCGAGAAGCGGTGCTCCCGCAGGAGCACCTGCACCTCCCGCAGAGTGTTCTCCGGGGTGACGGTGATCACGTCGGTTCGCATGGCGTCGCGCACCTTGAGGGTATAGACGAGCTCGTGCGCCACGGAGAAGCCGTTCGCGGTACCGATCACGCGCGTACCCTCTGCACCAGCGGAGCCAGCCGGACGCACGACTCGAAGAGCGGCAGCATGGTCGTGTAGAGAGGAATGCCGTGCGCGCGGGCCAACCCGATCATCTCCTGCGTCGGGTGCTTCCCTCGCACCAGCACGACGGCGAGCGCACCCACTACCTCCGCAGTGCGGATCACTTGAGGGCTGATCAGGCCGGTCAGGATGATGAACTGCTCCTTCCGCGAAGCCAGGATATCGCTGAGAAGATCGGCTGCCACCGCGCTGGGGACCTCCACCTCAGGGTCCTCAGGCCGCACCAATTCCTCGGCCTCCAGTCGGCTCGCGACCTCGCACAGCAGCATGGTTGCTCTACCTCCACCCCCCCGGCCTATTATAGCAGGCTCCAGGCCCTCCGAATATCGGGGGGGCGGCGCATTTCGTTCAGGGAATACCCCGGTGGCGGCAGCAAGGAAACGCACGGGATCTCGATTCCAGACGCGCAGCACGCGCATCGGCGTGCAGCGAGCACCGGCCTGCCGCTGCCGTTTCCGTCGGACCACGCCCTGGTGCAGCGGCCCGCCGCCGTGCGCCCGCAGTCAGCCGCGGTCCTCGGCGGCCGTCGAGTTCACCAGGTGGGCGAAATAACCGGCGCCGAACCCGTTGTCAATATTCACCACCGCCACGCCGGCGGCGCACGTGTTGAGCATCGCCAGCAGCGCGGCCAACCCCTGGAACGAGGCGCCATAACCGATGCTGGTCGGCACGGCGATCACCGGGCGCTCCACGAGCCCGCCCACCACGCTGGCAAGGGCGCCCTCCATCCCCGCCGCGACGACCACGACGTTCGCCTCCAGGATGGTGTGCCGCTGGTCGAGCAGCCGGTGCAGCCCGGCAACCCCGACGTCGAAGAGCCGTTCCACGCGCGACCCCATGGCGCGCGCCGTCACTGCGGCCTCCTCGGCCACCGGGATGTCGGCGGTGCCCGCGCTCACGATGGCGACATACCGCTCCGGGTGCTGCGGCTCCGGGTCCGGCCCGACCTGCACGATGCGCGCGGCGTGGTGGTAGACGGCGCCCGGGTGCTGCGCGAGCACCCGCTCGGCCACCTCGGGCGCGGCGCGGGTCGCCAGGACCGTCGCGTGGTCCTGCGAGAGCCGCGCGAGGATCGCCAGCACTTGTTCCTCCGTCTTTCCCTGGCAGAACACCACCTCGGGGAAGCCGGTACGCAGGTGGCGATGGGAGTCGATCCTCGCGAACCCCAGATCCTGGTACGGGAGGTCCCTGAGCTTCGCCAGCGCCTGTGGAATGGTCGTTTCGCCGGCCTGCACCGCGCGCAGGATGGCTTCGAGCTGCCTCGTGTCCACATTTCCCTCCGCCCGCGCGGGCTCTCGGGAAACCGCGCCCGGCCCCGGTATTATATCGTCTGCGGAGGGAATTGTAAACGGCGAGCGCCGGGTCTGCCAGCGATCAGTAGGGAAGGAGTCTGTCCTGCCGATAGTGAAGAGAGTGGCTGACCACTGATGGGGTGCCGGCGGATCGTCCCGGTTCAGGCAGCCATCGGCGGCGCCCGCGGAGGGAAGGTCACGATGCCTGGTTCCGGGAGTTGCGTTTTGGTGATCGCCGGTGAGACGATGGGGCAGGGGGACCCGGAGCTGGGGAGGCGGCTCCTCGGCAATTTCCTGCACGCCCTCGAAGCGGGGCGCCGGTTTCCCGACACGATCTGCTTCTACAACGAGGGGGTGCGCCTCGTCGTCCAGGGATCGCCGGCGCTCCAGAATCTCCAGACGCTGGAGGCTCTCGGGGTCCGGCTCCTCGCCTGCCGCACCTGCATCGAGTTCTACGGCCTGGGCGACCGCGTCGCGGTGGGCACTGTCGGCACCATGGCCGACATCGTGGCCGCGCTCTTCGACGCCGGCTCCGTCATCCGGCTGTAAGGGGAACGTGATGGATGAACCATTGGGGCTGGGGATCCTCGGCTGCGGCGTGATCTCCGCCACCTATCTGGAGGCCCTGCGCGCTTCCGGGCAGAGCGACTGGCGCCTCGTCGCCGTCTGCGACGTGGATGCCGAGAAGGCGAGGGCCGCTGCCGGCGAGGACGCGGCGGCGTACGCCGATCTGGATCGTCTCCTGGCAGACCGGCGCGTGGATGCCGTCGTGGTGCTGCTGCCGAACTACCTGCACGCCGATGCCACCGTGCGCGCCCTCGGCGCCGGGAAGCCCGTGCTCGTCGAGAAGCCGATGGCGACCACCCTGGAGGACTGCGATCGCATGATCGCCGCCGCCGACCAGGCTGGCAAGGTGCTGATGGTCGGCATGACCAACCGCTTCCGCCTCCCCTTCCGCACCGCGCGGGCGCGCCTGCGCGCGGGTGAGTTCGGCAGTCTCACCTTCATCGCCGACGCGTTCAACTACCGCCCTGCGCCCGACTATCGCCCGCGGGCCTGGCTGACGCGGCCGGAGACCGTCGGCGGCGGCATGTTCACCCAGATGGGGATCCACAGCCTCGACCGGGCCATCTGGCTGGCGGGCGCCGCCCCCGCGTGGGCGCACGCGGTGATCCGCAACGTCGGGGGGATCTGGCCGGACGACACGGGGCTGGCCACGCTGGGGCTGGCGGATGGCACGCACATCCAGTTCCAGACGGATGGCCTCGCCATGCAGCGCCGAAACGAGTGCGTGCTCCATTGCAGCGAGGCCACCGTGGCGGTCACGGGGAGGCAGATGATGGTCTACCGCCGGCCGGAGCCCGAGGTGCAAACCTTCGAAGACAACCCCATGGCCCAGGAGCTGCGCGAGTTCGCCGCGGCGGTGCGGAGCGGCGGGCCGTCGCCTCTGGATGGCCGCGAGGGCCGCGTGCCGGTGGCCATCTGCCTGGCGTGCTACGAGAGCAGCCGCGCTGGCCGCGTCGTGCGCCTCGATGAGCCGCCCTGGAGTGTCCCGGCGCCTGCCCGAGCCTGATTCTGGAGGTACCACCGTGGCTCTTCCGAACTCCCCAGTTCCTCCCGTCAACCTTTCCGCTCCGCAGCCGGGCAGCCGCCTGAAAGCGGCTTGCCGGCGCCCTCACGCCTGGTGGCGCCGCGCTGCCTGGCTGGCGCTGGTCGCGATGGCATGGGCCGCAGCGCCCGTCCGGGCGCAGGCGCCGCCGGCACCGCCCGCCGGGACTACCCCCGCACCCGCGTTCGACGTGCCGATTCCGCCGGGCGCGCTCTTCGCGGCGACGCTCGACCTGCGCCCGGAGAACCCGAGCCTGCAAGTGCTCGCGCAGCAGCTTCGCCCCCAGGAGCGCGCCGTCGCGGAAGCAATGGTCGCGCTATTCGGCCAGATCGGGCTCTCGGACCTCGCGGCGGAGTTGGATCTCGAGGACGACGTTCTCCCCTGGGCCGGCCGCCGCGTACACCTGGTGGGCATGCCCCCGACGACGAAGACCAGGCCGCCGCGGCTGCTCGTGCTGGCCGAGGTGATCGATGCGCCCCGCGCCGGGCAGGCACTGAACCGGGCGCTGCCCAAGGTGGCGGAGAGCACCAAGGCGAAGCTCTTCCAGCGCCCGGTCGGCGACTCGCTGCTGCGGCACCTGGCGATACCGGGCAGCGGCCACGTTCAGCTCGCCCTCGGCGCCAACGCCTTGGCGGTCAGCCGCGACGTCGGGGTGGTGGAGGAGTGGCTGAAGGCTCCCCCGGCGGCCGAAGCGCCCGCGAAGTGGGCTCGCGCCGTCAAAGCGGTGAACCCCGGTCTGATCACCGTCGGCCTCGATGCCCCGACGCTGGCAGGGCCGGCAGGCCGGCGGTTGGTCGCCCTGGGGCTGGGCGCGGGCGCGCTCGCGCTCAGCTTCTCCCCGGCGGGCGCGCGTCTGGAAGTCGCGGCCGACTTCGCCGGGGCGCCGGCCGGCGCGCCCACCGGCCAGGTGATGGCCTACTTCTCGCAGGCTTCACTGACCGGCGAAGCCCTGGCCGCCGTGCCGGCGACGGCGCTTGCCGCCGCCACCGTGGCGTCTCCGGGAGGCCTGCTCCGCTCGATGGGCCTTGAGCCGCTGGTGATCGGCGCGCTCGGGCAGGCGCTGGGACCGCAATCGGGCGAGTTGATGCCGCGGCTGGAGCCGGTGCTGCGGCGGCTGCTCGGCGGCGAGATCGCCGTGGCGCTGATGGCCGCCGCGCCGCGCCCGCGCTGGGCAGGCGTCATCGCGGCCCCGGGCGGCGAGGACCTGGCCGCCTCGCTCCCCGCCATCCGTGAGGCGGTCGCGCTCATCCCCGACGCCAAGGTGGCCGACGGCGCGCCGGGGAGCGCCGGCTTCACCGTGACGCTGCCGGGACCTCCGGGAACCGTGGCGGTCGCCGCCGCGGGGAGCCGCCTGCTGGTGGCGAGCGACGCCGAGGCGCTGCAATGGATCCGCGAGAGCGCCCTGGAGACCGGGAAGAGCCTGAAGGCCGCCCCCGCCTATCAGAACGTGCATGAGCGGCTCGGGCCGAGTTCGGTGCTGGAGGTATTCCTCGACCCCAAGGCGCTGGCACGGAGCCTGAGCGCCCTCGCGCGCGAGGGGATCATCAAGGAGACGCACGCCGACGTGCCGCAGAAGTACCTCAGCCGGCTGTGTGATGCCCTGCTGCTCCCCCACCCGGGCACCGGCCTCAGCCTGGCCGTGCGCGGCGAGGTGGCCGTCGCCACCCTCTTCCAGCAGGTGGACTGGGCGTCGGCATCGTCGCTGGCGGCGGCCGCCCCGGCCGTGAGCGCCATCGCCGCCGCCGTAGCCATCCCGAGCTTCGTGCGCGCGCGGGAGAAGGCCCAGGCGGCGACTTGCCAGAGCAACCTCAAGATGGTCGGGAACGCGCTGCTGATGTACATGCACGACAACGACGACCGCCTGCCCCCGGCGGGCAACTGGCGCGAGGCGCTGCTGCCGTACGTCGGGGGTGCGACGGTGCTGCGCTGCCCGGCGGACGGTGCCGACCGCCTCTCCAGCTACGCCTACAACAGCCGTCTCTCCGGCCGGCCCCTCGCCGACTTCGATGACCCGGCCGACACGATCACCTTCTTTGAGACCACCGGCACGAGCGAGAACCCCGCCGACACCGGGCAGTCGCTCGCTCCGCGGCACAACGGATGGGGCAACTTCGCGTTCCTGGATGGGCACGTGAAGATGCTGCCCAAGCCCCGGCCGGCCCAGTGGGGACCCGCGCCGCCGCCGCCCGCGCCCGCCGCGGCGACGACGCCCAAGGAGCGCACCGCCCCGGCCCCGAGGCCCGCCGCGCGGCAGCCCCGGACAGCGCCGCGGCCGCGCCGGTAGCCGCCCCCGGGGCGAGGTGTCCTCCAGAGCATTGCGCCCTGTGCCACCCGGTTTCATACCGGGTGGCACCGCGGGAACGCTTGTGTTAGCGCCTATGCCCCCAGCCCCCTTCCCTCGGCGGGAAGGGGGGACAGGGCCGAATGTCTGAGCCTTGGCTGCGGCTCTGCTGCTCTGTGCTCACCGCAGCTTCCGTGCCCGGGCGGGCGCCGCGCCGGGTCTACCGGGAATCCCCTCCGGATCGCCCCGTCAAGGGCACGAGAGCCAACAGGATGGCGGCCAGCAGGGCCACGCCTCCGCCCCAGAAGAACGCCGCCCCCACGCCCACCTTCTGCCAGATGACGCCCATCAGCGCGCTGGACGGCAAGGCCATGATCCCGATTAGGAAGGCGTAGAGGCCGAAGGCGGCGCCCCGCTCCTCGGGGCGCGCCAGGTCGGAGACGAGCGCCTTCTCCGCGCCCTCCGTCAGCCCGAAGAAGGTGCCATAGACGAGGAAGAGCGCCCAGGCGTGCCAGGCCGCGCCCGCCAGCGCGAATCCCGCGTAGACGAACGCGTAGATGAACCAGCCGCCGAGGATGAGCGTCCGCCTGCCGATCCGGTCGGAGAGCGAGCCGGCGGGCGTCGAGGTCAGGCTCTTCACGACGTGCAGCGCCACCCAGAGGATCGGGATGAGCGCCGTGGACACCCCGAGGTCTCTGGCGCGCAGAATCAGGAACGCGTCGCTGGAGTTGCCGAGGGTGAAGAGGCCGACGATTCCGAGCACGGAGAGGAGGCGCCGGTCGAGGCGTGACCAGTCTCGCCACGAGAGGGGAAGCCGCTTCCGGGGACCCTTCTCGGTGCCGGGGGCGTCGCGCACCCAGAGGGCCACCACCAGGACCGCCGCAGCGGCCGGGATGGCCGCCATCGCGAAGGTGAGCCGGAGGCTCCATCCCAGGCCCTGCAACAGCCCGAAGGCGACCAGCGGCCCGGCCACGGCGCCGGCATGGTCCATGGCCCGCTGGAAGCCGTAGGCGCGCCCGCGGATCTCGGGGGGCGTCACATCCGCGATCAGGGCATCGCGCGGGGCGCTGCGGAGCCCTTTCCCCACCCGGTCGGCGGTCCGCAGCAGGAGAACGTGCCAGGGGGCCGTCGCGGCCGCCACCAGGGGCCGGGCGATGGATGAGATCGTGTAGCCGAAAACGACCAGCGGCCTCCGGCGCCCCATCCGGTCCGACAGCCATCCGGAGACGAGCTTCAGGAGGCTGGCCGTCGACTCGGCGACGCCCTCCACCACGCCCACGAAGGCCACGCTGGCGCCCACCAACGAGGAGGTGAGGAAGATCGGGAGCAGCGGGTAGATGATCTCACTGCTGAAGTCGGTGAGGAAGCTCACCCACCCGGCTGCCTTGACCGTGGCGTGCAGGTGGGTCTTGGGGCTCTCTTCGCTGGTGGCGGTCATCGGTGCCTCCGTCGGTGAGCGGGTTCCGCGCGCGCAGGCGGAGTCCTTCACGTTTCCCATCGCCCGTCAGAGGAACCGGGGCCACCGCACCGGCGTCTCGGGAGCGCCGAGGGTGCGCAGCGTCTCTGTTCGGAAAGCGCGCAGTTCCTCGCGGCCGGCGGGGTCGGCACCCATCGGGCGGCGGGCGAGGGCGTTGTCTACGATCTGGCGGGCCGCCTCCGGGGCGACGCC
>JACQGM010000060.1 GCA_016199585.1 Armatimonadota bacterium
CCGCGAGGGTACTTCCCAAACGGCTTCTTAGGGGCCGCGCAAGAATAACTCGGCATTTCGCCACCGACGGATTCCCGTCGACTGACCGGATGATCTAGGTACTGCAACGCTTCCAGCGTGTTAGAATCACGCATAATGTTACAGTCACGCACATGAACTGCCACTCTATTCTTGCGCGGCCACTTAGCACGCCCGCAGAACGGCTCAGCGGGTGCCAGCCAGGCTGCGAAGCGCAGCCGGCCCCCCGCACAGCGCACGGACACCGCCCCCGCGAAGTGCAGGGGCGCCCTCTCTCTTGCGGTGGGATTCGGTGGCTGGGCGAGGAATCATCCTGGCCCGTACAATCCTACAATCCTACAAGCCTACAAGCCGAAGAGCCGCCGCGGAGCCACGGATCCACAGTCACCCCCCCCCGGCTTGCGGGCCCGAGCGGCGGTGGCCGCGATGGCCTGAGACGGCGGACGATGGCGACCTTCTCTTCATAGGGAAGACGGGCCAGGCGGCGTCACTGCTCCTCTTTCCACCGGACACGCACCCGCCGGGATTCCCCCGTCTCATGGTCCCAGAACTCGACGTCATCGCTGCCCGCACGGATGATGAGGTGATCGCCACATCCGTTGGCGGCGATGGCGATGGCGCCAACCGGAAAGCCTGCCTTCTGGTGTGCCAGTCCGCTCTCGCGCACAATGTGGTTGCACGTCTTGCGCATCGTGCGCCGGTTGCCGGGATCCCATACGGGAAAGAGGGTCCAGTAGTCGCCGGCCGCCTTCACTTCGCCGCCGTTGTCGCGCAGCAAGCGGTTCCGGAAGTCGTCGGGCAGGCGCCGGCCGAGCGCGTGCTCGGCCGCCTGCACCATCTCCTCAGTTGCGGGGTACGGCATGGGTGGACTCCTGCAGGAGAGGCCTGACGGCCATCTCCTTCATCACTGAGGCGACCGCCGGGAACGAGGACGAGAGCGACGACGAGGATGAGGACGATCCGCCTCCGCTCCCGGCGGGAACCCGCTCACACCTCCAGCTCGCACTCCCACAGGTACCCGGAGCGATCCGGCACGTCGGTCTCGGCGATGTAGACGCTGTTGCCGACGATCGCCATGTCGTGGACGCGGTAGAGCTTCAGCCCTGTCTCAGAATCAACGATTCGCCCCAGGGGGTGGAAGCCGCGCGTCTCCCGGTCGTAGGCGAAGACCATGCCCCCCTCGTCGTCGCCCACCACGCCCAGGAGCAGGGATCCCTTCCAGACGGAGAGCGCCGGCAGGCGCGTCGTCGGCGCCGGGCGGCCGAGGTACTCCACCTCGGCGTTCGACGGGTTGATGCGGCACAGCGACCCGCCCGTGGTGCCCACGTAGAGGAAGCCGTCGCCCCCGTTGAGCATCACGTCCACCGGGCCGGCGCCGGCGTACATCATGTTGGACTCGGCGCGGGCGTTGGGCAGGCCGTGGCTGAACCAGTGAATCCGGCGCGCGTCGGGGTCGTACTTGAAGAGGCGGTGCGCGTTCTGGTCCCACGTGCCCCAGAAGCAGCCGGCGTCATCAATGGCGGAGATGTGAGTGATGCTCCCGATGAAGCCGTAGTTCTCCACTTCGCTGGTCTGGAGGTGGTAGACGAAGAACTGGAACACCGGATAGCTCTGCCCGTAGATGAGCCCGCGCTCACTGTCGAGCGAGATGGTCTGGATGTAGTCGTGCTCGACGGGAACGGCGAACTTCTCCGGGCGGCCGCCGCCCGGGCGCAGCCTGAAAAGGGCGCCGCCGGGGGCGCGGAGGCGCTCGTTCACCGAGTAGAGGCACGCCGAGGCGCCGTAGATCGTGCCGTCGGGCGCCAGCTCCAGCGAGCGGTGGATCTTCACCTCGTACGGGTCCGCGATCTCTTCGTAGCGCAGTGACTCAAACTGCTTCGTCCGCGGGTCGAAGCGGTGCAGGATGTCGTTGTTGAACGCGGTGATGCCGCAGTAGAGCTGCCCCTCACCCGGGTGGTAGAGGAGGCTGGTGAAGGCGACCAGGTGGTCGCGCACCTCCTGCGAGCGGGAGAGGCCCCCCAACTCGTCCACGTTCAGCTTCCTGCCCCGGAAATCGCGCAGGATGTGGTGTCGTACTCGCGATACTTTCATAGAACCCCTTTGCGTCTCAAGCTTCGGATTGCGGTTCTCGGGTCGGGGATGGCCCCCCCGGGCCGAAAGTCAGGGTGACCTCCGCGCGCCCGGGAAAGAGCGCGATTCGGACGGTCTCCGCGGCGGGATCGTAGTCGCCGCCCGTCACGTCGGTGGCCCGCTGCCCGAGCGGGTGCGGCAGGCGCAGGGCCACGCGCGCCGGCTTGCGCTCCGTCGCGCACTCCACCACGGCGTGGATGCGATGCTGCGCCACCTGCGATTCGACGCGCAGCGAGAAGGGACCGAAGTAGCTGGCCGCATCGCGGATCTCGATGCGCTGGCCGTGCTCCATCCAGGCGCGCGGGATGGCCGCCAGGAGGTGGAGCGTGTCGCCTCGCTCCATGTGCAGCATCCACCGCGTCCGCATGAGGAACCAGGCTTCCTCGTGCGTCTTGTGCGGGCTGGCGTGCCAATAGTGCTCCCAGAACGTGTACGTCTCCCGGTCGGCAAGGCCGGCGAACCCGTTGTAGAACTCCTTGAGGAACGCCTTCGTCTCGCCGCGCAGCAGGTGCGCGCGCGGGTGCGGGCTGTAGTAAGGCTGGCTGAACCCGACGTTGCGCGTGTAGAACAGGTCGGCGTGGTAGTCGAGAAGCCAGTCGGTGATCGGCTCGTTCGGCTCCAGCGCCTCCTGCGCGGCCAGGTAGAGCGGCCCGCACAGCGAGTCGCGCGCCAGGAAGGTTCCGTGGGTGAAGTACGCCTGGCCGTCGGTGCAGAGCGCCGCGGGCCCGCGCGCTTCCGCCCAGGGCGGCACGGTGGGGCACCAGGTGCCGTCGCCGAGGGGCACCGCCGGCGATGTGGCGAGGCACTCCAGGAGGGCCGCGCGCACGTCCGCTTTCAGCGCCTCGGCCTCCCGCTGGATCCGGCGGGATTCGTCGGGGCGCGAGTGGGCCAGCATCTCCGCGGCGCGCACCAGCCCCTGGTAGGCGTAGCCGTTCAGCATGAAGGTCCGGAACGGGTCCTTGGGGTCGGCCACCTTCCCCTCCATCATCCCGTACCCCTTGCCGCGCAACTCCTCTCGCTGATTCCGCTCGCGCCAGCGGATCAGGAAGTCCACCGACTTCAGCAGCTTGGGCGTGATCTCCTTCACCCAGGCTTCGTTGCGCGTCAGGCGGTAGTGCTCGCCCATCGTCCAGAGGGCCGGACCCGTCTCCAGCATGTAACCGCCGAAGTTCTGGATGAACCCGTCGTCGTGCTGCTTCTCCAGGAAGTAGCCGATGGCGCGCTCGGCGAGCTTGTGCCACCCCATGCAGTCCAGGTACTGGATGATCGGCGCGCTCTCGGAGCCGATGGGGCAGTAGCGCCCGATCGTCGCCGCCACCGGGCCGTCCGGCTCCAGCCCGTAGGCGACCAGGTCCAGATGGAGCAGGCCGGCGCGGATCATCTCGTCCACGCGCGGCTCGGGCACGCGCACCTGCGCGGCCGAGTCGAGCTTCGCCTGCCAGAAGGCGCGGCACTCCGCGTGCCGGACCTCGAACCTCTGCGCCGCCAGAGCCGCGGCCCGCTCCGCGGAGATCGGCTGGTGGGGGATCTGCGCGTCGAGGGTCGCCACCTCTCCCGGCTTCAGCAAGACCGCCACCTCCCTCTGCGGGAGGGGCGCGCCGTTCAGCTTGGCAAGGGAGAAGACGCGGCCCGAGGGGAGGACCCCGAACCCGCGATCACCGTCGAACGTCAGGTGCTCTGCGTTGAACGGCGCTGCGAGCCAGGCGTAGCGAGGCACCGCCCCGGTGTTGATCGCTTCCACCCGAATGTAGAGGACGACCTCCTCGTCACGGTGGATCTCGCTCTCCTTGATCGCCTCGAACTGCGCCGCCTGGCTCTCCGTGAACATGTGCCCGTTGCCGTGCCCATCCGCCGCCAGGAAGTGCGTGCCGCGGAGCATCTCCCGTGTGAGCGGCGTCCGCTCCATCGTGGCGAAGTTAGTGAAGCGATACGTCACCTCGCCGTCCACGACCGCACCGCAGAGGATCGGCAGCACGCCCTCTTCGAGGCGCCGCGAGATGTCCTGCACGCACCCGGCGCCCCGGCCGAACCGGAACGAGGTGACGTAGCCGCCGCTCCCCGTCTCGGGAGTGGTGACCGGCCTGCCGTGGAAGTAGTGGCGGGCGAAGAAGCGGACAGCTTCGTGGCCGTACTCCACCTCGAAGAGGCGCATGTCGCGGCTCACTCCCAGCCACGTCGGCGCGTGCAGGCGGCGGCAGTGCGCCGCGGCCTCCTCGTAGCTCTCCTCCGGCTCGCACTCGATGCGCTGCAGCGCCGTCTGCCGGCCGGGGATGGTCCGAACCGCTTCGGCGATCTCGCCGTAGCTACGGGTGTCCTCGCCGGTCGTCACCACCACCCCGAACATCGGCAGGAAGACCGGGAACTCGCGGGACACGTCGCGCAGCAGCACGGTGAAGGGAGCGCCGGCCGCGCGCACGGTCAGCATCGTCGGGCGGGGACCGAAGGAGACGTTCTCACCGTCAACGGCGATTTCCAGCCGCGAAGGGCCATCCTCCGAGAAAGCGAACGATGCTCCGCTCGCGCTGCCGACGCCGCGGGCCACGGCCAGGCAGACGAGCCGCCCGTCCGTCACCTCCACCGTGCCCCGGGGGCAGCCCCCTTGCCACTCGATGGCTATGGCTCGCATCGGTATGCCTCCTTGCGGTCAACGCTCAGGACCGGAACCCGCTTCCATGCATCCAATCGATGAACTGCCTGGCGCAGCGGTCCAGGTTCTCCTCGCTGCCGCCCCCGCGCATCGGCGCGCACATCTCGTAGGCCACGGTGCCGTCGAAGCCCCCCTCGCGCAGGGCGCCGAGAAACCCCCGGTAGTCAATGAACCCCTCCCCCATCGGCACCGCGCGCACGACGTCGGTCTGCGGCTCGTAGTTCACCAACCCGGGCACATAGCGGAAGCGCGGGCGGCGCACGTAGTCGGCCACGGTGGTCTGCACGGTGATGGGCGCCAGCGCGCGCGCCGCAGCGGGCAGATCCGTGCCGTGAAGGGCGGGCGACCAGGCATCGAACATCGCCCTGCAGTTCGGCTCGTCCACCTCGGCCAGGAAGTCGCGCAGGCTCTCGTAGTGGCCGGCGATGTCGTGGTGGTTCTGCACGCCGATGGTGACGCCCTTGTCTGCCGCGCGGCGGGCGCACTCCTTGATCGCCTGCACGCACCAACCCCACTGCTGGTCGTAGGAGAGACCCTCGTACTGGTAGCCGGTGAAGATGCGGACCAGGCTGCCGCCCAGGTCGCGCGCCATGCGGGCGAGCTCGGTGACGTGCTGGATCTGCACCTCACGGAAGGGCACGTCGGGGCGGTCGGCGCCGCCGGTGAAGTTGGTGTAGCCGGCGATGCACGCCAGCGAGATGCCCCGCTCGCCCATGAGGTCGCGCAGACGGGCGCGCGCCTCCTCGCTCATGTCCAGCACCGAGGCGTGCGGGCGCTTCCCCATCACCATCAGAGCGTCGAAGCCGAGCGCCGCCGCCTTCTCGACGACGCGCTCCAGCGGCAGACTCACCTGCCCGGGCCACACGCCCGCATAGGAAACCGTGTGTAGTGCTGTCTTCATGATCTCCCCCACTCGCTCGCGCCCCCCGGACCCGCTGGACGCCGCCGTCTGCCCAAACGGACGCTGAGCTCACGTCTCGTCCATGAACTGCTTCGCGCAGGAGGCCCGGTTCTCCTGGATGGGAGATGGCGGGGGTTCGCGGTGCCGGTGTCGCAGATCGTCGGGCGGCGACGAGGCAGTAGGAACGCTGTTGCCATCTCACGTGTGGAGTGCCCGCCTGTGCTAACCGATGATATGGTCGTTGAGGGGGAGAAGCATGACCGGACAGGATGCGTCCGGGGGTTCATCGAGCAGTGTTAGGGCCCGGTGGCGATGGGCCACCCGCAGCCGAACGGTCGTGAACAAGGCGATCCCCGATACTGGCGCCTCGCCCGGTTTGAATTCCCGACAGGCCCTGGACTCGCATCGATCCACCGCGGGAACAGAACATCACTGAGCCCCTTCGCCTACGTTGGGCTCAGGAGAAGCACCGGCCGCGCCGCTGCCCTGTTGCCGGATGGGGACATGCTTGAAGTACCCGCCATCCTTCAGTCGGCGCAGTTGGCTGCGATAGACCCACGCGGGGTCGACGACAGCCTTCGCAAACGAGAACGTGAGACTCGTCCCGTACCAGTCGGGCGTGTCTCTCTGGGTGTCGTCGGGGCTGTAGGAATCATCATTATCATAGCGGATGACCTTACCATGCTCGAAGTGGACGCGCGGCACCAAGGCCAGGTTCCCCAGCCAGCGGACACAAGGCTGGCGGTGGCCGGGGACACTGCGAAAGCGAGACTCCATGGTCCACAGGAACGCGGACGCCGCATCCCTCCTGCCCGTGTGCGGCGGCAACCCCACGACCCCAACCGCAGAGTGCGGTGGAGCGCCGTCATCGTCGATCACACCTGTGAGGACGATCACGTCGATCTGCCGCGCTTGTGCTCCCAATCCCTCGTACCCCTGGACAACGGCTGTGAGACAGGTTGTGTCTGGGTCGTTGATGCCGGCAGCGTAGAGTCCATCGACGGAGAAAGCCCAGACCGCAGCGTCCCGGTTTGCGTTGATCACATCCACGCGCCAGTCGGGAAGGAAGCCTGGCTAGATGATTGTCGGGTTGTAGAACCCGTCGCGCGTCGCGTAGGCCTCATCCTTCCCGACGGCTGGTATCAGCATCATTGCTTCCACTGCCGCGTCTCGCACGCGCGCGCTCCTGTCGTCCAGGGAGATGTCTGCCAGTGCCTCGATAGCCCTGACGTCTCCGGCGACGGCCAGCACCTGCACGACGTGGTAACGGACTTCCCAGTTGGGCGATTCGAGCGCCTGCAATAGAGAAGGTGTGGCAGCCTCGGCGAACGCTATGAGCGAGTCCCGTGCCCGCAGTGCGTTGGCGCTTCCAGCCTGCTGCTCCATCATCGCCACGAGTGGACCACAGGCGCGGGCGTCGCCAATGACAGCTAGAGCTTCCGTGACGGCGGCCGCAGTCTGCTTCCGGGTGCTGTTCAGCAGCCGGCACAGTGCCGGTACCGCATCGTTCCCCAGTAGTGGGAGAAACGGGGCAACTTCCTCAACTTCCCCCCAGGTCAGTTTGTCAAGGGCACCGAGCGCCAACGGAAGGTAGTCCTTCAGGCCCTTCCGGCATACCTCAATGAGCGCCTTTGTCCTAGTTACGCGGTTTGCGAGACGCACCGCCATCTCTGGGCTCATGGCATTCCTCCACCGACGGTCATGTGCCCGGCCGTCATAGACTGAGTCAGGCTACCCAACTCGCGGCAGTCTTGTTGCTCTGCCGCGAGTTGTCCTCACTGTCTGTGATAGGTTCGGTTCCCGGCCTGGGCCCATGATTCCACCGCATGCAGAAAGAGACGGCGCTCCACCTGCACAGTCCCGCTCTGAGTTCCCAGACCTACCACCCCCCTACACTGGCAACCTCCGCCCCACGTTCCCGAAGAACGCATCGAGGTCCGCGACGACATCCGCGGTCAGCTCCGGGAAGGTCATCATCAGGATCCAGCGGTTGGCGTCCTCCATCGCCTGCCAGGTGCCGCGCGCCTGCGCCAAGAGGAACTTGTCGCTGTAGCTGCCGGCGATCGGCTCGGAGTGCTTCAGGGCGACCAGGCGGAGGCTCACCAGCTCGTCGGGGCCGTCGGTTTCGCTCTGCTCGGTGGAGTGGTAGTCGCTGGGGCCGGTGCGGATCTTCGCCGGCACGCGCAGGTGCTCGGCGCCCAGCCCGTGGCGGGCGCGGATGAAGACCTCGCGGGCGGCATCCGCTAGCTCGCCGTTGAAGGTGAAGTCGAGGTAGCCGAGGCGCTTGGCGCGGCGCGCCAGGACGAGGATGGCGGCGTAGACGTCGGCGGCGTCGGCGATGTCGCCGTCCAGTCGGCCCACGGCGGTCTGCAGGTCGCCCCATGAGATCAGGTTCTTCTTCAGCAACGACTCGTAGTTGAGGGTGAGCGAGCGGAAGCGCGCCGTGTGCTGTGGCTCGGTGCCGAAGGTGACGTCGCCGGGGGTGTCGCGGAAGTCGCGGGCATACTTCTTGTAGGCTTCCACGGCGGGTTGGCCGACGAAGACGATGTCGTGCAGGTAGCCAAAGGTGGCGACGGCGATCTTCATCCCGAGGAAGAGCGCGGCCGCTTCGGGCAGGCCCACCGGCACGCCCTCCACCGCGTCCAGGGGGATCTCCAGCTTCAGCACCGGCTTGCGGGCCGCGCGGAGCGCGTCCACGGCGTCCGCATCCGGCTCGGGGAGGTTGGAGGGGCACACCTGGAGGAAGATGGTGTCGTCGCCGTACTGCTTGGGGCGGCGCACCGGCTCGCCGTAGAAGATGAGGAAGCCCTTGCCCCCCTTGCCCAGACTCTCCTCCGCCACCTGCTCCACCCAGGGGGCGATCGCGGCCCACTCGGGCGGGAGCACCAGGAAGACCTTGTTCCGTCCGCCGCGCGCCGCCTCGGCCACGTAGGCGCCCAGGCGCACCCAGGGGTCCATCAAGGCCAACGCCTGGCGCTCGTCACTGCTCAGCGCGTGCGAGACCCCGTAGAGCACCTGGGCCCGCGCCAGGATGCGACGCAGGCTCTCGCCATCGGGGGTGAGGTCGGGCCGGTCGGCGAGCGCCGCAGCCATCAGCACCAGCGCGGCGGGCCGGATGAAGACGCGCGTGGCGGGGGCGCTCATGCGCCCGGGGGTGTGGTTCTCCGCGTCGAGCTGGATCGGCACCATGCGGGAGCCGCGCGGGCGAGCGAAGTCGTCCAGGTAGGATCCGGGGAGCGTCATCACCTGGATGTGCGCGCCGGGGTCGGGGATCCCGTACTCGTGCAGCAGGCGATCAAACCACTCCAGATGGGTGATCGGCTCCTCGGAGGTCATCCCCATGCTGACGCCGATCATCAGCGTCCGCGCGAGCACCCGGCGCATGTCGTCGGGCGCGGGCGATCGCCGCGGCAGCGTCACGCGCTCGCGCCCGGCGATGGCGAGGAGCGTGCGGTTCAAGGATGCGGCGTCGGTGCTGTCCAGCGGGAAGATCGCCATCTCCGGGGTGTCGAGGAAGCCCATCCCCTTCAGAGCGTAGACGGTCTGGACCGAGCCGCCCATCCCCGACCAGATGACGTGGCGCACCCCCTGGCGCACGATCTGCGCGGCTTCGGCCTCGGCTTCCGCGAGCCACTCCGGGTGCTGCAGCGCCTTCTCCACGCCGTCCACCCAGTCGAGCTTCACGTCGCCGGCTTCGGTGCCCAGGTCGCGCATGCGTCCCTCGCGGCGCAGAAACTGCCCCGGGATGTCCGCCTCCGCCAGCCGCCGCACCACCATGTCCACCGCGGCGCTCTCCGCGCCCTGCAGGACGATCCGATCAGTATCAGGCATGCGTCATCTCTCCAAGAGATATGGAAATAGCGAATTATGGAAATATGGAAATAGCGGCCGGCCCACAGGCATTCGGATGGCCTATCGTCGAGACGCGCTCCCGAGCCTCAGCACTCGCGAAACGCACCGCCGGCGCAGCCGGCGCCACCCGCGAGCGCGGCTATTTCCGTATTTCCATGTTTCCATATTCCCACAATCCACCTACTCCATCGCCAGCAGGAGGTTCCCCTCCCGGTCGTAGAAGCCCTCGCCATCGGCCTGGATGAGCGCCTCGGTGCGGTCGGCGAGAAACTCCACCAGGGCGTCGGCCACGGTACGGCCGGCGCCCCAGGGGAAGGTATCGGGCACCTCCAGGAGGATCATCTGGCGGGCGCGCCGCAGGGCATCTTCCACCTGTCGGGTCGCGGGGGTCTCCTCGGCTTGCAGCACCAGGTCGAGGAAGGCGTCTATCTCCTCATCCACGGGGTTCTCTTCGCCGCGGCGCTGGCTGCGCGTGGCGCGGAGCGGATCCTCTCCGGGAACCCGCAGCTCCAGGCGCTCCCAACCGGCGTCGGCCGCGGCGGCCTGGATCTGCGAATCGAACCCTTCGGCGCCCAGGGCCGCGGCGATCTCCGCCGCAGCCGGCGCCGCCTCCACGGGCGAAAGCAGGCGAATGCAGTAGCTCATCTCCACGGGCTATTATAGGGAGGGGGCGGAAGGCTGTCAAGCGCACGCGTCGTCACCGCCCACGGTACGCGAGAGAATACTGAACTGTTGCTCGGTGTCCTGCTTGACAGACCGCTCCGCCGCGCGGTATGATCAGCCATAGACGGGTGGCGCGGCTCCCCGGCGGCGGATGGCGGCGCCGCGAGGATCGGCCCGGCGGCCACTCCGTTCCGGCTTGCGCTGCCTTGCCGGCCGCATCGCTCCTTGTGGGGACCGAGTGCCGGCAGACTGGAGGTTTGTTCATGCTGTTGGCCTGTCGCGCTGCTCTGCGGTCACTGGTCTTGTTCTTGCCGGTGCTCCTGGCAGTGCCCGCTCGCGCCGCCGATCCCGTGACCGTCAATGTCTGGCAGCTCCCCAGCCGCGAGGCGCGGACCGTGGACCAGCGCGCCGACCTCGCGGTGCTGCAGCGTTTCGCGGAGCTTCACCCCGAGGTGCAGATGGATGGCTTCCGGGGGATCACCGCCCCGGGGATGAGCCTGGACATCACCCCGCTCCTGGCGATGGCCGGCGGCGTCGCCCCCGACGTGCTCTACGTCAACTTCCGCATCTCGGAGAACTACATCGCCCAGGGCTTCCTGGCGCCCCTCGACGCCTACGTGATGAAGTGGGCCGCGGAGGTGGCCGGACGCCCGATCCGCACGGTCGAAGAAGCGCAGCCGGTGCTGGCGCACATCATCAAGCCGCAGGTGTGGCCGGTCATCTACCGCGAGGGTCCCGACGGCCGGAAGCGCGTCTGGGCCATCCCCTACACCACCGTGGTGCAGACGCTCGCCTACCGTAAGGACCTCTTCCGCAAGGCCGGCCTCGACCCCGACCGCCCGCCGCGCAACTGGGACGAGGTGTACGAGTACGCCCGGCGGATGACGCGCCCGGCGGAGGGCGAGTACGGGATCGGCATCGCCGCGGGGCCGCAGGCGTCCTGGCACTTCATCAACTTCCTCTGGTCGGCCGGGGGCGAGGCCGTGGTGGAGAAGGAGGGTCAGTGGCGGGCCGTCTACAACACGCCGGAGGCCGTCACGGCACTGCAGTTCTACCAGAAACTGAACCAGGGCGCCTACGTTCGCAACGGGAAGAAGGTGAAGGGCGTCGCCTACCGGGGGACCGACGTGGGGGGCAAGTGGGTGCTGGGGAAGCTGGGGATGTACTTCCAGTACATGGACGACCAGGTGATGTCACAGGTGAACCCCAACCTGATCGGCGTGGCGCCGATGCCCTTTGGCCCCGGCGGGGAGCGCGGCAACGAGATCAATGCCCGGATGCAGGGCATGAATGCCACGATCCAGGACCCCCGGGTGCGCGATGCCGCGTGGGAGTGGATCCGCTTCCGCGCCGGCGACGAAGCGAAGCGCATCCGCACCCGCATCTACACCGAGGCCGGCTACGCTCAGTACCTGAACCCGGAGTACCTCCAGCGTTACCTGACCCCCGAGGAGTACCACCGCTTCAGTCGCCAGATCCCCAAGGGCTGGGCCGAAACGCTGCAAGAGGCGGTTGACAGCGGCCGCCCCGAGCCCTATGGCAAGAACTGCGAGATGATCTACACGGAGATGACCCCGCCCATCGAGGAGGCGTGGCTCTCCACCAACACCGATCCGAAGTACCTCAAAGGGCTGCTGGATGCCTCGGTGGCGCAGACCAACGTGAAGCTGATGGGCCTCGTGCCGCCCGAGGTGATGCGCACGCGACGCACCGTGGCCGGGCTGGTGGTGCTGGGGCTGATCGTCGGGTTCGCGTTCGTGGTGCGGATCGTGATGCGCACGTTCGCCAGGGAGATCGCCCCGGCGCCGGTGACCGGCAAGGGGTGGCGGCGCTTCGGCTACGCCTGGATCGTGATGCTCCCCGCGATCCTCTCCGTGGCCGTGTGGCAGTACTACCCGGTGCTGCGCGGCTCGTTCATGGCGTTTCAGGACTACAAGCTCGTGCTCCCCAGCCGCTGGGTGTGGCTGGACAACTTCGCCGAGGTGCTCTACGCACCCGCGTTTTGGCAGGGCCTTCTGAACAGCCTGCGCTACATGGGCTACGTCCTCGCCTTCGGGTTCCTGACGCCGGTCGCCCTGGCGCTGGCGCTGCACGAGGTGCCCCGCGGCAAGGTGCTCTTCCGCACGCTCTACTACCTCCCGGCGGTGACCACCGGCCTGGTGATCATGTTCCTCTGGAAGCAGTTCTACGACCGCACGGATGCCGGCCTCCTCAACCAGGTCCTCGCCGGGGCCGCGAGCCTGGTCAACGCGGTGATCACGAAGGTCGGCATCCACGCGCTCCACTTCAGCCCGCAGGATTGGCTGGGCGACCCGAAGTGGGCGATGGTGATGATCATCATCCCCCTGGTGTGGGCGGGGATGGGCCCCGGCTGCCTCATCTACCTCGCCGCGTTGAAGAGCATCCCGGAGGAGATGTACGAGGCGGCCGATCTGGACGGCGCGGGCATCTGGAGCAAGATCCGGCAGATCACGGTGCCGCAGCTCAAGCCGCTGATCATCATCAACTTCGTCGGCGCGTTCATCGCCGCCGCCCAGGCGTTCGACGCCGTCTTCGTGATGACGGGCGGGGGACCCGTCAACGCCACGCGCGTCGTCGGCCTGGAGATCTTCTACACGGCCTATATCTACCAGAAGTTCGGCTACGCGGTGGCGATGGCCTGGATCGTCGGCGCGCTCCTGGTCGGCTTCACCGTGCTGCAGCTTCGCATTCTGAGCCGCGTCCAGTTCAAGACGGCGGAGGCGTGATGCGTAATCCATAATGCGTAATCCGCAGTGCACACTGTGGATTACGCATTATGGATTGCGAGTTGCGGACTGCTGTGAGGTACTGATGCCGATTATCTCCACTGTAGGGCGGCGCAGCCCGAAGATGCGCCTGATCATTGGGCTGCTCTACCTGGCCCTGGCGCTGGGGGCGGTGACCATGGTCTATCCCTTCATGATCATGGTTTCAACATCGTTCGCGAGCGAGGTGGATAAGGACGAGTTCCGCCCCTACCCGCGCTACTTCGTAGACGACACCTGGCTCTTCCGCAAGTACGTCGAGGCGCGCTACAACGAGGACATCCCGAAGTTCAACGCCTACCTCAGCAACGAAGCCCCCGAGTTCAAGCAGGTGGCGCCGCCGGCGGCCGTGAGCGAGGCCCGGGTGAACGACTGGCTGGCGTTCCGCAGGGAGCTTCCCGAGACCTACAAAATGCTCGGCGGCGTCACCAGCCTCTCGCGCATCACTCCCGAGGCGCAGTCGCGCTACCAGGTCTGGGTGCGCCGCCGCTACGGGGGCGCCGTCGCGGCGGTGAACCGCGCCTACTCGGAGAGCAACCTGGTCTGGGAGGACCTCCTCGTTCCGGTTCAGGACTGGAACAGCCGCCAGTACCAGCCGGTGATCACCCGGAAGTACCGTGAGTTCCTGGAGTTCCGCGCCGCGCAGCCCGAGCGTTACTTCATCGCCGCCTCCGGCGACGGCATCTTCCAGGACTGGCTGCGCCTGCGCTACGGCAGCGATGTGAAGGCGATCAACGAAGCGTGGGGCACAGGCTACAAGAGCCGCTTCGACATCCACCTCCCCGAGCGCGCGCCATACTGGACGCGGCAGGGGGGTAGCAGTGACTTCCGCTTCTCGTTTGATGGACACTACCCCGGGTGGATCCCCGGGATCACGCGGAAGCGGCCTGCTTCGAAGCAGGTGCAGGACTGGGAGGCGTTCGTCCGCAAGGAGCTGCCGAGCCAGTTCGTGGGAGCCGACCCGGCGGCAGAGCCGCTTTACCGGCGCTTCCTCGCCCAGCAGTACGAGGGATCCATCAAGCTGCTGAACGCGCGCTACCGGACCCGGTACGCCGGCTTCGATCAGGTGCCGCTGCCGCCGCCCCGGAGAGTGCCCGTGGCGGGCATGGCCCAGGCCGACTGGATCGCCTTTGTCGAGCGCGTTCTCCCCGTGGACCTGGCGCGCCTGCAGACCCCTGAGATCCTCTTCCGGCAGCGCCTGGAGCGGCAGTACGGCTCCGTCGCGGCGCTGAACCGCGCCTGGGGCGCGTCGCACGCTTCCTTCCAGGAGGTGGCCCCGCCGCGCCTCGAGGCCGACTGGGTGGAGATGAAGCGTGACGAGAAAGCGATCCGCCGTGAGTTCATCGTGCGCAACTACCGCGACGTGTTCAACTACATCGTGCTCCACGGGCGCTCGCTCTGGAACACCGCCATCCTGGTGGTGGGACTGCTGAGTGTCACTCTCATCGTCAACCCGCTGTGCGCCTACGGCCTGTCGCGCTTCAACCTGCCGCAGACCTACAAGATCCTCCTCTTCCTGCTCGCCACGATGTCCTTCCCGGCCGAAGTGAGCGCCATCCCGCGCTTCCTGCTCCTGAAGCAGCTCCACCTGCTGAACACCTACTGGGCGCTCATCCTGCCGGCGATGGCGAACGGCTACTCGATCTTCCTGCTGAAGGGGTTCTTCGACAGCCTGCCACGCGACCTCTACGAGGCGGGCACCCTGGACGGCGCCAGCGAGACGCTGATGTTCCTGAAGATCACGATCCCGCTCTCGCTTCCGGTCGTGGCCGTCATCGCCCTGCACACCTTCACCGCCGCCTACGGCTCCTTCATGTGGGCGCTGCTCGTGTGCCAGAACCCGAAGATGTGGACGCTCATGGTCTGGCTCTCGCAGATGCAGACGTGGGCGCCGACCTTCGTGATGTTCGCGGCGCTGGTGCTAGCCGCCATCCCGACGCTGCTGGTCTTCATCTTCTGCCAGAACATCATCATGCGCGGGATCATCATCCCGACGGAGAAGTAGCCACCATGCACCCCCTACCCACGGGTGCCCGACGCCCCCTCGGCGCGGGTCGCCTCCGCACCTTGCAAAAGCACCCCCCCTGTGATATAATACTTTCGGGCTACACATGGGGTGAGCGTCATGGAAGAGTGGGAGATTTCCCACTCTTCAGTGTTAGAGGAGGGTGCTGACCGCGCACGGAGCGGCCGGGAGATGGTGGGCGGCGGATGCGGTAGGGACCCCGGTAGCGGAGAGTGGTCATGATTAATGCCGAATTCGTGCATGCGCTGAGACAGGTGGAGAAGGAGAAGGAGATCCCTGTGGATCGTCTCCTGGCCACCATCGAAGATGCCCTCGTCTCCGCCTACAAGAAGGACTACGGCGGCACCGGCGCCGTTCGTGTCGTGATCGACTGGAGCCGATCCAGCGTGAAGGTGTTTGCCGAGCGCCAGGTGGTGGCGAAGGTGACGGACCCCTCCAATGAGATTTCGCTGGAGCAGGCCCGGAAGATCAACCCGGCCGCCGAGATGGAAGGCATCGTCGAGTTGGAGGTGACGCCGGACAACTTCGGACGGATCGCCGCCCAGACCGCCAAGCAGGTGGTCTTGCAGCGCATCCGCGAGGCGGAGCGCGATACGGTCTACGAGGAGTACAAGAACCGCGTCGGCGAGGTGCTGACCGGCATCGTGCAGTGGCGCGAGGGCCAGAACGTCTTCGTGAACCTGGGCAAGGTGGAGGCGTTGCTGCCGCCCAAGGAACAGGTGAGCGCGGAGCCGTACCGCTTCGGCGACCGGATCCGCGTCTACATCTTGGACGTGCGCAAGGCCGCCAAGCAGCCGATGGTGATCGTCTCGCGGACGCACCCGAACCTGCTGCGCCGCCTCTTCGAGATGGAGGTGCCGGAGATCGCCGACGGCATCGTGGAGATCCGCTCGGTGGCGCGCGAGGCCGGGGCGCGCTCGAAGATCGCCGTCGCCTCCAACGACGAGAAGGTGGACCCGGTGGGCGCCTGCGTGGGACCGCGCGGCTCGCGCGTCCAGGCCGTCGTCCAGGAGCTGTACAACGAGAAGATCGACGTGGTCCGCTGGAGTGAGGACGTCACGGCGTACGTGCAGAAGGCGCTCAGCCCGGCGAAGCCGACCTCCGTCCAGATATCGGATCCGGAGCGGAAGTCCATCCTGGTGATCGTCCCCAGCAGCCAGCTCTCGCTGGCGATCGGCAAGGAGGGCCAGAACGTGCGCCTGGCGGCGCGCCTGGTCGGCTGGAAGATCGACATTCGCGATGAGGCGCGCCTGGCCGCGGAACAGGCCGCGGCGCGCGCGGCCGCGGCGGGCGGCAGGCAGTAACCGATGACCGAAAGGGCAGCACGCAAGGTTCCGATTCGGACGTGTGTGGGCTGCGAACAGGAGCGCCCCCGCAGCGAGTTCCTGCGCGTGGTGCGCACGCCGGAGGGGCAGGTGGTCGTGGACCGTAGCGGAAGGACTCCGGGACGGGGCGCCTACCTCTGCCCCAGCCGCTCCTGCTTCGCGCAGGCGGTCAAGAAGAAGCGACTGGCGAGGACCTTGCGGGCCCCGGTCCCCGACGAGGTGATGAGACAAGTGGAAGAGTGGCTCGATGGTTAAGCGCGGCGGCACATCGTGCGATGGCGAGTGTGATCGCACGGCGCGCTCGTGTCTGCGCAAGAGGAGGATCTCGCCTATGGAATCCTGACCATCCTGCCACCCAAGAGCGATTTCGGACCGTGGATTTCAGATTGCGGATTCGGCACCCCTCGGCTGCGTTGGCGCCGGAGCCTGCGGCTGGGGGTTTGGGAAATCTGAAATCTGAAATCCAAGATCCGAAATCACAGGGGGTGGTTTACAAATTGGCTCAGACAAGGATATCGGATCTAGCAAAGGAACTGCGCGTCAAGCCGAATGACGTGGTAGCGGCCCTGGCCGAAATGGGCATTCACCTGCGCCACTACAGTACCGTGACGCTTGACGATGCGACCTCACGATCGGTGCGCCGGATCATCCAGACGAAGGAGAGCGCACGCCCGCAGGCTCCTCCCGTCCCTCCGAACGCCCCTCCTGGAGACGGCCCCGCGAAGGCGGCAGCGACGCCGGATGCCCGTCCCCCGGCTCAGCGGCGGCCCTCGCGACGGGCGTCGCCCGCCGCAGCGGCGGTTGCTCCTCCACCCAAGCCGGCAGCCCCGGCTCCCGCGCCCGTTGCGCCGCCCGAACCCCCCAAGGAAACGAAGGCCGTCGAGATCGGTGACACGATCACCGTGCGTGAGCTGGCCGAAAGCCTCAACGAGCCGGTTGCCGATGTGATCACCCGCCTGGTATCCATGGGACACCTGGCGACGGTGAACCAGTCGCTCAAGCGAGACACCGCGGCCAAGGTGGCGGAGCACTATGGCTTCGAGGTGACGGCGGCGGCCAAGCCCGCCGCGCCCGCACCCGTCACGCGGCGGCGGGCCACCGTCCAGCGCCGGGTCGTCTCCCGGCCGCTGCAGCCGCGCCCGCCCGTGGTCACCATCCTCGGGCACGTGGACCACGGCAAGACGACGCTGCTGGACGCCATCCGGCGCACCGACGTGGTCTCACAGGAGTTCGGGGGGATCACCCAGCAC
>JACQGM010000061.1 GCA_016199585.1 Armatimonadota bacterium
ACCCACACACCCACACACCCTCAACCAGGCCGACGCGCCGGCCGAGGCGTGGGTGGTGGAAGCGGCAGATGAGCATGGGTGGTGTCCTCAGCGAGGATGGTTCGGCGGGGGACGGGCGGGCTCCTGCTGGAACGAATGGAACGCCCCCGCTTGCTGCGAGGAGCACGCGGCTGCCGCGTGGAATATGCACGTCGTAACTCGTCAAGAGGAGGCACACGATGAACCACGCAGCGGCGGTGCTGATCCCGGCACTCGCGGTATCCGGCGCGGCAGCGGCACGCGCGGCGCACACCCCGGTATTCACCTGGCAGGTGCGCGGTGACGTGAACTACCGCCAGGGCATCTATGATGGTGCTGATCTGATCGCGGTCCTGGACATGAGCACTGTGGACGAGCCGATGCAGGCGCTCATGTTCTTCCAGCAGGTCCCACGGCCGATCCTGCTGCGCCAGGTCAAGCTCGCCCCCGGCGGGAAGCCGCTCGTCGAGGCGATCCAGCTCTACTGGAAGGGTCGAGACGCGATCACCACGGTGCTCGACGGCCTCACGGTGGAAGGGAGCGGGACCGAGCGTCTCACCGTGACCTTCACCGTGAAGGACCCCGCCGACGCCGTGCGCGTCGTGCGGACCCTCACGGTGACTTACGACGCCGCGCTCGACAGCTACGTGTACGATCTTCGTGACCGCGCGACGATCGCGACTCCGGAGAAGGTGTCGCAGGGCGGGCCGGTGTCCTTCGAGATCTGCGATCCGTGGTTGCACGATTGCCCGGCGCCGTCGCAGCGGTTTCCGGGAATGTGGAAGGGCCGGTACAGGCAGTACGCCTACGAATCGAGGGACGGGCGGGTCATCTCCATCCCGCACAACCACGTCGTCAGGGGGATCGGGCAGGTAACGCTGAAGCCGGACGGGGTCTTCGCGGCGCTCTATGAGCCGGATGGGTGTCCGGCGATCCAGTTCCTCGATGGCACCGCCGACCGCACGCGCATCAGCATGTGCCCCTGGGGGTACGACATCCACATCGGCTACCCGGTACCACCGGAGGCCCTCGCCGCGCCGATCACCCCACACTTCCGCTTCTTCCGCCTGCCCGACGCCCGCGCGCGGGCGATGAACGCCGCGGCGGTCATCCCGCCCGTGAACCCGTCGCTCTTCAACGGCGCGAAGGAGATCCCGATGTACGAGCGGGTGAGCAGCTTCGAGAAGGGGCTCGTCATCGAGCAGCCCCACGCCGGCGACCTCGACCCGTGGTTCTGGGTGCCGCGTGACGAGAAGGGCGCGGTGTGGGACCGCACTGTCGGGCGGACCGGCGCCAGCTCCCTGAAGATCGAGAAGGAGACCGACGGCGTCGCTACCTGGTACGCCATCTGCGAGGGGCAGGGGTACTTCACCGAGCCGTGGACGCCCTGCAAGGGGTATGAGATCAGCGTCTGGGTGAAGACGAAGGACGTGTCGGGCCCAGGGGCGTCCCTCGGCGCCTGCTACCACATCCCCAATGTCACGCCGGAGTGGCCGGTCGCGTGCTCCGAACGGGTGGCCGGAACGAAGGAGTGGAGCCGACTCACTCTGCGGATGGGGCCGCCGCCGAAAGACACGAGCATCATGTCGCTCCACCTTCAGTTGACCGGAAAGGGAGCCTGCTGGTTCGACGACCTCGAGGTGAAGATGCTGAAGTGAGGACCGGGAGCCGGGGCAGCGGGCACCGGGAACTCCGGCGCGCTCCCGTGCGTCCCTGTAGTGGTTGGGTGGTGCCGGCCTGAGCCACCGCGCGAGCGGGATGGGGCGCCGGGCCGGCGCCGGCTGCCGCAAGGAGGGTGAGAAGATGCGCTGGATCATCGCAGCAGCGTTGTGGTTGAGCGTTTCCGCGGCGCTGGTCGCGGCCCCCGAAGGGGATGCCCTCGAGTCCGAGACCCCCGCGGTTGAGGCCCCCCCGGCCACCGAGTTCTTCCCGGTGCGCACCGATGGCGTGCCGACGCGCATCGAGCGCGACGTGATCGGCGTGGTGGCCCAGGAGCTGACGTTGGCCGCGGTGCGCGCGCGCGGCACCGTCTCCGAATACCGCCTCACGTTCCGGGTGCGCAATCCGGGCCGGCGCGCGGCGCACGCCGACCTTCGCCTCATCCTCTGGGGCGAGGAGAAGCCGATCGTCGCCTTCGATATCCGCACGGCGGATCGGGGCGCGATGATCCCGCCGCGGAGCGGGATGCGCTTCATCAGCCAGTTCGACCTTGACAGAGAGACGCCGATCACGCGCCTGAGCGTCGTTCCGCTGCCGCCACAGACACTGGTGGTACGTACCGACCAGCCGGTGCCGCTCGCGCCGCAGGGGGATCAGCCGGGGCCGGTGGGACAGCCGGGACCGACGGCGCAGGAGCCGCCTCAGGGCGGCGAGGGGCAGTCGCTGACTCCGGAGCAGATCCGCCAGCAGCAGGAGCAGTGGATGCGCTACCAGGCCGAGGTCGCGCGGATGTATCAGCCGCGCATCATGATCCCGAACGTGAACGCCTGGGGCAACATGACGGGGATCGGGCCGTACGGGCCGCAGTACGGGTTCGGCGACGGCATCTACCTCAACACGCCCTATGGCGTGGTGCCGATGCAGAGCGTGCCGCCGGTCATCCACCCCTACCCGATGTGGGGCCTGCCGATGCGGTAACCTTGTAGGGGCGAACCACGTGTTCGCCCGGGCTGGCCAACAAGGCGAACACGCGGTCCCCCTACGAGAGCGTGTAGTCGGTGACGGAGACGCCGGCCAGGTCGCCCAGAGCGAGGGGGCGGATCGCGGAGCGGCGGGCGGCCCAGATCGCCAGGAAGAAGGCGCAGATCAGGTCGTCGTGGCCCTTGTCGGGGTTCACGTGCCAGCGGATCGCCTTCTCCGGCAGGTATTCGCGCGCCAGCCACCGCGCCTGGTGGAGGAACTCGTCGAGCCGCCCGGCGGCGCGGGTCCGCGGGCCGGCCGCGTAGAAGACGCGCTCGCCGGAGATCTCCTGCTCGGCGTAGAGACCCACCTCCGACTTCCGCTCGCGCGAGAGCTTCACACGCTCGACGGCGATCGGGTGGCCCACCAGCGCCTTCTGCAGGCGGTCGCTGAAGGGGTCGCCCATGCCGGTGGCGTCCACGGCCACCTGCGCGCGCCCGGGGAGAGCCGTCAGCAGGCGGACGATGTCGCGGCACTGGCGCTCCCAATCCTTCCCCTGCCAGGCGTGCAGGTCCACCAGGGTCTTCCGCTCGCCGTCGCGGCGCAGCACGGCGATGGCGGTGAAGTCGGTGCGCCCGGTGCGGCCGGGGTCGTCGCCGGCCAGGTCAATGCCGACGGCGAAGCTGGACGGGAGACCGGGGACGGGAGACCGGGGCGGGTCCTCTGGAGCATCCGGCCGGTCTCCCGTCTTCCGTCTCCCGTCTTGGCACGAGAGGAACTCCTCGTCCGGGAGAGCCAGGGTCTGGAAGAGGTCGAACTCGAAGAAGAGGCCGAGGCCCTTCACCCACTCCAGGGCGTACTGGGTACGGAAGGCGATGGATTCGCGGCCCAGCTCGGCGATCTTCTTGCGGATGTAGCGAGCGTACTCGGGCACGTGGGCGGTGATCGCCTCGTAGGAGTACTCGAAGCATTCGCCCGCGATGCGCCCCTCCTTCAGCGCCTGGATGACGTCGTAGAACTTGCAGTCGATCGTGTGGGGCGTGCCGATGAAGACCTCGGTGGCGCTGGTGGCCGAGCCCATCGGCGAGATCTCCTCGTCAATCACCGTCCTATCGAGCTGCTGGGCCTCGTCGTAGAGGATAAGGTCCCAGGTGAAGCCTTCCTTCTCCGCCTCCTTCTCCGCCGAGTGCGCCCCCAGGAGCGATCCCTCCCCGCGACCCCCGAACGGCCCGCCGGCCGCCGCCGGCGCCGGCAGCTCCAGCAGGTCCTGGCGGTCCACCTCCGGACGGGCGACCACGAGCGGACCGAGAGGAAGCTCCGCAAGGGACGTCTCCCCCTCACGGGCGGCGCGCGCCAGCGTGCGCGTGAGGCGGCGGAGGTGGCGCTTGGTGCGGCGCATGCTGATGTCGGCGGCCTGGGGGAGCGTCGGGGCGTAGATGCCGATCTTGATGCCGGGCAGGCGCAGGAGCATCCAGGCGGCGAGGCAGGTGATCAGCTCGTTCTTCCCCGCCTGGCGCGCCATCACGATGGCGACGGTGCGCCCCTGACGCCCGAGTACCGACTCCAGCACGGCGCGCGCGGGCTCGACCTGGTACGGGCGCAGCTCCCGGTCCAGGACCTCCCGGCAGAATCGCTGGAAGTCCTCCAGGTGGGCTTTCGGGTCGGGCGGCATGTGCGGTTCCCTCCTCTCGTCGTCGGGGTTCCCCTCATTACAACGCGCCGCTGAGGGCCGAAGTGCGACGCCGGGCCGGCCCGGGCGACCGTACGGCGCTGCTCCCACCGCGGCTCCACCTCCCCAACCGTGTCGCCAGAAGGTTGTCATAGGGGAAGGCCCTTGTCGAAATCCGGGAAACTCCTGATAGACACGCTCCGACGATGGATCGTACTATGGGGTTGGGCGTCTTCTCACGGTTGCGCTTCGCGAAGCCGGGCTTGTCCGGCGCATGGAATCATCGGGGGGTTCCCGCACGGCCAAGTGCGGGAACTCACGGAATTGGGGTCTGAATGAGCGGTTTCGGCAACTCGATGCTATTGGCCGGCCTGGCGATGGCGCTGCTCTCCCTGTCTGCCTATGTGTCCTACAGCCGGGGCGGCAAGGAGCAGCGCGGGGTGGCGCGCGGGTCGTTTGTGGTTTCGGCGCTGGCCGTGCTGGCGGCCTCGGTGGCGCTCATGTACGCGTTCCTCGCGGGACGCTATGACATCCAGTACGTCGCCGGCTACTCCTCGAGCGACCTCCCGCTCATCTACCGGATCTCGGCGTTCTGGGCGGGGCAGGAGGGGAGTTTCCTGCTGTGGGCGCTGATGGGCGCCGCCATCGGCCTGGCGCTGATGCGCCAGGCGGGCTCGTGGGAAGGGCCGCTGATGGCGCTCTTCAACGCGACGCAGGCGTTCCTGCTCCTGCTGATGGTGATCCGCAGCCCCTTCGCGCCCGGCGATCCCGGCGCCGTCGAAGGCCATGGCCTCAACCCGCTGCTGCAGGACCCCTGGATGGCGATCCATCCGCCGCTCATCTTCCTTGGCTATGCGGCGCTGGCCGTGCCCTTCGTCTTCGCCATCGCCGCCTTGCTCCGCCGCGATTACGACGGCTGGGTGGCGCGCGCGCTGCCGTGGACCCTCTTCGCCTGGGTGGGATTGGGCGCCGGGATCTTCGTCGGCGGCTACTGGGCCTACCGCGTCCTCGGCTGGGGCGGCTACTGGGGCTGGGACCCGGAGGAGAAAGCCTCGCACATCCCCTGGCTCCTCGCCACCGCGCTGCTGCACGGGA
>JACQGM010000069.1 GCA_016199585.1 Armatimonadota bacterium
GGGTATTTCCAATGCCCGGCACTCCGCACTGCCCGCCGGCACCCACGCCCTTTCCGCCCGCTTCACGGCGCTCTTCGCGCTCCTCGCGCTGAGCGTCCCGCAGGGCATCGCGGCGGCACCCCTCTCGGATGATTGGCCCTCGTTCCGCGGCAGCCCGCAGATGGCGGGCGTGGCGAAGGGAGCCTTCAGCGCCCGCCCGCGGCTGCTCTGGACCTACGAGGCGAAGTCGCCCGTTGAGGCGACGGCGGCCATCGTCGGCAACACGGTCTACGTCGGCACTGCCAAGGGCGAGCTGCTGGCGCTGGACCTGGCCCACGGCAAGCTGCGCTGGCGGTTCCTGGCCGACGGGGGGATCAGCGCGTCGCCCTGCGTGGCGGATGGCCGCGTCACCTTCGGGAGCGAGAAGGGCACCTTCTACGCGGTCAACGCCACCAACGGCCGCCTGGTGTGGAAGGCGCAGACCGACGACAAGATTATCTCTTCGGCGACGGCGGCGCCCGGCGTCGTGCTCGTCGGGTCCTATGACAACACCCTCTACTGCCTGGACGCGAAGAGCGGCAAGGCGAAGTGGAAGTTCACGGCGGACGCGCAGGTACACTGCTCGCCCTGCGTCGCCGACGGGCGGGTGCTCATTGCGGGGTGCGACGGGCAGGTGCGCGCCATTGACCTGGGCACCGGGCGCCAGCGGGCCGCCGCCTCGGTGGACGCCAACTTCTCGGCGGCGCCGGCGTGCGTGGGTGGTGTGGCCTACGTCGGGGCGCTGAGCGGCGAGTACCTGGCCGTGCGGGCGCAGGACGGCAAGGTACTCTGGCGGTTCGCGGAGAAGGAAGAGGGCGGGTGCTACGCCTCCGCGGCCGTCTCGGGCAGCGCCGTGGTCTTCGCCTCCAAGAGCGGGCGGATATTCCGCGTGGATGCCGCGACCGGGAAGACGCGCTGGGCGTTCCGGGCGCGCGAGGGGGTGGAGTCCTCGCCCGTGATCGCCGGGAACACGCTCTTCGTCGGCTCGGGTGACGGCTACCTCTACGCGCTCGACCTGAGCAGCGGGAAGAAGGTGTGGCAGCACCGCGCGGGCGCGGAGATCAAGGCGTCGCCGGCTATCGGGCGCGGGCGGCTGGTGATCGGGGCGATGGATGGCGCGGTGTACTGTTTCGGGAAGTAGCCCGCGCCGGGCGCGCGGCACGGATTGGGAGGTCAACGGGTGATACGTCGAATAGGAATGTTGGTCGTGCTCGGGCTGGCGGTGCCGGCAGGGGTCTTCGCGGCGGACTGGGCGCGGTTCCGGGGGCCGCAGGCAGACGGGATCTCGGCGGAGCGCGGGATCAACAAGGCGTGGGGGAAGAAGCCTCCGCGCACCGCGTGGAAGGTGGCGATGTCCGACCAGGGGCACGCCGGCCCCGCCGTCGCGGCCGGGAGGGTCTACATCGTGGACCACCAGGGGACGAACGACGTGGTGCGCGCCCTCGACCTCCGCACCGGCAAAGATGTCTGGCGCTTCAGCTATCCCGACCCGCAGCCATCCAACTATGGCTTCGCCCGCTGCACCCCCACGGTCACCGGCGGACGCGTCTACACCCTCAGCCGCTTCGGGCTGGTACACTGCCTGGACGCGAAGACGGGCAAGAAGATATGGTCTCAGGACCTGGTGCGCGCCTTCCGCGGCAAGCCTCCCACCTGGCTCTATTCGGCATCGGTGCTGGTGGACGGGAACCGGGTGGTTGTCTGCCCCGGCGGCCCGGGCCCGGCGATAGTGGCCCTTGACAGGTCCACCGGCAAAGTGCTGTGGAAGGGCGGGGGGAGCGACATCGCCGGGTATGGCATGCTGGCCGTCGCAACCATCGGGGGCAAGCGCCAGTACGTCGCCTTCACCGGCAAGAGCCTGATCGGGGTGGACCCGGCGAGCGGCAAGACCCTCTGGCGCTTCCCCTGGGAGACCCGCCTCGACGTGAACGCGGCGATGCCGGTCGTGGTCGGCAGCTCGGTGTTCATCACCAGCAACTACGGGCGGGGCTGCGCGCTCGTGGATGTCTCCGGCGGGCGCGCGAAGGCCCGCTGGGAGAACCGGGAGATCCATTCGCACTTCAACACGGCGGTCTACTCCGGCGGCTACCTCTACAGCACCTCGGATCCCGGCTACCTGGTGTGCCTGGATGCCAAGACGGGGCGCGTGGCCTGGAAGCAGCGCGGCTTCGAGAAGGGCGGCCTCGTGGCGGTGGACGGCACGCTCATCGTGGTGGACGGAGCGAAGGGCGACGTGGTGATGGTGAGTCTGACCCCCTCCTCCTACAAGGAGTTGGGGCGCACCAAGCCGCTGCAGGGCCCTGGCTGCTGGGCGCCGCCGGTGGTAGCCGACGGCATGCTCCTGGTGCGCGACAAGCAGTCGCTGGTGTGTCTGTCGCTGAAGTAGGAGTCAACCCTCTCCCCCGGTCGTGGGGAGAGGGTTGCCCCGTGGGTACCCCTCCACTGAACAGCGCGCGCGCTGCGGAGAGCCTTTCGTTGGGCGCGGCCGCACCCGCGCGTCATAGACTATCGCCGCGCCGCCCTTCCACCGGCGTCCTCGACACGCCTCGGCAGCCCCGCTCGGCGCCGATCCGGGCGCTGCGGCTCCCCTGCGGGGGACGATGAAGGAGGCGTCGGCGAAGGGGTAGACACCCGACCCCGGAAAATGTTATAACTATGGCGCGGCCGGGCTGGCCGGCGCGAACCTTTGAGTGCAACTCGTCGTCTTACCTATGAACCTGGGACAAGCGTGTGGAGGCCCTGATCTGCCCCAGGAACCCGGAGCGATCCCTATATGGAGTCCGAACCGCGAATTGCCGCGCTGGCGCAGCGCCCGATTGACCTGGCCTGGTGGCGCGATGGCCGGCTGTGCTGGTATGCCCTTTATACACGGTCCTGCTGGGAGAAGCGGATAGCGACCGTTCTCTCGGCGCAGTCGCTGGAGACCTATCTGCCCCTGCAGCGCGCCTGGGACAAGCGCTCGCTGGAGAAGCGCGAGTTGGAGCTGCCACTCTTCCCGGGCTACCTCTTTGTGCGCTGCGACCTGACCAAGGAGAACTGGCTCGCCATCAAGAAGACGCTGGGCGTCGTGCGCATCCTGGGAGTGGACACGCAGCCCGTGCCCGTGCCCGACCGGGAGATCGAGTCGCTGCGCCAGATCCTCTCGGCGGCGCCGCGGGTGGATGGGCATCCGCGCCTGCGCAAGGGAGACACGGTTCGCGTGGTGAAGGGCCCGATGCGCGGGGTGATCGGCACCCTGATCGAGATCGCCCGCAACCGGCACAAGCTGGTGGTGGCGGTGGACCTGATCAACCGGGCGGTAGCCACCACCATTGATGCCAGCCTGGTGGAGCCCTACCACGTGTAGCCCGACGCATCCCCCGCCGGGAGCATGCGCTCCCCTCGGCATCGCGCATCCGTTGACAGCCTTCCTTTCTCGCGCTACAATGATCCTGCCGAGCGGTTGCTCCTCCAAGACACAGCGCCACCGGCCTCCTGCCCGGCAGGCCGCCGCGCGGCCGGCGCTGTGTCCGCGCGATGCCCGCCCACGGGAAACCGCCGGCTTGAGGAGAGGGAAGGGAAGCGATGCGGACGACGACACTCACGCGCTGCCTGCTGGCGTGCGCCACTCTGGCGATGGCCGCGGCCTCGCTTGCGGTGCCAATGGGCAACAAGATCAAGGAATACTACTTCGATGGCGACGGGAAGAAGATGCCCGTCCTCATCTTCGCCACCGGCAACCCCCGGGTCACGGGCCAGAAGTACCTGGAACGGGCCAACATCGAGTACCTGCCGATCACCGAAGCCCCCAACCGCCAGGACCAGATCCGGAACGCGCCCACGGTCTTCCTGGTCTCGCGGGAGCACCTGCCCGTGATCCCCCCCGAACTGGCGGCCCTCGTGCCGCGGCTGTCCGGTCTGAACCTGAATACCCTTTGCATCTACGCGGAGCAGAACCGAATTCGCGGCGACTGGCGCAACACCGTGGTGATCGTGGCGCCCACGGATGCCACCCTGGAGTATGGCATCCTCAGGCTCCAGCAGATCGGAGACTTCCCTTGCGGCGATAGCTACCGGAAGGCCGGCGGGGCCAACCCGGTCCTCCTGGATCTGCGCGTGGTGTGCGCCTTCGCCGGGAAGGGGCAGGCGGCGGCGGACGGCTATGCCGCCGGCACGGCGGGCGCGCCGCCGGTGGCCCTCTTCCGGGCGCCGCTCCGCGAGCCGGAGCGGGAGCGGCTGGCCCCGTGGCTGCCCCTCGCCGAGGAAGTCTATCTGCTCACCTACGACGAGCTGGCCTCCCTGCCCGCCCGGGTGCGCGGGCGTATTCCCTACGACCTCGCGCAGCTCGCCGCCAACCAGACCCTCGCCGTGCGCCGCGATCGGGTCGTCTGCCTGGCGGCGCCCTCCGTGGCGAAACTGGAGGGCCTGGCCGCCTCCTACGCCGCCCAGCCCGTCCCCTCCGCCCCGGCCGTCAGCGCCATGCCGGACATCCGGCGCGCCCGCACCGTGCTCGTCTCCGGCGCCACCGACCTGACCGGCGCCACCGCCAACCTGGCTCCGCTCCTCGAGCGTGCCCTGGCCGACCTCCTCGGCAACGCGCGGATCTTCCCCGGCGGCGTCCGCTCCGGCGGCAGCAGCGGCAACGAGGTGAAGACCGTGCTCGACGAGATGAAGCTCGGCATGTCCGGTCTGACGAAGGCGGACGTGGATGCTCTGAAGATCGCCAATGCCGACATGATCCTGCTCGGCGCGATCACCCAGGTGAGCGGGCGCAGCGCCTACGAGCCGCGGCGCGAGCAGCTCACGCCGAACGAAGATCCCTACAAGGCTCCGAATGAGCCGGACAAGCCCGACCCGAACGCGCGCAAGTATGGCGTCATGGGCCCCAAGCTGTATGAGGGGGAAGGCGACCCCCGCTACCAGGCGAAGCTGCAGGAGTGGCAGCAGGCCCACGCCGAGTGGGAGCAGCAGAAGCGGCAGGGAGAGGCGGACTACCAGAAGCGAATCCGCCAGAAGCAGTTCCAATGGAAGTGGCAGGTGCTGGAGAACAGCACGGCCAGCATCGGCGTGAGCGTCGGCCTCTTCGACGGACAGACCGGCGCCCGGATCTGGGCCTCGCCCGTGCAGACCGCCGAGGCGACGCGCAAGGGCGTCTTCAAGGAGCAGACTCTTGTTGTCACCGGGCAGGGGAACATGCCCCAGGACCCGGAGCCGACTCCGTCGGCCAGCGATGATCCCGCGCCGGAGCTGCTCCGCGAGGCGCTGGCGAAGGCGTTGGGCGGCTTCGTCGTCGCGCTGCGCCGTGACGTGCTCCTCCCGGGCGAGCTGCCGGCCAACATCGAGGCGCAGGTGGCCGAAGCGATGCAGCAGGCCGCCTCCGGCACGCCCCCGGCGGCTCTCGGTCTGGATACCGCCACGCCCCCGGCGACGACGACCACGGTCACGCCGCCCCCGGCCGACCCGTCGCTCCCCCAGATCCGCGACGCCATCGCGCGGGTGCTGGAGGTGCGCCCCGACCTGGTGGTCGTGGAGCTGCTCCCGGAGGGCGCCGGGAAGGTGAAGAAGGATGACACGCTCGTCGTGGTGACGCGGGTGGAGATCCGGAAGGGGCTGGATGGGCGTCCGCTCGCGCCGATTGAGCGAGAGGGGATCGCCCTGCGCGTCCTCGCCGCCTACCCCGACTCTCTGGACTGCGCCCTCCCCGCCAGCCTTGCGGACGTGCAGAAGCTGCGCCCCGGCCTCCCGATGCGCCTGGCGCGCGAGGGCGACCCCTGGATCCGCTAGGCGCCAGTCCCCGGCCGTGACGACCCCCCTGGCCCGGGGTGCCCCCCGATGTGAGGGCGCCCCGGGCCGAGACCCCGCCTCCTCGCACCTGCCCGGAGCGCCGGGAAACCCGGCGGGGGCGGGGGTGGGTGGTTTCCGCGGTGCCCCCGCAGCCGCAACTGCCCCGGCCCGATGCTCGGGCGCTCCGGGCAAACGCTCGGAGGTGGGTGCGAACGCGGGGGAACCGCCCGGCCCGATGCTCGGGGGCTCCGGGCAAAGGCTCGGAGGTGGGTGCGAACGCGGGGGAACCGCCGGACCTGTTGCCCGGAGCGCCGGGGAACCCGGCGGGGGAGGGGTGGGAGGGTGCAGGCAGCCTTGGCGCCCGCCACCATGCCCGCCTTCTCACGGGCGCCTCCCTCCAGAGCCGTCTCACCCGCCCCCGTCCGGCGTTCCCATCTCCCAACCACCCAACAATCCCATCCACCATCGGTTAGACAGAGTGAAGCCGGGGGAATCGGCAAGGACCCCCGTGGGTCGGCGCGGAAGCGATCCCGCAGTGGCTTCGAGGCGGAGGGTTGGCCCCCATGTGCGCCAGCGACCGGCCGGTCGATCCAGACGATGCTGCCGTTGGCACGGCAGGTGGGAACGGCGGCGCGCCCATCGAGGGGATCGCACCTCCCTCCGACATCGAGATGATGCTGCAGGTGCAGGAGAGCGACGCGGAGGCGTTCGCTTGCTTGGTGGCGCGTTACCGGGCGCGGCTGAGCCGGTTCTTCAGCAGCCTGGGAGCGCCCCCGGATGTCGCGGATGACTTGCTGCAAGAAACCTTTGTCCGCCTCTGGCAGGCACGGGAGCGATACCGCCCCGAGGCGCGCTTCTCCACCTACCTGATGGAGATCGCCCGCAACCTCTGGCTGAACGCCCGCGATCGGGCGCTGCGCGCCCCGGCGCAGGTGTCGCTGGATGAAGATACCCGGCGGCCCGATGCGCTGGCGCTCGCCCTCGCCGATTCCCGCGCCGATCCCGAGGCCGTGGTCCTCGCGCGCGAGCGCCGACGGCGGATCGACGCGGCCATCGACACCCTCCCCCAGAAGCAGCAGATCGTGTTCGTGCTCTGCCACTTCGAGGGGATGCGCTACCGCGAGATCGCCGCGAGCCTGGGCATCCCGGAGGGCACCGTGCGCTACCGAATGCACGAGGCGGTTCACGCTCTGCGCCGGATGCTCGATGGGCTCCTGGAAGGAGAATGAGATGGACTGCAAGGAGGTGCGGTCGGAGCTGGTGGCCCTGCTCAAAGGCGAGTTCGGCGAGCGCCACGCCGCCGCCATCGAGGAGCACCTGGCGGGCTGCCAGGAGTGCGCCGCCGAGCGTGACTGGCTGGCGGGGGTACTGCGCCGCATCCGGCCCCCCACCACCGAGGGAGCCGATACCATCCCCCGGGGTGCAAACCCTCAGCCGATCATCCGGGTGGTGAATGCGCTCATCCAGGGCGCGATCAGGGATGGTGCATCCAGCATCGCCCTCGAACCCGGCCCGCAGCAGGTGCGCGTCCGCTATCGGATCGACGGGGTGCTGCGCGAGGTGATGCAGCTTCCCCGCGCAGTCCACAACAACCTGATCACCCGGATCAAGATCATGGCCGACTGCAACGTGGGAGAGCGGCACGCGGCGCAGCAGGGGCGCATGGGGGTCACCTGCGAGGGCGGGAGCTACGATGTCCGCGTCGGCATCATGCCGAGCGCCACCGGCGAGTGCGTCACGCTCCAGATCCGCACCGCGGAGGCGCCGTCCTTTGATCTGGAGCGCATCGGCGTGTCCGCGCGCGAGGCGGCCCGGCTGCGGCCGCTCCTCGCTGCCGTCAACGGGCTGCTCCTCGTCGCCGGGCCCACCGGGTCGGGGAAGAGCACGGTTCTCTACTCGTTGGTGCAGGCGTTGGACCGCGACGGGCGCTACGTCGCCTCGGTGGAGGAACCGGTGTATTACCGCCTCCCGGGGGTGCTGCAGACCCACGTCAACCGCCGGGCGGGGGTCACGCCGGAGACCGCGCTGCGGACGCTGGAGGCCGCCGGCGCCGAGGTGATCCTGCTCACTCACATTTGCGGTCCCGAGGAGGCGCGCGCCGCACTGGAGGCCGCGCAGGGCGAGAGCCTGGTGCTCAGCGCCCTGCACGCCAGCCACGCCGTCGCGGCGCTGGGACGGCTGCGCCAGTTCGGGCTGCCGCCGTACCTGATCGCGTCGGGGCTGCAGGGGATCCTCTCGGTGCGGCTGGCGCGCCGCGTCTGCCCGGAATGCCGTCAGGACGCGCCCGTCACCCCGGAGGAGGCGGCCGCCCTCGGCATTCCCCGCGACGCCACCGTGGCGAAGGGCGTCGGCTGCGAGGCGTGCCGGCGGACGGGCTACAAGGGCCGTGTCGGCCTCTACGAACTGCTGGCCGTGGATGCGGGAGTCCGCCGCCTGGTGGCCGCCGAGGCGCCGGCCAACGACATTCAGCAGGCGGCCCTCTCGGCTGGCATGCGCCCGATGCGCATGGACGCCGCAGAGAAGGTGCTGGCGGGTGTCACCACCCCCGCCGAGGCGCTGCGGGTCTTGCCGCAGGATCAGGAGGCAGTGTGATGGAAAGCGTGGCGGTGCAGGAGACGATCACGCGGCTGCGTCGGTGGCACGCGGCGCTCGTGGCGGGGATGTCGCCCGCTGAGGGGTTGCAGCTCCTTGCCCGACAGGAGAGCGACCCGGAGGATGCGGCGGCGCTGGCGCAGGCTGCGGCTGAGGCAGTGGCAGGGCGCCCGGGGGACCGGTTCCCCGGGCCGCTGCCGCTCTGTCTGCAGGCGCTGATCCGTTCCGGCGCCGTGAGAGGCGAGATGCGCGCGGGGGGAAGCGGCCTCGCCGCGGCCGTGCGTGAGGCAGTCCGCCTGGGGGAGCGCCTTGCGACCACCGACGAGGACGGCTGGGAGGCCACATGGTGGGAGGCGCTCGGGGCGATGGTGGACGGCGGTGTGCCCATCCTGACCATCATGGAGGCGCTCGGATCAGCGCCCTTCCCGCGCGAGCTGCGGGAGGCGGCCATCCTGGTCCGCGAGGACGTGCGCGACGGCCGCTCGCTGGCGGAGGCGCTGCGGCGACAGCCTCAGAGCTTCGCGCCCGCCATCGCTGAGATGGTGGCCGCCGCTGAACAGAGTGGGCAACTCGCGCCGACGTGCCGCGAGATCGCCCTCTGCCTGCCAATGCCGATCGTTGAGCAGGTCGGCGTCGCCGTGGCAGTGACGCCTGCGCCCGAGGCGGCCCTGCTCCACGACCTTCTGGCGCGTGCCGTGGCTGAAGGCGCCAAGAGCCTCCACCTGCACCCCCTGGCGCCGGAGGCGCCGAGGAGCCTGCTGGTACGCTGGCGCACAGGCGGCCGGCTGGTGGCGGTGCCGCCCCCGGAGGGTGGCTGGGCCGCCAATCCGAAGCTCCTGGTGCCCGCGCTCAAGGCGTGGGCGGGTCTGGATGTGCTCTCGCGGCATGGGCTGAGGACGGCCACGCTTCACTTCCCGCGCGACTCGGAGCCGACGCACGCCCTGCACGTCACCGTCTACTGGTCCCAACTGGGAGAGACGGCCGACATCCGCATCCAGCCGCACGCCGGCATCCCGCTGAAGCTCGATGCCCTCGGCATGGCGCATGAGCAGGCGGAGGCGGCGCTGCGCCTGGTGCGGCAGCCGTGCGGCCTGCTGGTGCTGGCCGGTTCGCCCCGGTCGGGTCGGCGCACCACCGCCTACGCCCTCCTGAGTGCGATCAACAGCGTCGAGACCAGCATCCACACCCTCGAGCCGGCTATCGAGCAGCGCCTCCCCGGAATCCACCAGACGGCGCTGCTGACGTGCAAGGCAAGCACGGTGAGTGAGGAAGGGATGACCTACACCTCCGGCCTGCGCCAACTGCTCCTCTTCCAGGACCCGGATGTGCTCTACCTGGCATCTCTGTCGGACCCGGAGGCGCTGGGCGCGTGCCTGGAGGCGGTTCTATCGGAGCGCCGGGTGCTCGGCGGGCTGGAGGCGCGCGACGCCGCCGACGCCCTCGCTCTGATCCGGGCAGCCGCCCCGGCAGGGGGCCTGCTGGGGGCGACCCTGATCGGCATCGTGGCCCAACGGTCGCTGCGCCTGGTCTGCCCCGATTGCGCCCGGCGCGAGCCTTTCACCCGCGCCGAGCGTCGGGCGCTCCTGACGTCTGGCCTACCGGAGGAGCGGTTGGCGGACGCCGTGGCCGCCCGCGCCGTCGGTTGCGGAGCCTGCCGGCACACCGGCTATCGCGGTCGCACCGCCGTCTTCGAGGTGCTGGTGCTGCCCGACGAACACCTGGCCGTGCGAGATGCGCCGCCAGCGGAAGTGGCCCGGCACCTCGTAGGGGGTGACATCCGGTACCAGGCGGCGGCGAAGGTGGCAGCAGGCCTCACGGCCATCGAGGATGCGGCACGCTCGGCGGGGCTCTGACGCGGCAAGGCCCTGCGGGGCGACACCCCCGGCCCGATGCTCGGGCACTCCGGGCAAACGCTCGGAGAGGAGTGCGAACGCGGAGGCGCGTCCGCCCGAAGGGCGGCACCCCCGCGCCGGCATCGGAGCGCCGGGGAACCCGGCGGGGGCGGGGGTGGGAAGGGGCCTGAGACCTCACACGCGCCGCCGCCCGCGCCCGATCCCCTTGCGCTTGCCAGGAAGCGGCCTGGCGTGCTATTATCGTATCGGCCCGGGTGGGGGGTTCGGCAGCGCCCTGGTGAGACCCGGGGCGTGCCTGAACGGGGCCGGCACTGGACTTGCAGGCTGCCTTTGTCGTATTATGGTATCGGCATGAGCACGATACTCCGGGCGGCGAGGGAGGAGGGCGGGCCTCGCGCGGCATGGCGGCGGCGGTTGCGCGCCCTGGCGGCGATGGTGTTGGTGGGGACCCTGGGCGCGGCCGCGCTGGGGACCTGGGCGTGGCTGCGTCCGGCAGAGAGCGCAGTCGCGATCAGCACGTGGCTGCTCCAGGCCGGCGACGCGCGCGGCGCCGAGTGGTGGCTGGCGCGCTACACCCGGGTTCAGGGGCGATCACTCGCGAGCCTGGCGCTGGCGGGGCAACTCCTGGTGGGCCGAAAGCACCCCGAGGCCGCGGCCCGCTACCTGGAAGAGGTCCTGCGCCTCGATCCGGACCACCCGGCGCGCGTGTCTCTCGGCCTGGCCTACGAGCTGATGGGCCGCGACCAGGACGCCGAAGCGGAGTACCGCGAGGCTGTGCGGCGGCGGCCGTCCGACCCGATGGCCCTGAACGGCCTGGGCTACTTCCTCGCGCAGCGCGCGGTGCGCCTGGAGGAAGCGGTGAGCCTGCTCCACCGGGCGCTTGAGTTCGTGCCGGCCGACGGCAGCGTTCTGGACAGCCTGGGGTGGGCGCTCTACCAGTCCGGCGACATCCGGGCGGCGCTCGCGCTCCTCCAGGAGGCGGCCCGTCAAGTGCCGTCATCGGGAGAGATCCGCTATCACCTTGGACTCGCGCTCGCGCGCGCGGGAGCGCGCGACCGGGCGTTGGTGGAGCTGGGGAAGGCGGCCATGCTCGAGCCAGACCTTCCCGGGGCGCGGCAGGCGGTGGTTCAGCTTCGCGCCGGGCGCCTCCCGCCAGTGCCGGTGCCCTGGCAGGGCCATGGCGCGTGGCGCGCGGCCCGTTTGCGAGCGGTGCCGAGCGATGGACCGCCGCGGCTGCGGCAGATGGAGGGAGCACAATGATCGTTGGTGTGCCGAAGGAGACCAAGGAGAACGAATACCGCGTCGGCCTGGTGCCGGTGGGGGCGGAGCTGCTGCGGCAGGCCGGGCACACGGTTCTGGTGGAAGCGGATGCTGGCTGGGGCACTTCCATCGCCGATGACGAGTACCGGGCGGCCGGCGCCGAGATCGTGAACGACCATGCCGCCCTCTTCGAGCGGGCCGAGATGCTCGTGAAGGTGAAGGAACCGCTTCCCGAGGAGTACGGGCTCCTGCGGCGCGGCCAGGTGGTGTTCACCTACTTCCACCTCGCCGCATCCGAAATGCTCACGCGCGCCATGATCAAGAGCGGCATCGTCGCCATCGCCTACGAGACGATCCAGACCGCGAGCGGCACGCTCCCCTGCCTCGTCCCGATGAGCGAAGTGGCGGGGCGCATGGCGATCCAGGAGGGCGCCAAGTGCCTGGAGCGCCCGCAGCAGGGGCGGGGCATCCTCCTGGGCGGGGTGCCGGGCGTGTCGCCGGCGAATGTCCTCATCCTGGGCGCCGGCGTTGTCGGCAGCAACGCCGCCAAGGTGGCCGCCGGTTTCGGGGCGCGCGTCACCGTGCTCGACATTGACCTGGCGAAGCTGCGCTACCTGGATGACGTCATGCCCGCCAACGTCACCACGCTCTTCTCCAACCCCCACAACATCCGCCAGGCGCTGCGCGATGCCGATCTGCTCATCGGCGCCGTCCTCATCCGCGGCGCCCGCGCTCCCGTGCTCGTCACCCGCGAGATGCTGCGGCTGATGAAACCGGGCGCCGCCGTGGTGGATGTCGCCGTGGACCAGGGCGGGTGCATCGAGACGATCCGCCCGACCACGCACCGGAACCCCACCTATATCGAGGAGGGGGTCGTCCACTACGCCGTGGCGAACATACCGGGCGCGGTGGCGGGCACCTCGACCTACGCGCTGACGAACGTGACGCTGCCCTACGTGCTGCGCCTGGCCAGCCAGGGCTACCGCCGCGCCTCGTTGGAGAGCGCGGAGATCGCCAGCGGCCTGAACCTGATCGAGGGGCACGTGGTCTTCGAGGATGTCGCCCGCCAGTTCGGCGTTCCCTACGTTCCCCCGGAGCGCGTGCTGGGAACGGTGGAGGAGAGCGGGCCGCGGTCGCCCGGGAAGGCCGAGCCCGCCCGGCGGTGAGCCGCACGGCGGGAGGCGGGGCGCCCCGCCTCTCGCCGCGGAACCTACGGCGCTATGGCTGCCGGGCCATCTGCCGCCTGCAAGCGGTGATCATGCCGCGAAGTCCCCCGATCTGATGCTCTCTGCGCATCCGATCCCTGGGTTGTTCTGGCGGGAGCTCACCGGACTCCAGAATGGCGATCGCCCGCTGATACATGGCGATTGCCTGCTCATAGTCCCCTGCGTCCTGATGGACCGCCCCCATCCCGGCATAGGCCGTGGGACTGCCGGGAACCAGGGCCAGTATCCGCTGGAACATGGCGAGTGAGTCATCGAACCGCTTCGCCCACCCCAGGCGCACCCCCAGGTGGCACATCCGGTTCAGTTCGTCCAGGCGCCCGTTGGCGGTGACGACGAACACCGGCAGCGGGAGCGGCGGGATGAAGAGGGGCGGCGCCTCCCCGACGACCCGCACCAGGTAGCCCCCGGGCGGCAGCGGCGCGCCATCCACGGTAACGCGCCATGCGGTCTTGATGTACTCGCCGGGGTAGAGGGTGCCGGGCGCGCGCTCCTTCACCTCTTTCACCACCCCTTGGTAGAACACCAACTGGAAGTGCGACCGCCCTGCCTCCTTTCCGGTGGGCGTCACCCGTTCGAGGGCGAAGGTCAACCCCGGCACCCAGGCCGATTCTTGGAGCGACGCACCCACGGACACCGGCTCTTGCCGGCTGTTGATCAGGATCAGCGTCACTTCCACGTTCTCGCCCTCGTACAACTTGGCGGGCGCGCCCCGCTCCCCGAACGGGCTGCCGATGGTGCTGAGCGAGACCCGCGCCTCCGGCGGGGGCCAGGCCGCCCCGGCCGCCGCCGATTGGGCCACGATGCACAACGGCGCGGCAGCCACCAGCAGCCCCCGTAGCACCCCTCTCGCGTTCAGCTTCGCCATCGCTTACCTCCAATCCCGGTGGAACACTCCAGTGGGTGCCCGCGCAGCGGCGCTGGCGCGCGGGCACCGATGCCACTACCACTCCCGACCGCGCCGCAGCCGCTCCGCGCGCCAGCGGAAGCTCCTTGCCTGTTCACGGGCGTCCCTCAAGTCCCTTCCTGCCGAGACCAGTATCCCCTCCAGCGCCTTCTTGTGTGGCTCGGACGCGGTCGTGGCCGCGTCCTGCAGGAGCGCCAGGGCATCCGTCAGCTCGGCGGGTGTCTCGTAGTGGTGGGCGTTGCGGATGAACCGGCATGGGCCACCGTCCCCGTGCTCGGGATCGTGCAGGTAGGCATCCAGGGCCATGCGGAAGACCTCCGGGGTGCTCTTCACGCCGGCGGCCTCCACCCAGCCCTCCTGGTCATCGCGGGTGACCACGTGCAGCCAGCGATCCCGGCGCCCCAGGACCTGGAGGGCCGATCGGAGGTACGCCTGCCGCTCCTGTCTGCCGGGGTCGGTAATCCCCGGCACCGTGGCGCGCTGTATCGCGTTTGGGGAGGGCTCCGCCAGCAGCGGCACGTCCTTGCCCACCGCCCATGCGTAGGAGGGACGATCCCACTGCTCAGCCTTCCCGTCGAAGTGATATCGCCTGTTCGAGCTGCCCTGGCCTACCGTAAGCCACACGCCGTCCGGTGAGGAGGTGAATCGTTGGACCGTCCAGCTTCGGCTCGGCATATCTGGCAGCGGGAAGGGCTCCATCTCACCCGTGTCGCGACGGTAGCGGGAGATCCCATTCGCTTCCCCGCCCAGCGGATAGCTACCCCAGGTCCAGACCGCCTCCTTGTCGAAGACGACCCGGTAGACGCGCGACCCGACCAGGTGCAGGTACGGCCCGAAGTAGCGGATGGTCCGCTCCCGGAGGTTGAGTAGCCCGAGGCCGCCCGGCTTGCCGCCGAAGCGCAACGGGCTGTTCGGTGAGACGCCACCGGCATAGTCGGCGTGCATGCCGGGGGGACCGTCGTTGCAGCCGAACCAGATTAGATCCGCATCGAACGGGTCGTGCTCCACCGGGTAGATGGCCCAGGCATCATAGCTGATCCCCGCGGCCCGCCACTCCTTTGTCACCTTGCTATAGACCACGAGGGGGCTGTAGCGCCGGTACCTGAGATCGGCCTGCGGATCATTGACTCCGAATGCGTCCTTGCCCGCCTCCCTCAGCGCATGGAGGTCACTCCGTTCAGGGATGAAGTACCATTCCTCCCGCTCCGTCTCGACGACCTGCCGGCGCTGCGAGGGAATCGGGCCGGCATCCAGCAGAACGAGCGGCGTGGACAGACCTCGGGCGGATATGGCCCCATCCTTCGGCTGGGACTGCGCTTCCGCCCGTGCCGCTGCTGCCAGGAGACAGAAGGCGAAGGCAGCCATGAGTCCTACAGCGATAGCCCGTGCGGCGCGCTTGCCCGGCGACCTCGGTCGCCGGGGTCCATGACTGGAAAGCCGAGTCGGCGCAGGCCGACTTCGTGCAGTCGTCGCCCGCGACCTCGGTCGCCGGGCTCCCGGGCCTCAGCGCGCGCCGACCATCGCTCTTGCCGGCTCCGGCTCGGGGCGGTGGCGCGGGAAGACCACTGTCAAGCAAGTGCCCTTGCCTTCCTCCGTCTCCAGGGCGATCTTGCCGTGGTGAGCCTCGACGATGCGCTTGACGATGGTGAGGCCCAGGCCGGTGCCCTCGGAGAAGTGGCGAGCATTCTCGGCACGGAAGAACTCCTCGAAAACGCGGTCGCGCATCTCCCGGGGGATCCCGATCCCCGTGTCGGCGACGATGAGCTCGAGCGACCCCTCGTCGCCTTGCAGCGACACGCTCACGCGCCCCCGTTCGGGAGTGTACTTGATGGCGTTGCTGACGAGGTTCTCCACCAGACGCACCATCTGGTCGCGGTCGCCGAGCATCTCCAGGGAGCCGTCGGCGACGCGCGCCTCGTAATCGAGCGACTTCGCCCGTGCCTCTTCTTCCAGGTCGCCGATGACCTGGCGAGTGACCTCGCCGAGCAGGATCGGCTCCTGGCGGGGCTCGGCGGCGCGTTCTCGCCCCGAGACGAGGGCGAGGAGGTCGCTCGCCAGCGCCAGGAGCTGGGTGCCCCGCTGGTGGGCGCGGGTGAGGAGCTGGGCGGCCCGCTCCGGCACCGGTCCCACATAGCCATCCAGGATGATGCGCACGTTGCCGAGGATGGCGGCGAGAGGCGAGCGCAGCTCGTGCGCCACCGTGCGGGTGAAGCGCGCCCGCTCGCGGTCCACATCCTGGAGCACGCGGCAGGTGCGGGCGTTGTTGATCGCGATGGCTGCCAGGCTGGAGAAGTGCTGCAGGAAGCGCACGTCGTCCTCATCGAAGGCGCCGGTCCGGTCGCCGTAGACGCGCACGACGCCCACCGCGTTCCGGCCGGCCATGAGAGGAACGCAGAGTACCGAGCGGATTCCCTCGCGCACGGCCTCTTCCGGATACTGGAACAGCCCCTCGCGCTCCACGTCCTCGATGATCACCGTCTCTCCGAGGAGCGCCCTGCGATCCACCGGGCTGTGCGCCAGACCCACCGGGCCTTTCGCCAGGTAGGCATCGCTGAGGCCGTAGGTGGCGCCGATGTAGAGGTCGCCGCTCTCGGCGAGGAGACGGATGGAGCACGCTCGGGCCTGCATCACCCGCGCGGCCTGCTCGGAGACATCGCGCAGCACCGCGTCCAGGTCGAGGGTGGCGGTGATGGACTTGGCGAGTTCGTGGAGCAAGGCCATCTCGGCGTGCATCCGCTCCTCGCGCTCCTTGGCGTCGAGGAGGTCGCGCTCGCGGTGGCGGAGCCGCACGGCGATGGAGCTGGCGAGGAAGGCGCAGATGTAGAGCATCCCGGCAATCGCCACGAAGTAGGTGGTGGCGCGCACCGGGTCGTCGTAGAGGCGGAGGGTGGCGAGGGGGCCGTCGGTGGCATGGAGCGGCGCGCCCTGCCAGCGCCCGTAGGCCATGGCCGCGATCAAGAGCAGGCCCACGGTCGTCTCAGCGAGGCACTCCCAGCGCGGCAGCAGCATCGCCGCCAGGATGACGTGGAAGGTGAAGAAGAGGAGCAGAGGGCTCTCCAGGCCCCCGGTGAGGGCGCTGAGGATCGTGAGCGCCACCCAGTCGAGCGCGACCTGCAAGTGCGTGAAGAGGTGGCGCCAGGCGAGCAGATGGTGCCCCTTCGGGGTCACATGGCGATGGACGTAGGTGAGGGCTGCGTTGTAGGCCAGGATGGCGGCGCCGACCGCATAGAGAGACCCGGCGTGGGGCTGGCCCAGCAGCAGCGCGAGGGTGGCGCCCAGGAGGACCGCCGCTCCTGCCAACCAGCGCAACTGGATGAACCATCCCACCCGTGTCGCCAACTCATGGTCGAGTGGCACGTCCTCGCGGTTCGGTGCAAATGGCGGCATCGAGGACCTCCCCTCGCGGGATCAAGCAATGGGCAAGCGTCTGGCTAACCAGTTCCGCACATCGGCCTCGATCTCCTCTACGAACCGGCAGAGCGCCGCCGACACCGGCGCCGAAAGGCTCGTCTCGGGGGCGAATCGCTCTCCGGCCAACGCATAGACCCACACCTCGTCCGGCAGCCGGCCCAGCGCGGCCGCCACCGCCAGCGCCGAGTCCACCGCCAGCGTGTGCGTGGTGCGGAGGTGGCTATCGGCGAAAGCCGGGGCATCCTGCGGGTAGCGGAGGCGGCGCCACTGCCCGGCCGGCAGCCCCGCGCCGGACTCCGCGGCATCAATGAGGACCAGCAGCTCCTCTCCCTCGACCGCCGACAGCGCTGCCAGGCCGGTGCCATCCGCAACCACGCGGACGGCACCGGTCAGACGCGGCTCCAGCGCCCTGGCCGCCGTCAGGCCCAGGGCGTCGTCGCCGAAGCCGGGGCGGCCGACGCCGATGACCAGCGCGCCCCCGCCGCCATTCACGGAAGTCGCTCCACGTGCATCTTCAGGTTCCGATGCTTGCCCGGGGCGGATCCCGGGCGCTCGCGTGCTCGCCATGGGCCGCCTTCAGGCGCCGTCCAGTGGCGCCGCGATCCGTTCGATGTGCACTCTCAGGAAGTGCGTCGAGCAACTGATGCACGGGTCGTAGTTCCGGATCAGGTGCTCGCAGGCCAGGGTGAGCTTCTCGTCGTCGAGCGAGACGATCTGGGGAGCGAGCTTCCGCAGGTCCGCCTCGATCTGCGCCTGGTTCTGCGCCGTGGGCGACATGATGCGCGCCGCCGTGATCAGGCCGCGGGAGTCGGTCTCATAGCGGTGCCAGTTGATGCCGCGCGGCGCCTCGGTGGCCGCCGCTCCCACACCTGCCCGGGGGCGGATCGGCACCGCCGCGCGGGCGGGCGGGCGGTAGGCCTTGATGATCTCCAGCGAGAGCGCCAGGGCGTGTACCGTCTCCAGCGCCCGAGCGGGGAGGCTGAGGAAGCTGTTGCGCCACGGCAGGCCGTGGCCGACGGCGTCCGAGACGCTGGCCACCAAGTCCGCAGCGCGCTGGTGCAGCTTGTCGGCATTGAGGTTGAGGCGGGCCAGGGGACCGATGTGGTAGGGGCCACGGCCCTTGATCATGGAGTGGAGCGCCGTGCTGTGAGGCACGTGCTGCTCTTCGACGGCGTTCAGGTAGTCCTGCTGCTGCACCCGGAACCCCTTGCTCGAGGCGATGGGACCCAGATTGATCGGGTACTCGTCATCCGGGCTGAGGGCCACGAACTCGTAGTCCTGGTCGAGCTTGGGGTATTCAAGGGTGGCGGCGAGGAAGAGCGTCAGGTCGCACATCTCCTCCAGGCAGAACTCGATCTCGGGCACCAGCGCCATCAGCTCCTGAGGGGTGGGCGCGCGGTAGAAGCCGCCCACGCAGGCGTTGATCGGGTGTACCTCGCGTCCGGCCAGGGTGGAGACGATGGTGTTGCCCAGCTTCTTGATCCGCAGCGCCCGTTTGACGGTCTCGGCATGATCGGCGGCCATGGTGATGGCGCTCTCGTAGCCGAGGAAGTCGGGCAGGTGCAGCAGGAAGATGTGGAGCGCGTGGCTCTCGATCCACTCGCCGCAGTAGAGCAGGTTCCGCAGGGCACGGACGGAGGGCTCGATCTGGTGGGTCACGCCCATTGCCTGCTCCAGCGCGTGGCAGGAGCTCATCTGGTGGGCAACGGGGCAGATGCCGCAGATGCGGGCGGTGATGTCCGGCACCTCACGGAAGTCTCGGCCGCGCAGGAACGCTTCGTAGAAGCGCGGCGGCTCGAAGATCCTCAAGCGAGCATCCGTGACCCGGCCATCCTGGAGGGTCAGGTGCAGGGCGCCTTCCCCCTCCACGCGAGCCAGATAATCCACCTGGATGCTGCGCGTCTCAGGTTCGTTAGTCGCGTTGCGCATATCGATCACTCGCTTGCTTGAAGGGCTCGACGTAGCCGTTGAAGGAGCGGAGCATGCGGGTTATCTCCGCCGGCGAATACCCGAGGCCGATGAAGCGCTCACCCAGCGAGTCGACGTTGGGCAGCTCCATCGGCCCGAAGCACCCGTAGCAGGCGCGGTTGTAGGCCGGGCAGAGCGCCCCGCAGCCGGCCTGCGTCACCGGTCCCAGGCAAGGCTTCCCGGCCGATACCAGGCGGCAGGACACCCCGCGCCGCTTGCACTCGATGCACAGGCTGTAGGTCGGGATCGCCGGCTTGCGGCCCGCCAGCGTGGCGGCTACCAGCTCCAGGATCTGGAAGCGGTTCACCGGGCAGCCGCGCAGCTCGAAGTCCACGAAGACGTGCGCCGCGATCGGCGTCGCCGTGTCGAGCGCCTTGATGTACTCCGGGTAGGCATAGACGTACCGAGTGAATTCCTCGACGTCCGCCCAGTTTCGCAGGGCCTGGATGCCGCCGGAGGTGGCGCAGGCGCCGATGGTGACCAGGAAGTCGCAGTCGCGGCGGATCTTGTGGATCCGCTCCTCTTCCTCGGGCGTGGAGACGCTCCCCTCCACCAATCCGATGGCGTAGGGGGGCGGCAGCTCGCGCCGGCGGGCCTCGACGAAGTAGGCCACTTCGATGGCGCCCACCAGGTCGAGCAGTTGGTCCTCGAGGTTGAGGATGGCCAGTTGGCAGCCGTCGCAGCTCGAGAACTTGTAGACGGCCACTTTCGGCTTGCCGTCTGCGGTGAACGCGCCGGTTCGAGGCATGGCTACACCTCCTCCTTCGCGAAGATGTCGGCGATCTCGCTGAGCGCGAACACCGGTCCGTCCTTGCAGACGAACTTCGAGCCGTACTGGCAATGGCCGCACTGCCCGAAGCCGCAGTTCATGTTGCGCTCCAGACTGATGAACACGCGCTCCGAGCGCACGTTCAGTTGCTCGAGGCTCCAGGCGGCCGCCCGGTTGAGCATCCGGGGGCCGCAGACGAAGGCGGTCGTCCGGTCGGCATTGATGCGGATGCGCTGCAGCAGCTTCGTCACCACGCCCACAGGCCCCACCCATTCGCCGGTGGCATTGTCCACCGTCACCAGGGTATCAATGCGCGGATCCTCGTCCCACTTCTCCAGCTCCGGCACGAAGAGCCGGTCTTCGGGAGTGCGGCAGCCGAAGAGGAGCATGACGCGCCGGAAGCGGTCGCGGTGCTTCAGGAGCCAGTAGACGACGGGGCGGAGGGGCGCCAGCCCGATGCCGCCACCGATGAGGATCACGTCGCCGCTATGGAGCCGGTCCAGCGGCCAGCCGCGTCCGAACGGGCCGCGCAGGCCGACCATTCCCCCCTTGCCGATGCGCTCGATGGCGCGGGTGACGGAGCCGACGAGGCGGATGGTGTGCCCCACGGCTTCGTGCTGGTCCGGGTCCGAGGAGATGGAGATGGCCGCCTCGCCGATGCCCGGCACGTAGATCATGTTGAACTGGCCGGGCACCCAGCGGTAGCGCTGGCGGAGGCCTTCGTCCACGATCTGCACCTGCACCGTGCGGGTGTTGAAGTTCTCGGGGTGCATATCGAGGATGCGGACAGGCACCGGGAGCATGGTTTCCGAGCCGCAGATCGGCTCCGGTCGTGCTGCAATTGCCAGGTTCACGCTGCCACCTCCTTCCTGGCTGCCGTCGCGGCGGCGGCCCACTGCGCGTCGCCGCGAATGGCTGCCGCCTCTTCGGTGATGTCAATCGCCGCCGGGCACCAGGTGATGCAGCGCCCGCACCCCACGCACCCGCTGGTGCCGAACTGGGCGACGAAGCCTGAGAGCTTGTGCGTCACCCAGTGGCGGTGGCGGGCGCGGATGCTGTGCCGCACGGGGCCGGCCGTGGTGTAGCTGAACTGGTGGGTGTAGCAGGACTCCCAGTCGCGGGTGCGCGTCGTCACCTTGCTGGTGAGCTCGGTGGCGTCGCTCACCGTGCTGCAGAAGCAGGTGGGGCAGACCATCGTGCAGTTGCCGCACCCGAGGCAGCGCTTGGCGACCTCATCCCAGTGGGGGTGCTCCACGGCGCGCTCCAGTGCCTCCGGCAGGCCCTCGGCCTCCAGACGGCGGCCCATGCGCGCGGCCGCCTGCTCGAGCCGCAGCTCGGCGAGCTCCAGCTCGGCGGAAGAGGGCTCCCGCACCGGCAAACGCTCGAAGAGCGTGGTGCCGCGCGGGGAGCCACACTGGACGACGAAGCCGCCGCGCAGCTCCGTCAGCGCCACGTCGTAGCCCTGCCGGGCGACTGGCCCCGTGCCCATCGAGGCGCAGAAGCAGCTACTCCCCGGGTGGGTGCAGTTGACGGCGATCACCAGGGCGCTGTCGCGCGTCTGCTGGTAGTAGGAGTCGGCTTCGCAGCGAAACCCGCCCGTCTCCCGAGCGGCGAAGACGCGGTCCTGCACCGCCAGAGCGGCGACTTCGCATGGCCGAATCCCCAAGAAAGCCAGCTTGGGCGGCGAGGGGGGCCCGTGCTCCATGGCGTAGTAGTCCGGCTCCGGGCGAACGCTGAAGAGCTGCAGCACCGGGGGAAGGGTGTAGCGCTTGGGGCCGTCCGGCCCGACGACATACTGGAAACACAACTCAGGGTCGCCGTCAACGAGGCGGTATGAGCCACCGCCTTGCTCGTCTCGGACGCCTCGGGGCAGATCCGCTGCCGAGGTCAGCGGCTGGAACGAGATGACTCCGTCCATCACTCGGGGTCCCAGCACGGTGTAGCCCTCTTCGCTGAGTGTGGACACGAGCGTATCCAGCCCGGACCTGGGCAGGTAGTACGGAATCCCCCCGGCCAACTGAATGGCAGGCATACATGCCTCCTTTCCGGTTCGGAAACCGGCAGAACATGGCTCCAGGGTGGCCGCGGCCACACGCCAGCCCGGAAGCGTGCGGAGAGCCGGCGAACCGTCCCTCCGCACCGGCGCGGGCGTGTGGCCGATGATGTATATGCCCATTGCTGGTTCGGCACCAGGCGTTCGGACCGTCATCTCGTGGATTGTGAAGCATTTCACAACCTACGTCAGTATAGCACACCCTCTCGCCTTTGTCAACAGGATCGTGCGCCTGATTCGCAAGGCTTTGTGGTCTCAGGCGCGTGCTCTCATGTCGCCCGCCGCCGATGAGTGTCCCTGGCAGCGGAGGATCTCCCTTACCGAGTGCGGCGCCTCCCCCAGGGGGCGGGTGCCGCTCGTCAAGCGGGCCGTGAAGGGCCCGACGCAGTTGCCTTGGACGGGCACTTCCCTGATCCCTGAGCGTTCCCATTCGCCGATGCTGATGGCCTCTCCGGGCTTACCCGGACACCCGATATCCGGGATACCCATGAATGAACGGCTGTCAGACGAGGGATCCTCCCAGGCAGACGGCTTCCCAACCCTCCCGACCGTGGCGAAGCCGCCGCTCGGCCGATATGGCATCAAATGTTTGTGGAGGGATACTCCCGATGTTCCTCATTGCCATTCGGGGGTTCCCGCAGTCACTCGTGAAGATCGGCCGGCGGCGCGGGAGGGGATCGGACCGAGACCCCTCCACAGGATCGCTGCACAGCCGATAGCGGGGACGCTGAACGCCCGAGCACAGCTTGTGAACATTTTCACAATATTTTAACTGAATATATTCCACTTCAACTCGGGAGGGTTCCTCGAGGGAGTGGCGCTTCGCCCCCCGGCGGCTCCGGGGAGGAAAGCGCCGTGCGCTGCCCGACAGCGCGACGGGGCAGCGCTCCGATAGAGGTAATGCCAGCCGCAGCGCGAATACCAGGCGAGGGGAGAGGAACAGCCCATCGGGCTTGGGACGAGCAAACAGGACCACCTGAAGGCCGCGCCGGCGGACAGCCGGCGGGGCGTGGTGATGGGAGGACGGAGCATGGCAGAGCATGGCGCCGCTGTCATCGGCGCGGGAGACGCAGGACGGGACTTCATTCGCATCTTCACCGCCAGTGAGAGGGCCCCGCTGCGCGCGGTGTGCGACCTCGATCCGGCGCGCCTCACCGAGGCTGCCGAGCGCGCCCCCGGCGTGCCGCAGTGCCACGACTTCCGGGAAGTGGCCAAACGCGCCGACATTGATGTGGTCGCCATTTGCACCCCGGACCACCTGCACACCGAGCCGGCGCTCGCGATGATGGAGGCCGGCAAGCACGTGATCATCGAGAAGCCGATGGCGACCACCCGGGAGGCCCTGCGCCAAACCATCGAAGTCTCCCGGCGCACGGGCCGCAAGGTGGTCCACTGCACGCAGACGCGCTGGGTGCCCGCCTATCTGGATGCCAAGCGCCGCATCGCGGCGGGCGAGCTGGGCGAGATCTACTACGCCGAGACGGACATGAGCGGCAACGTCGCCCGGCTCTTCGCCAACGGCTGGCGAGGAGAGCCGGGCATCAACTACAACCTCGTCGCGGGCGGCGGCGTACACCCCCTCGACCTGCTCCTCTGGCTGGTGGGCGACGACGTGGTGGATGTCTACGGCCAGGGGAACCTGAAGTGCCTGGGCGAGACGGGCCTGGATACCTTCGATTGCCTCACGTTCGTCATGCGCTTCCGCGGGGGCTGCGTGGGACGGTGTACCACGAGCTTCGGCACGGCGCGCCCGCGCTCCCGCCCGGTGGAGGTGTGCGGCACGAAGGGCTACTTCGCCACCGACCCGGAGGCGGTCATCGGCCATGGCGCGCAGCGGCCGGAGATCGAGAAGCTCGCCGGGGAGTCGAGCGGCAGCCTGCGCATCCCACTGGTGAACGACTTCCTGGATGCCATCGATCAGGGCGGGGAGCCGCTCACCGGGCTGCGTGAGGGCGCCCACGTGTCGGCCGTCTGCATCGCCGCCTTCGAGTCGGCCCGGACGGGCAAGCCGGTGTCGCTGGCGGGTTGGTGGTAGAGCGTTACGGCGAGTTCTGGGAGAGGGCCAGGCGCGCGCCATCGGCGTCGGCGCCCGGGGCGTGTCGGCGCGGCCGCGGCGCCCCGCGGCCTTTCCCGAGGAGGGCAATCCGATGCCTTTGAGAGCAGGAATCTGTGGTGTGGGATCCTACTACTCCGGCGCCTTCGCCGGCGCCTCGATGAAGAACCCCGACATCGAGCTGGTGGCCTACGCGCACCTGGACCAGAGCAACGAGGAGCTGACCCGGCTGCGAGCGCGGACGCGGGAGGCGTTCGGGGCGCAGTACGGTATCCGCGCCTACTCGCAGGTCGCGGAGATGGTGAAGGCCGAGTCGCTCGACCTGGTCTTCGTGACCTGCCCCGACAACCGGAAGCCGGAGCAGGCGGTGGCGGCGATGGACGCCGGCGCCCACGCCTACATGTCCAAGCCGATGTGCATGTCGCTGGCGGGCGCGGATGCGATGATCGCCGCGGCGGAGCGGAACAAGGTGTGCTTCTCCGCTCTCCTGCCGGGCCGCGACGACGGGGCGATCCGCGCCATGGCGACGCGAGTTCAGGCGGGAGAGATCGGGAAGGTGATCACCGTGCGGGCCTGGATCCAGCACGGCTGCTTTGGCCCGAAAACGGTCTTCGAGGGGAGCGGCGAGTTCGGCCCGGGGCAGGGGGGCGTCAACCTCTCCCTCGGCTTCTACGCCGCCGACTTGCTCCTGTGGCTGATCGACTCGCGGCCGGTGCGCGCCTACGCCGAGTACGATAACCTCGCCACGCCGCACAGCATTTGGATGGATACCGGGAAGGGCCTCGTCCGCTTCGCGGATGGGCGGATGGGCTCGATGGACCTCATCTTCAATGTGAGCTGCGGCGCGCCCGCCTGGGAGATGGAAGTCGTCGGCACCGACGGCATCGCCCGCGCCCACCTCGACGTGACGGAGTGCGTCATCTGGCACAAGGAGGACCCGCGCTCGTCGCGCGCCTTCTACCGCAACCAGAACGATGTGATCGGGGATGCCGTCGGGCGCTTCGTGCGCTCGGTTCGCGACGGCGCTCCCCTGGACGTGACCCCGGAGCACGCGCGCGGCGTCCTGGAGCTGTCGCTGGCATGGAACCGTTCTGCCGCGGAGCACTGCCCCGTGGCGCTGCCCCTGGAGGGGTAGGGGGCGGGCTCGCCACGGACCGCCCCGCCCGAGCGGGCGCGGCGGTCCGGCGGGAGCAGCCCACACGACCGGTCGAGGCCCCCGGCGCATCGTGCCGGGGGCTACTCGCCCAGCAGCCTGCGGAACTGCTGCTCCCGCGGGTCTCCCAGGCGCTCCCACTCCTGGCGCACCAGGCTGAGGCCGTAGGTGCAGTACTCGAACCACTCCGAGAGCTTCCGCAGCGTGCGCGCCTCGTCGCGGTAGTCACCGTAGTCGAACGTGGAGGCGATGTAGTACGACTTGCGCCCCTGGTCCACGTAGTCCACCAGGTGGTCCTTCCGCCAGGCGGCGCGCAGGAGGCGCAGCGCCTCGGGATAGACGCCCGTCCAGAAGAGCGTGAAGTCGCCGATGTGCTTATGGACTTCCCGCTCGCGCGAGAAGGAGCGGGCGTTGAGGCGGACGTCGCCCTCCATCAGCATCTCGGCCACTTCCTCCAGGCGGCGGCCGCGGGCGTCGCGCAGGCGGTAAGCGTTGTCCATGTGGACGAAGCGCGTGAGGATGTCGGCCACGTAGCGCGCGACTTCGGGATCCGGCATCCGCACCGACTCGGCGAAGGTGCGGTAGACGAGGCTCTCGAAGAGGCGCCGCAGGGGATGATCGCGCGATATGTCCATCTCTCCCTCCCTCCATTGAGCGCGGCTTACCGCATGGGACGACTCAGGCCCTCGATTGGTTCGCTTCGCGGCGTCCGCCCGCCTTGACCCGTGCCTCTCGCTTGTGTATAATGGCATCGTGCGGCGGCGCCGCGCGCTGCCGCTGCTTTCGCCATGCCGGCAGAAAGGACCAGCCCGCCGTGTCTCGTTGGTTGCCGCTCATCTGCATCATTCTGGCGCACCGGGCCGCGCCGCTCCCGGCGGCCCCCGAGGGGCGCGCCGCGCCGCGCCGCCTCGCCGTGCTGCCGGTGATCCCGGCCGCCGCCGGCGGCCAGCGACTCCCCGGCCCGCAGGCGGCCGCCACGGCCGACCTCCTCGCGCGGTCGCTGGCTCAGATGTCCGGAGTGGTAACCGCCAGCCCGAGCGCCCTCTACCATGCGGCGGTGGCAGCCGGCGGAGCGGGCGCCACCACCGCCGAGGCCGCGGCGCAGGTGGCTCGCGGCGTCCAGGCCGAAACCGCCATCCTGGTGGATGCGGCCGACCTGGACCGGGAGTTAGAGCTGACGGCCATCGTGGTGCCCGCCGAGGCGAAAGGCCAAGCCCCCACGCGCCTCACCCGGCGCGGCCCCGCCGTCCTGGATACCGACCTCTTCACCCTGCAGAGCGGCTTCGTGCATGCCGTGCTGGAGGCGCTCAAGCTGGTGCCCCCGCCCGAAGTGGCGCGGCGCCTGGATCTGGTGCTGCGGGGCACCGCGTCGGCGGTCGCCTTCCGTCACTACGCGGTGGCTCGCCAGCAGTTGCCGGTGGCGTCGCTCGATGCCTATGAAGCGGCCGTGCGGGCGCTGCGCCGGGCGATCGCGGCCGACAAGGAGTTCGCGCTGGCGCACGCGGCGCTGGCGGAGGCGGCCTCGCTGTTGAGCATGCAGCAGGCGCTCACCGGCCTGCGCGACGCACGCTTGCGCGGGGATGCCCTCAAGGCCGGCCAGGAGGCGGTGCGCCTGCGGCCGGAGCTGCCGGATACCCACCGCGCCCTCGCGCTCTCCTGCGCGCTCGTGGCCGATGCCGATGCCGCCGCCCGCGAAGCCGGCTCCGCCCTCGCCATCCGCCCGGACGACCCCGAGGCGCGGCTCTGGCTCGGCCTGGCGGGGGGCGCGGACGGCAAGCAGGACATCCTCAAGGCACTGGCGCTGGACCCCGGCCTGGCGCTCGGACACCTCTTCCTGGCCGTGCTCGCCAGCCGGGATGCCCTCGAGGCGGCGGACGACCGTCAGCGGCAGGAAGCGCGCAAGACGATGGTGGCGGAGTGCCGCAAGGCGCTCGACCTGTGCGGGTCCGACCCCTCGCCGCTCCTGCTGACGGGGATGGTGCAGACGGGCGAGGGGCGCATCGCCGACGCGATCGCCACCTACCAGCAGGTGATTGACATCAACCCGCGCACGGCCCTGGCCCACGCCGCCATCGCGCGCCTCTACTACGAGCGGGGCAAGCAGACCGAGGCCACCGACGCCCTGAAGCAGGCACTGGCGTTGGACTTCCGCGTCGGCGACCTCATGCGCGACCAGGCCCGGTTCTACCAGCAGGCGGGGGAGTGGGAGAAGGCGGACAAGGAGTACCAACTGCTCCTCCTGGCGAACCCGCAGGATACCCCCTCCTGGCGCGGCCGCGGCCATCTCTTCCTGGAGCGCGGCAAGCTCGGCGACGCGGCGGAGTGCTTCCGCAGCGCCCTGGAGATCAGCCCCGGGGATGCGTGGGCGCGTGTCGGGCTCGCGATGTGCTACCAACGCCAGAACCGCGATCCGGATGCCTTGCAGGAGCTGCAAGCAGCGGCGGCGGCACAGCCGGATGACGGCCTGGTGCGCCTCTACCTCGCTCAGGCTTATGATCGTCTCAACCGCGTGCGCGAGGCGACGGAGACCTACGATCAGGCCGTGCGCATCGCCCCCACCCTCGTCGAGGCTGCTTACTCCCGGGCGCAGTTCCTGGACAGGGCGATCCCGGAGCGCGCCCCCGCGGCCTGGCGCGCCTACCTGGCCGCCATCGAAGCGGTCGGCGGCGCGCAGACCGACCAGGAGAAGGAGCGCGTCCGCACCGCGCAGATGCGCCTCCGGGGCCGGTAGTCACCTGCTGCCCGGGCGCAACCCATCCCGGCCCCGCGCGTCTGTCTTGCCGAGCACGTCACCCGGGGTGACCCGGGTGACGTGCTCGGCGCCACGCGGCCGGGACCGATGGAGGGTGCCTGGCCGGCAGCTATGGCACTTGATCCTCGAGGCCGCCATCACCCGGGGCGAGCCGAACCGGCGGCATCCCCTGCGGCTATACCGGCAGCCCCAACACCCTGGCGGCCGTCGCGTAGAAGAAGGCGTCCAGGAACTGCGGCTTCCCGGCCTCCTCGATGAACTCCTTCCAGTAGCCGATGTACTCCGCGTACGATGTCGAGTTGAGATCCAGCCCGAACATGACGCGGCTATCCAGGCGCAACACGCGAGCCCGGTCCTTGGGCCCCTGCTTCTCCAGGTCCAGCAGCACCTGTCGGGCCAGGGAGTTGGGGCCGTTCATCGAGACCTCGATGTAGACGTTCCGATAGGCCCGGTGCAGCGCAATCGCGTCCCAAAAGAGCTCAAAAGCGAGGTGGGCGATGACGAAGTTGGTGTTGGGGAAGCGCGCGGCCAGGTTGGTCAGGTACATCGGGTGGATGCACTTGAAGTCGAACGGCACTTTCACGCCGGTTCGCGGCAGGCCGCCGCGCGGTCCCATGTGGATCATCACCGGCAGCCGCAGCTCATCCACCTTCTCGAACACGGGAGTGTACGTCGGGTCGTCCACGTAGACCCCCTCGAAATAGGGGAGGAGCTTGACGCAACCAAAGCCTTCGCCGTGGTAGCGGTTGAGCGCCTCGAGGGAGCGCGCGATGTCGCGCGGATTGATGTAGACGCTCCCGATCAGGCGATCCGGGAACTCGCGGATCGCTTTGAGCACATCCCCGTTGTCGCCGACGTGGGGGTAGAGGGATGTCGGCAGCGCGTGCAGGACGGCACGCTCGACGCCGTGACGGTCCATCCCGGCGACGAACCCCCGAGCGCCCTCGGCCTGCATCTGGCCGACCTCGCGGATCCATAGGTGCTGGTGGAAGTCAATCACTCGCACGGTCTCTCTCCTCCCCGCGCGGGGTCTTCGCGGGCCGCCTCGTCCTCCGCGGCGCCGCCCTCTCTGTCCCGCATCCGGGTCTGGCAGTGAACGCCGAACCCGATCCAATCGCGTTCATCCGCGTTCATTCGCGGTTGGGCATGGATGCCGGATTGAGCAGCTCTCCCACGCCCTTGACCAGCCTCTCCAGGTAGTCCTTCGCCATCGCCGCCAGCGGCTGTTCCCGGATGTCCACTTCGCCGATCTGCCACGACTCGCGCTTGTACCGCGGCACCTGGTAGGCGATCTTGAATTCCTTCCCGGGGACGAACCGGGAAACGTCCACAGCCTCCGGATAGAGCGCCTGCAGAAGCGCCGTCTCGCGGGCGGTCGCGTGCGGGGGCCATTCCCCGGACGGACCGACGATCGCGCCGGGGCGGAGCACAATGACCCGCACCGAGCCTTCCTTCTCGTAGTCCTCCACGGCCTTCGCGACCATCTTGTCCTGCACCGAGCCGCCGTGGCCGGAGAGGATGATGGCGGTCTTGAACCGGACCTTCTCCAACTGCTGCAGCAGGGCCGTCAGGAGGGCGCTGGCGAGGTCGGAGGGGAACTCGATGGTTCCCTCGTAGCTGCTGAACCCCTGCGCGCCGAAGTAGCTCGGCGGCAGGACGATCCCGCCATACGTCTCCGCCAGCAGCCGGCAGAGTCCGTAGGCGTTGAGGAAGTCGCACCCAAGGGCCAGGTGGTCCCCGTGGAACTCCAGAAGGCCGATCGGCACCCAGGCGGTCGGGTTCTCCTCCAGCGCCTCGTGGAACTCCTTGACAAACATCCCGGCGTAGTCTACGCTCTTCATGTTCTCTCCCCTTCCTGCTTGCGCCCGACTCTGCTATCGAGCGGCGTCGTGGACCTTGATGACCGCGCAGCCATGCCCACCGCTCGCCGACAACTCCAGGCTGCCCCCGGGGCCGATCCGGTGCGCGTGCAGCGTCAGCGACGGTGTCTGCTCAATGATGGTGATCGCCTTGCCCGCCCATTCCGCCGGCAGCCGAACGGTATCGTGCTCCACCGACCGGTGGTAGTCTACGTAGACCACCTGACCCTCTCCTTCCGGGTGCCAGTACACGCAGGTGGCGTTGGCGTGGGATCGCGGATCGAAGTACTGGCGGTAGGCCAGGCAGTGGAACGTGGTGCCGGCGGGAACCAGGGCGCCCATCTTCCGGTCCACTGCTACCGGGTACGACTTGACCGGGTAGAGGGAGATCGCGCTGCTGGCGTTCCTCGCCCGCTCCGCCGGGCGCGTCAGGCCCTCGGTCAAGGAGTACCCGAGGGCGTAGCCGACCTGCCGGACGGTCTGACCGTTCTCCCTCCGGCCAACGAACTGGATGAACCGCTCAGGCAGGTTGTCCGGGTCCTCGACGTTGCCACGGGCGACACTGAACACGAACGGCTCCTTCGGGGGCGCCGCAGAGAGATCCTGCACGGAGCGGAAGTCATAGCGGATGCCGTTCTGCTCGAACGGGAGGGTTTTCGGCACGTAGTACTCATGGGTGGAACCGGCCTCCCAGACGAGCCGGGCGGACTGGTTGAAGCCCATGTACCCCATCTCGAACTCCTGGAGCGCCCGCGAGGTGTAGTCAATGAGCGTCGTGCCCCCCGGGAGGAAGCGGTAGATGATGTGGTTGGCGACGACTCCCTCCAGGCGATCCGCGGTGAAGTCCGGCTCGACGCCCGGATGGGCGAGGATGTCTCTGAGGAGCGACCCGACGTTGATGATGTCGTACTCTTCCACCACGTCGAGGCTGCGGCAATAGGTGACCTCGCCATCCCTGAGCGGCTTCTTGCCATCCGCCAGGTACTCCTGCCTGCGGACGCGGCAGGCGGGCCGCAGTTGCCCCGTCTTCACGGCGATGGGCAGCGATACCTTCCCGGAGGCGCTGGTCAGCGACGGACCCACCATCTCTCTCGTGAAGCGCCAGACGGTGTTCGTGCCCCTGTTCTCGGAGAGGAACCACAGGGTCTCGTCATCCACAACGCGGATGAGGTGGAAGCGGGTGCCGGCGCCATCCACCCAGGCGCTGCCGATGTCCGCCGTCGTCCGCCCGTGTGCCGGGCTGGCCACCACGCACAGATCCGGGCAGCCGTGGTTGCCGCCGATGTAGCCGCCGTTGATGATGAACGGCGAGGCGTCGTCGCCACAGGGGTGAAAGAGCACTCCTTGCTGCGTCGCCTCGGCGCTGAAGGCCGCGGCGGGCGCCACCAGCCTCGCCCCGACGAAGTTGACCTGGCGGTTGCTGCCCTTCCCAAGGGAGACCACCAGGTCCTGCTCGGGCGAGAAGGCGCTGCGTATCAGCACGGTGTCGCCGATCTTCAGCACTCGCAATGTGTCTGCTGTCATCATGCTCTCCGGGCCGGGACGGCCGCTCGTGAGTGGAGCCGGCACTTCAGCCGCCCCGGTCGCCGCAACGGATGCCACCCAACCGGCCATCAACGCCCAACTCCGTGGTCTCCTCATGGTTGTGCCCCTGCGTTCCCCTCCCGGCGCCTCTGCTTCTTCTCGCGCGCTCTCTCAGACCGGAACCGTCGCCTGTTCTTTCAGTGAGGCATCCACCGCGCGACGCAGCGCCGCCGTCTGAGCCGCGTCCGCCAGCGTGCTCAACGGCGCCTTTCCCGTGCGGATGCACTCGGCGAAGTGCTCGATCTCGGCGACGCAGCCAGAGGCGTAGAGGGAGCTGAGACGGTTGTAGCCGACCGAGGTGGAGCCGCGCCAGAGCGTGGCCGACGCCGTGTCGAACTCCATGTCCCAGGGGAGGACGGCCTCGGGCTCCCGGTAACAGTGCAGCTCCAATCGGTCCGTGGCGCGCAGCATCCCATCGGCGCGGGTCACTTCCACTTCCTCGTAGGGGATGGCGTGGTTCTGGAACGCCGTGGCGCGGATGGTGCCCAGGTCTCCGTTGGCGAACTCGAGGACCACCCGCCGACTGCGCCCCTGACCCCAGGCGTGGACCCGGGCCACATCCCCACCGAGGTAGAGCGCCAGGTTGTAGAAATGGTGGATCCATTCGAAGTAGCGGATGTCGAGGCAGAAGCTCCCCTCACCCTCCTGGCGCCAGGCGTCGAGGAGGCCTTTCAGCTTGTGGTAGATCGGCGAGCAACGCAGCAGGTAGCCCACCTGGTACGCCTTGCCCGAGCGGGCGCAGGCCTCCCCCACCCGCTCCGCGTCTTCGGGGGAGGTGATCGCCGGCGTCTCGCACAACACGTGCTTCCCCGCCAGCAGCGCCGCCGCCGACAGCTCCGCGGCGGCCTTTCCCGGAACGGCGATGACCACGGCCTCCACCGAATCATCCGCAAGCAGCCCCTCGTGCCCGGTGTAGCACCGGACACGGAAGTCCGCCTCCGCGCGCGCCGCCGACTCCGCCGTGCGCGTGGCGATGGCGGTCAGCCGCACGCTCGGCGCGAAGTGAAGGGAGGGGTAGAGCATCAGCCGGGCGTGCCGCCCGGCCCCGATGAAACCGAGGCGAACCGGTTCTTCATTCATGCGTTGGCTCCTCTAGCACGACCTTGTTCGCGATCCGCCCACGGAGCACCTCGCGCGACTTTGCGAGAAGGTGACGCCCGACTCTGACGCTACCTCCGGCATTCACCGGGAGCACAAGCGGCACCGCACCCGCGGGCCGGGGCGGGTGGGCGGGTGGGCGTCCACCCCAGGGCCGCGTAGA
>JACQGM010000058.1 GCA_016199585.1 Armatimonadota bacterium
CCCCGCCGAGCCGAGGACGACGACGAGGACGATTCGTCGCGTTTCTAACCGAAGACGTTATGAGGACCGGGCCCGTCGTGCGGGCCGGGCGGAGTCGGCGCCTCCGGCGTCGAACACACAGACATGAGCGTTCTCCTGGTCAACACCAACGTGATGCAGCCGCCGATTGCTCCCGTGGGCCTGGACTACATCGGCGCCGCTCTCCAGGCGGCCGGCTACCGAGTGGATCTGCTCGACCTCTGCTTCGAGGCGGACGCGATGGGCGCCGTGGACCGCGCCCTGGCCGGCCGAGAGTATCGGCTGGTCGGCCTCACCCTTCGCAACACCGACGACTGCTACTACCCCGGGCGCGGCTGGTTCGTGCCGAGCCTGCGCCCGCTGGTCGCGCGACTGCGGGCGGGCACGGACGCGCGGATCGTCCTCGGCGGCGTGGGCTTCTCGACCATGCCCGAGGCCGTCCTGGAACTGACCGGCGCGGACCTCGGCGTCCGCGGCGAAGGGGAGTTCCCCCTCCTCCGCCTCGCTGCCGGCGACCGCGAGGTGCCGGGGTTGGTGCGCCGCACGCCGGAAGGCTTCCGTAGCAGGCCCCCCGAGCCGGGCGACCTCTCCGCCTTGCCCCCGATGCCGCGCGACCTCGCCGACAATGAGCGCTATCACCGGGAGGGCGGGCAGATCGGCTTTGAGACGAAGCGCGGCTGCAACGCGGCCTGTGTCTACTGCGCCGATCCGGTGGCCAAGGGGCGGCAGGTGCGCCTCCGCCCGCCGGAGGCCGTCGCCGACGAGCTGGCGGGTCTGGCGAGCCGGGGCATCGCGTACCTGCACACCTGCGACGCCGAGTTCAACCGCCCGCCCGAGCACGCCCTGGCCGTCTGCGAGGCGCTCATCGCCCGCGGGCTGGGAGAGCGACTGCGGTGGTACGCCTACTGCTCGCCCGTGCCGTTCGATGCGGAGCTGGCGGGCGCGATGCGCCGGGCGGGGTGCGTCGGGGTCAACTTCGGGGCGGATAGCGCCGACGACGGGATGCTGAGGCGCCTGGGGCGCGACCACTGCGCCGCCGACGTGCGCGCCGCCGTCGAAGCCTGCCGCCGCCACGGGCTCGTCACGATGCTCGACCTCCTCCTGGGCGGTCCCGGCGAGACCGGGGAGAGCGTCCGCCGCTCCCTGGCCGTGGTGCGGGAGATCGCTCCCGACCGGGCGGGCCTCTCGGTGGGGGTGCGCGTCTACCCTGGGACCGCGCTCTCCCGCGCCATCCTTCGCGGAGACGCGGGCGGTCCCGGGGCTCTTCGCGGGCCGGGCGCCGCCGACGGCGGCTTCGCCGCGCCCACCTTCTACCTGTCGCCGGCGCTGGGTGAAGGGATCTTCCCCCTGGTCGGGGAGGTCGTCGGGGGCGACCGCCGCTTCTTCTTCTCCGACCCCACGGCCGCGGACCGGAACTACAACTACAGTGGCAACGACGTGCTCGTGGACGCGATCGCGCGTGGGTATCGCGGCGCCTACTGGGACATCCTGCGGCGGCTGCAGGAGGGAGCCGGGTAGGGCCATCCAACCGCGGGGATGCCGGATGGCTGCCGCCCGGGGCCATCAGCCGCCGGAGTGGAGCCGCGCGCAGCCTTGACGGGGCGCCGCCGCGGCGGTATAATGCCCGTGCGGGAGAGAGAGGAGCGGCACGATGTCTCGCTATGTGACGGTCCGGACGCAGCTCCGCGACATGGGCCTCCTGCGCCAGACGCTCCAGTGCATGGGTCTGGCCTTGCAGGAGGGCGCCGGGGCCTGGCCGCTGGCCGGCGGCCGGAAAGCCGACCTGGTGGCGCAGACGCCGGGCGGGCCGGTGGGGTTCACTCAGGCGGAAGGGGAGGAGATCACCGTCGTCGGCATGGAGGAGGCGCTCCGGCGCGGCGCGGGCGCCCGGTTCCTGCGCCAGGTCACCCAGCAATACGCGCGCCGCAAGGTGGTCTCCGAAGCGGAGCGCGCCGGATACCGCCTGGTGGAAGAGACCGTAGACGCCGACGACACGATCCGACTGGTGGTGCGCCGATGGTAGCCCGCAAGGAGCAGATCGAGTTCATCATCCGCCCGGATGGCGAGGTGGAGTTCGTCATCAAGGGCGTCAAGGGCCGCAAGTGCGAGGAGATCGCCCGCCTCTTCGAATCCCTCGGCGCCGTCGAGAAGGCCGGAAACACGGGCGAGTACTACGAGCGTGAAGTGGACGCGCGGATCAGTGGACGCGCCGTTCAGTGATCCGCGACCAGTTACAATGAACCATGACGGGGGGATTCCGGAGGCCCTCATGCTGCCGAGGTTTGTCATCGAGCCGATGGTGCGCGCGGCGCTGGCGGAAGACATCCGGTCGGGAGACATCACGACCGAGGCGACGGTGCCGGCGGGCCTGACGGCGGAGGCGGAGATTATCGCCAAGCAGGCCGGGATTCTGGCCGGGCTGGACGTGGCGGCGCTCGCCTTCGCGCTGCTGGACGGTGAGATCCTGTTCCGGTGCGAGGCCCGCGACGGCGACGCCATCCTCCCCGGGCAGCGCGTGGCCTTCTTAAGCGGGCGGGCGCGGAGCATCCTCACCGGCGAGCGCGTCGCGCTCAACTTCTTGCAGCGCCTCTCAGGGATCGCCACCCGGACGCGGCGCTTCGTCCATCAGGTGGCCGGCACCCGGGCCACCATCGTGGACACCCGCAAGACGACTCCCGGCCTGCGGTTGCTGGAGAAGTACGCCGTGCGCGTCGGGGGCGGGCAAAACCACCGCTACGCCCTCGACGATGCCATCCTCATCAAGGATAACCACATCGCTGCGGCGGGCGGCATCGCCGAGGCGGTGCGCCGGGCGCGGGCGCGCGGCGGACACACCACCGTCATCGAGGTGGAGACTCAGAGTCGGGAGCAGGTGGAGGAGGCGCTCGCCGCGGGCGCCGGCATCATCATGCTGGACAACATGACGCCCGCGGCGATGCGTGACGCGGTCGCGCTCATCGCCGGCCGCGCCGTGGTGGAAGCGTCCGGCGGGATCAATGAAGATACCGTGCGCGCGGTGGCCGAAGCGGGGGTGGATCTAATCTCGGTGGGCGCGCTCACCCACTCCGTCGCCGCCCTCGACCTCAGCCTGGAGATCCGGCAGTAGCCATATCAAGCGGTGGCTGCGGGCGCGGGCCGGCGCTTCCGGGCGCGCGTCACGGCGGCGTCGGCCACGGCAGCCTTGCGCTGCGCGCGCTCGCGCTCTTCCTTGCGCTTCCGGCGGCGGGTGCGCTCTTTGTCCGTCTCGTTCTTCGGCATATCGGTTCTTCTCTCCCCTTCCTCACGTAGGGCAGCGGTTCCGAGTGGTGACTGCCCCTGCAAGCAACGCCCCTATTATAGGCGACCTGCCGCGCCGTGTCAAACGCGGTCGAGGATCTCACCCCCTATATCCGCCTGCCCAGGATCAGGAAGTCCTCCCCGTCGCCATAGTAGTCCTTGAGCTGCCCCTCTACGGCGAAACCGAACCGCTGATAGAGCGCCACCGCGGCCTGGTAACTCGGGGCACTGCCCGTATCTATGTAGAGCTTGCGAGCGCCCTTCTCACGCACCTGCTGCACCACGTGCCGCAGCAGCGCGGATCCCGCGCCTCGCCTCCTGAAACGCTCGTCTACGTATGTCCATCCCAGCCAGAAGATGCCGGGGGTGCGGTACCTATCGGTGAAGTAGCCGCTGACACCGATCACCTCGCCGCTGTCGTCATCCACGGCCACGAAGTATGCCTCGTGCGGCGACCGGCGGCGTGCCGGGTCGCCCGGGTAGCCCCGCAGATCCCGATCCGCGCACTCCCCATCGAACGCATCGTGCGCCCGGATGATCCGCAGCACCGTCTCGATGTCGCGGTCTGCCATCTGACGAATAGAAGTGTTCACCGATTTACTCCTCGCCGCTCGGGCGGGGCTGCCGGGCTGGAGGGGAGACGGCACTTGCCGTGTTGAGCCACCCCGGGGTCCGGCAGCCGCTCGTTACGCGCCCGCCCGGGGAACGCCAACGGATCGTGATCCTGGGATTCGGGTTGACCGGAGGCACCGGGAGGCCTTGCTCCCTGAGCACCTCGACGTGCTCCCGGATGCCCCACTTGGCCCGGTAGAGGCAGTCCTCTACCGAGTGCCCAACCCCCGTGAAGCCCACCAGGTCGGGAGAGTGGAACGCGAAGAACTCCGGGTCCTCCGTGGCCTCGATCACCAGCGAATAGGGTATCTCGATCACTCTGGCGCCTCCTTCATTCCCGACTGATGCCAGCGGCCTTGAGGATGCTGGTGGTAGGTGCCTGTTGGCACCTCCTTCGAAGCGTGGAAGTCCACGCGGATCAGGTTCGGCCATCCCGGTTTCGCGTAGTACCGGATGGATCCTTTCTCCCTCACTGCGCCAAACCCCCGGCTTTCGAGCAGCCTGACCAGCTCCGCGAAGCTCAACACAGTCTCCTGCCCAGCGCCACAAACCGCGCCATGGCCTCGGTGCCGGCGTACTCACGAACAGTGCTCTCCCAGTCCGGAGCGGGTCTCGGCGCACCGGCAGCGCCGACCGATCCCCAACAGGATGATACCAGGGCGCGCGTGTACCGTCAACATCAACGCGGCCCCGCCTCGTGCCGGCGTCGGCCCGTGCTCACGCCAGGTGGCACGCCGCACGGTGGCCCGGGGCCAACTCGCGCAGGGGGGATTCCGTGCGGCGACACTCTTCGGTGATGGCGAGGGGGCAGCGGGTATGGAAGCGGCAGCCGGGGGGCACGGCCATCGGGCTGGGCACGTCGCCGGCGAGGGGCGTGGAGCGCCGGGCACCCGGCTCCAGGCGGGGCGTGGCCGCCAGGAGCGCCCGCGTGTAGGGGTGGCGCGGCTCCTGGATGACCGACTGCGCCGGGCCGATCTCGACAATCTTGCCCAGGTACATCACCGCCACCCGGTGGCTGATGTGCGAGACCACGCTCAGGTCGTGCGAGATGAAGAGGAGCGTCAGCCCCAGGCGCTGCTGCAGCTCGCGCAGCACCTGGAGGATCTGCGCCTGGATCGACACGTCGAGGGATGCCACCGGTTCGTCGGCGATGATCAGCTCCGGGCCGGCGGCGAGGGCGCGGGCGATCCCGATCCGCTGGCGCTGCCCGCCGCTGAACTGGTGCGGAAAGCGCCCGGCGTGCTCCGGGTCGAGGCCCACCATGCCGATCAACTCCAGCACGCGCTCGCGCACCTGGCCGTTGGCCCGGCCCCCGCGCACGCGCAGCGGCAGGCCGACGATCTGCCGCACCGTCTTGTGGGGGTTGAGGGAGGCGTAGGGGTCCTGAAAGATCACCTGGATGCGGGGCCGCAGGGGGCGCAGCTTCGCGGGGGGCAGCGCCGTCAGGTCCACGCCATCGAAGAGGACCTGCCCGCGCGTGGGCTCCTCCAGGCGGGCGATCAGCCGGCCGAGGGTGCTCTTGCCGCAGCCGCTCTCGCCCACCAGGCCAAGCGTCTCGCCACGGGCGATGTCGAAGGAGAGGCCGTCCACGGCGCGCACCACGCGCCCGTGCCCGGCCGCGAAGTGCCGGGCCAGGTCGCGCACCTCGATGAGAACCCCGTCGGCGATCATCGCCCGTTCCCTCCCTCGCCGGGGTGGAGGTGGCAGCGTACCCGCCGGACGGTGCCCCCGCGAGCGAGTGACTCTCCTTCACTATTCTGACGAATAGTGCGCGCTGTGGGGGGCTGGCGCTTCAGCACCGGCATCTCCTGGCGGCACTGCGGCATCGCCTCCGGGCAGCGCGGGGCGAAGCGGCAGCCCGCCGGCGGCGCAACCATGTCCGGCACGCTCCCGTGGATCGGGTGGATCGGCACGTCGGGGCGGCCGAGGCGGGGCACGCAGCGCAGGAGGCCCCGGGCGTAGGGGTGCAGCGGCTCGCGGACGAGGTCGGCCACCGGGCCTTCGGCGACGATCTGCCCGGCGTACATGACGGCGGCGCGGTCGGCGAAGTTGGCGACGATCCCCAGGTCGTGAGTGATGAGGAGGATGGCGAGGCCGCGCTCCTCCTTCAGCTTGGCGAGCAGCTCCATGATCTGCGCCTGGAGGGTGACATCGAGCGCGGTGGTCGGCTCATCGGCGATCACCAGGTCCGGCTGGCCGGCGATCGCCATCGCGATCACGACGCGCTGGCGCATGCCGCCGCTCAGCTCGTGGGGGTAGGCGCGCATCCGCTCGGCCGCCGCCGGGATGCCGACCGCGTCCAGCAGCGCCACGGCCCGCTGCCGCGCCGCCCGGCCGCGCGCTGCGCCCTGGGTCGCCAGCGTCTCCACGAGTTGGGCGCCGACGCGGAGCGTGGGGTTGAGAGCGGTCAGCGGGTCCTGGAAGACCATCGCGATCCGCCGCCCGCGAATGCGGCGCATCTCCGCCCGTGACAGCGCCAGCAGGTCCTGGCCGTCGAAGATCACCTGCCCGCCGGTGATCCGCCCGGGGGGAGGCACCAAGCGCATGATCGAGAGGGCGGCGGCGCTCTTGCCGCAGCCGCTCTCGCCCACCAGGGCCACCGTCTCGCCGGGGCGCACCGACAGGCTGATGCCGTCCACGGCGCGCACCTGCCCGCGGTAGGTGTCGAAGCAGGTACGCAGCTTCTTCACGGCCAGGATGGGGGCGCCCTGCCGGCGCTCCTCCACCTGAAGTGGTTTGGTTACGGTTTGCAGCGCCTCGTGGCGCACGTCTACGCTCATCATCTCCTCATGCGCGGGTCCAGCGCGTCGCGCAGGCCCTCGCCCAGCAGGTTCACTGAAAGGACCAATAGAAGGATCGCCAGTCCGGGGAAGGTGGCGATCCACCAGGCCGTGGCGATGCTGCCGCGGCCGTCGGCCACCATCGTGCCCCACGCCGGGATGCGCGGCGGCACACCGATGCCGAGGAAGCTGAGCGACGCCTCGGCGATGATCACCGTCGCCATGCGCAGCGCCGCCAGCACGATCAGCGGCGGGACGATGTTCGGCAGGATCTCGCCGAAGAGGATGTAGGCGTTGCTCGCGCCCACGCCGCGAGCCGCCAGCACGTACTCCGACTCGCGCGCCGCCAGCACATCGCCCCGGGCCACCCGGAAGAAGTCCACCCACCCCTTGAACGCCAGCGCCAGCACCAGCGCCACCAGGTTGGGGCCGGTGACCGCCATGATCGCCAGCGCGAAGATCAGGAAGGGGAACGCCAGCAGCGTGTCCACTACCCGCGACAGGAGGGTGTCCACCCAGCCCCGGTAGTAGCCGGCCAGCATCCCCAGGCAGGCGCCCACCACCAGCGTCAGGAGCACGACGACGACGCCGAGGAGGATAGAAACCCGCGAGCCGAAGAGGATGCGGCTGAGCAAGTCGCGCCCCAGGCCGTCGGTGCCGAGCAGGAAACGCGTGCTCCCCCCGGGCGACCAGAAGGGGGGCACGCGGATCGCCTCCGGGTGCTGCTCCGCCGGGTTGTAGGGCGAGAGCATCGGCGCCAGCAGCGCGACGAGCACGAACCCGAGCGTCACCAGACCCGCGCCCACGGCCACCCGGTTCGCCAGCAGCAGCTTCAGCGTGCCGGGTCGGGCGTCAATGGGGCGAACACCAGGGTTCGCCCCTACGGGTTGCGTCTGCGTTGCTGCCATGTTCCCTTTCCAGAATCAGGACACGCCATCACGCCCGTGCCTCCCTCACCCGCGGGTCCAGCACCGCCTGGATGCCGTCGGCCGCCAGGTTGAGCCCCACGTAGGAGACCGCGTACAGCAGGACCACCGCCTGCACCAGCGGGTAGTCCGCCGCGGCGATGGCATCCACCGCCAACTTGCCGATGCCCGGGTACTGGAACACCGCCTCGATCACCATGTTGCCGCTGAGGAGCATCCCCGTCTGGATCGCCACGATGTTCACCGTGGGCACGAGGGCGTTTCGCAGGGCGTGCTTCCCCACCACGCGCCACTCGGGCAGGCCGCGCGCCCGGGCGAACTGCACGAAGTCCTGCCCGAGCACGCCGATCATCGAGGAGCGCACCATGCGCGTCACCATCGCCGCCATCGGCGCGGCCATCGTGATCGCCGGCAAGATGAGGTGCGCCAGCGCGCTGCGCAGGGCGGCGCCGTCGCCCGCCAGCAGCGCATCCACCGTGTTCATCCCGGTGATCGATTCCGGCGCGAGCGCCCAGTCAATCCGCCCCGAGATCGGCAGCCAGTGCAGGCGCAGGCCAAGCAGGATCATCAGCACGATCCCCAGCCAGAAGCCGGGCATCGAGACGCCCAGCAGAGCCACCACCGTCGCCGTGCGGTCGAACAGGCGGTGCGGCCGCAGCGCGGCGAGCGCCCCCGCAGGGATCGCCACGGCCAGCGCGATGACGAAGGCGAAGAGCGTCAGCTCCAGCGTGGCCGGAAGGCGCTCGGTGATCACCTCCACCACCGGCCGCCCCTGACTGTAGGAGGGGCCGAAGTCGCCGGTCACCGCCTTCCCGAGGAAGAGGGCATACTGGGTCGGCAGCGGGCGGTCGAGCGCATAGTGCGCCCGCAGTTCCTCGATCTGCGCGCGGGTGACGCTCCCGGCGCGGCCCAGCATGTGCTCAATCGGGTCACCGGGGGTGAGGTGCATCGTCAGGAAGACGATGAGGCTCACCCCGATGAGCACCGGGGCCGTCTGCCAGAGCCGCCGCCCGACGAACCGTACCCACACAGCTTACCTCGATTTCAGGCCCACGTCGTGCATGTGCAGCATGCCGTCGGCGCGGGCGTGGAAGTTCTCCACCGCGTCTGCGACCCCGTACAACTCCTCCATTACGTAGTGGAAGCAGGTCGGGACGTCGCGGTGGAGGATCTGCTGCACCCGCACGTACTTGCGGCTGCGCGCCGCGTTGTCCAGCGTGCGCTCGGCCTCATGCAGCAGCCGGTCCACCTCGGGGTTCCGGTAGCCGAAGAAGTTGGAATAGCCGTCGGATCGGAAGAGCACCGGCAGGATTCCCGAGGGATCGAGGCTGGAGTTCCCCCACGCGGTGAGAAAGAGATCGCGCTCGCCGCGGCGCAACTGGTTGAGCAGGTTGGCGCTCTTCCAGACGCGCACCTTGGCGTGGATGCCCGCCGCGCTCAGCGTGCCGGCGACCGCCTCGGCCACCGACTTGTCGTTCGCGTCGCAGTCGAAGGTGACTTCCAGGCCGTCTCCGTGCCCGGCCGCCTTCAGCAGCTCCTTCGCCCGGCGCACGTCGCGGCGCGGCGCCGGCAGCGTAGCGTCATACCCGAAGGTGGCGGGCACCAGGATCCCGGGGATCGCCGTCGCCCGCCCGGAGAGGAACTGCTTGACGATCGGCTCCGGGTCCATCGCCAGGCGCACCGCCTGGCGCACCCGCACGTCGGAGAAGGGCGGGCGGGCGCAGTTCGCGCCGACAAAGAAGGTGCGCGTGCCCTGCACGGACGCCAGGTGGACGTTGGCCATCTGGTCCACGTGCTGCGCCTGGTGCGGGGGCACGGCGGCCACCACATGAACGTCGCCCGCTTCCAGGGAGGCCAGGCGCGTGGCGGCCTCCTCCAGCGGCCGGAAGATCACCCCGGAGAGTTTCGCCGGGGCGACCGGCGGCACGTCCGGCGAGCCGCCGTAGTAACCGTCGAAACGTTCCAGCACGATTCGCTCCCCGGGCCGCCACTCCACAAAGCGGAATGGGCCGGTGCCCACCGGGTGCCGGGCGAACGCCTCGTGTCCCACCTTCTCGAAGTGGGCCTTCGGAACGATCTCCTGAAAGACGAGCTGCTTGTGGAGGATCGGATAGGGTTCCTCGGTGATGATCGCCACGGTGTGCGGGTCCACCACCTCCACGGAGGCCACCGGTCCGAGGAGGTCCTTGCGCGGCGAGGGCGGCAGCCCTTCGATCTTCCCCAGGATGCGGTCGAGGGTGAACTTCACGTCCTCGGCGGTGAAGGAATCGCCGTTGTGGAACTCAACATCCTCACGCAGCGTGAAGACCCATCGCGTGTCGCCCTCCATGCGCCACGACTCAGCGAGCTGGGGGACGTAGCGCATCTCGGCGTCGCGCGTCACCAGGCCGTCGCAGATGTTTCGCACCACCGCCTCCACCTGGCGCGAGCGGTGCATGGCGGGGTCGAGCGTCTCGATGTCGGCGTCGAGCGCCACCCGCAGCGAACCGCGCACCAGGTCGGTGGAGAGGCGCGGGCGCTCACGGGTGCGGCTCCGGGAGCAGCCGGCCAGGGCGGCCGCGAGACCGGGTCCGGCCATGCCGAGGGCCAGTGCCCTCCCGGCACCCCCCAGGAGCCGCCGGCGGGAGAGCGTCCCGGTTGGCGGTGCCCAGCATTCATAGCGGTTGGTCATCGCAATCATCCTCCCGTAAGCAAATATATTAATCTATAATATATTATAGATTAATATATTCACACCTCCGGCGCGCCCTTGGTGCGGCCGACGAGCGCGGGGCTGACATCGTCTCCGAACTGCTCGCGGAAGATACGGTAGTACCAGAGCTCCTCTTTGGTGCGCGCGCGGCTGCCGTCGGGCAGGGCGCGCCCGGCGGCGAAGTCGGCATCGGAGAGGGCGGCGTCGGCGCGCTCGGCCAGCAGCTCACCCACGCCCGCGCCCTGCCAGAACTTGGCCTTGGGGCGGTTGGTCACTTCGTCCGGGAGCAGACCCTCGATGGCAGCGCGGAGGATCCACTTCTCTACGGCGTTGCCGTTGCGGTGGATCTTCATCTCCGGCGGGATGCGCAGCGCGTAGGCGAGCACGTCGCGGTCCAGGAAGGCCGTGCGCGCCACCAGGCCGTGCGCCGCCGAGCAGCGGTCCACGCGCTGCAGGGCCGTATTGTGCAGCCGGCCCGTGATGTCGATCAGCTCGGCGGGGAGCGCCGCGATCGGCAGCTCCTTCAGGTAATCGTAGCCGCCAAAGAGCTCATCGCCGCCCTCGCCGGAGAGGGTCACCGGCACGTGGTCCGAGGCGAGTTGGCCCACCAGGTAGTTGGTGATGCTGGAGCGCACCAGGAGCGCGTCGAAGGACTCCAGGTGGTAGATCACCTCGGGGAGCGCCCGGGTCATCTCCGCCACGGTCACCACGCGCTCGTGGTGGTGGCTGCCGACGTGCCCGGCCACGATGCGAGCGTAGTGGAGGTCGGGGGATCCATCCACGCCCACGGAAAAGGTGCGCAGCACATCGGCCTGGGGGGCCGCCAGCGCCGTGAGCGCGGCCGAGTCGAGCCCGCCGGAGAGCCAGGCGCCCATCTCGCCCGGCGCCATGCGCTTCCGTACCGAGGCGACGAGGCGACGGCGCAGCTCAGTGGCCACTTCCGCCGGCGCCTTCGCCAGCGGCGGCTGCTCCTCCAGCCGGGCGTGAGCAACGAGACCCTCGCCCGGCGCGCGGTAGTGGCCCGGTGGGAACTCCCGGATGTCGTCGGCCCACCCGGCGAGCGCCTTCACCTCGGAGGCGAAGCAGAGCGCCCCCCGGCAGCGGCCCACGTAGAGGGGCGACTTGCCCACCACGTCGCGCGCCAGGAAGACGCCGTCGGCAGCGGCGATGGCGAGGGCGAACGGCCCGTCCAGCCCGGCGGCGAACCCCGGCCCGCTCTGGTGGCACTCGCGCTCCAGGGCTTCCAGCGGGCAGACGGACCCCGCCCCGATGTCCGTCCAGTTGTGGATGTCCCCATCGAGCGCCACCCCGTATCGGTTGCTCGCGCGCTGCGCCAGTTGCTGCGCCGCCGGCCACACCACCCCGAGCGTTGCGCCCTCGTGGCTCCACACGCTGCTGCCGGCCCCGCCCCGATGGGCGATGCGGGCCAGCGCGCTTCGGACCTGCGCTGTCTCGCCTTTCCTGGCAATCCCCACTATCCCTGCCATGCGAAAACACCCCTCCCATCAACCACTATCCCGATTTCCCAACCCCGGGCGCCCGGCCACCACGATATCGCCGACCGGCAGCAGCGAGCGCGTGTCGAAGAAGGTGCCGGTGATCGCGGCAGCGGGATGCACCCGGTTGATCAGGTGCATGAACGGCTCGGAGGCGCCCGGCCCGCTCTTCGCCACCGCCGCCGTCACCGTCACCTTCGGATTGTTCAGGTTCACCGTGACCGCGTTGACCGGCAGGCCCAGTACTACTCTCCGCTCGTACGCCATGCTCGATGCGGCCGCCGGCATGCACAGAGCCATCAGCGCCGCCACTGCCGCTATCCTCACCACTCGCTGCTTCCACCAACCTAACCCCCCGTCCCCCATAGGCGTTAACATAAGCGTTCCCGCGGTGCCACCCGGTATGAAACCGGGTGCTCCGGGCCGCTGGCCGGGCGTCCTCACGGACGCAGAAAGCCTTCTCCCGTCCGAAGGACGGCCAGCCGTAGGCTCGGAGCACCCC
>JACQGM010000065.1 GCA_016199585.1 Armatimonadota bacterium
CCCCCCAACCCTCCCCCCTCCACGCCGTCCTCACCGGCCCCACCGCCGTCGGGAAGACGGAGGTCGGCCTCCTGGTGGCTGAGGCGCTCGGCGCCGAAATCCTCAACGCCGACTCCATGCAGGTCTACCGCGAGATGGAGGCCGGCACCGCCAAGCCCTCGCCGGAGGAGCGCGCCCGTGTGCCCCATCACCTGGTGGAGATCGTCTCCGTGGCCCGGGTCTTCACCGTCGCCGATTTCCGAGAGCGGGCTCTTCCGATCATCGAGCGGCTGCAGAGTGAGGGCAAGATCCCCCTGGTCGTGGGCGGCACCCGCCTCTACATCAAGGCGCTCACCGAGGGCTTCTTCCCCGGCCCGCCTCGCGATCCCGAGTTCCGCGCCCGCACGGAAGCCCTCGCCACCGAGCGCGGCCGGCCTTACCTGCACGCGCTCCTCGCCCGGGTGGATCCCGAGAAGGCGGCGCAGCTCTCCCCCCACGACCTGAAGCGCCTCGTGCGCGCCCTGGAGGTACACCACCTCACCGGGAAGCCGATCAGCGCGCTGCAGGCCGAGAGCCGCACGGCCGAGGTGCCCTATCGGGTGGTGATGGTGGGGCTGGTGCGCGACCGCGCGGATCTCTACCGGCGCATTGATGCCCGCGTGGACCGGATGATCGCGGCCGGACTGGAGGAGGAAGTGCGCCGGCTGCACGCAGCGGGTCTGGACGAGCGGCTGACGGCCATCCAGGCGCACGGCTACAAGGAGCTGATCGGCTACCTGCGCGGGGAATACGACCGTGAGGAGGCGATCCGCATCACCAAGCGCAACACGCGCCACTACGCCCGCCGCCAGCTCTCCTGGATGCGCCAGGAGCCGGGGATGCGCCTGGTGGACGCCTCACGCCCCGCCGCGGCGGTGGCGGCTGAAGTCGTGGGGATCATCCGCGGGCATCAGGGCGGAGTGGGTCACGAGTGACGCTCGGGAGCACCCGGCGCCTGGCCCGCGATCATCTCCAACCCTCGTCCCTCCGGCGCCCGGGCTGCCTCCAGCTCCGTGCCGATGCCCTCCGGCGCCGACGCCGCCTCCAACTCCGTTCGCGCTTCGCCCAGACTCCGCAGAATCTCCGCGGCCGCCTCGGCCTGTCTCTGCGGCACCTGCACCCGGATCGGATACCCGTGCGCCAGCCGGCACAAGTCGCACTGATGGGCGCGATCCCCCGGTGCCTTGCCGGCAAGATACCAACGCTCCGCCGGGCCTCACCCCGTCATCTCCACCACGAACGTCACCGCCTTCTCCCCGCCGGCGGGCACCGGCACCGTCCATTGAGCGGTGCTGCTGTTCAGCTTCACCCGGGGGTCGCTGCTCTTCGTGATGCTCCAGGAGCCGGAGAACCCCTGCACCACGCGCACGTCGGCGGCATGGGCGCGCTCGTTGCGCAGCACCACGCGCACCTGCTTCTGCACGCGGCGCTTCCACAGGCGCTTGCTGCTCAGAGTGCGGTACTGCGCCGTCAGGTCGAAGGCGTTGGCCAGGGTGACGCTCACCTTCTGATCCTTCGGGGTCGCGGGCACGTCGGCCGCGCCGGCGTAGCGCAATCGGCCGGAGCGATCGGCATCGTAGACGCGCAGCGCGCCCCGCGGCAGCGGATCGCCCGTGCCTTCCCCCGGCGTGTTCTGGAAGGAGATGCCCACGGCCACGGCGCCGCGCTCCTCCTGCGGCGAGGTCCAGGGGGCGATCCAGGGCGCGCGGTAGCTGTAGTCCTTGTGGATCTTCACCGCCGGGCGGCGCAGCAGCAGCAGGCGGTTCAGCTCCTCGCTGCGGATGGTGGACGGGCGCTTCAGGGCGTAGGTGTACAGCTCCCCCACGGCCTCGGGAGCGGAGGCGTAAGGGTAGCGACCATTGAGGGACTCCGAGGCAGCGGGAAGCGGCATGACGCCATTGCGGTCGAACCCAAAGTACTCATCGCGGGACCCCGGGAGGCGCCCTGCAACCACCCGCGCCGCGCGGTTGGGCGATCCCGCGACCAGCGTCACCGAGGCGTCCGGGTAGGGCACGCCGGTGCGGTTGGTGACGGTGGCGTAGCACTCCAGGTCCAGGGTGTCGGCGGCGGGGGCGAGGGTGGCGACGTAGTCGGCGTTCCAGCTCAGGCCGCGGGTGAGGTAGGCCACGTCCATCACCGAGGGAGCCTTGACCGGGCTCTCCACCTGGATGATGAGCTGCGGGATGGTACCCACGCCGTCGGCACCGTCCACCACGATGGTGCCCTGCGGCTGCACGTACAGCTTCCCGCCTATCTCCACCACGGCGGCGCTGCCCCCTTCCGCCGCCAGCAGCCGGCCCGCCTCGCGCGATGCCTCGCGGCCGGTATCACTGTAGCGCACCACCTCCACCCTCTTGCCCACTTCCTGCCGCAGCAGGTTCTGGCTGTCGCGCACGCCCAGGTCGTAGGAGTGGCCGACGATCTCCGGCGCCTGCGGACCCGGCCCTGCGCAGCGCAGCAGCACGGAGTTCGGGTCCAGGTCCTTCGACACGTCGGCGAACGCCAGGCGGTTGGCGCCCGGCTCCAGCTCCACGGGTCGCTTCTCGTATACCAGGGCGAAGTCGTTGGCGTAGACGGTCAGCTCCACGGAGCGGGCGCCCGCCTGCCCCTGCGGCCCGGCGCCGGTGCTGGCCCGCGCACGCAGGCTGCACGCCCCGCCCACTACGGCCAGGGCGGCCAGCGCCGCCCCGAGGATCCATCGCTTGCTTCTCATCTCGCACCTCCACACGTCTTCTCCCTGTTAGACGAGGGAATATGGCAAACGCTTCGCGCGGAGATAGGGCGGCATGCATGCGTGGCGGTGAGGAGCGGCAGCGGACGGCCTCGGAGGTCGCGCGGCCACGCGAATGCCGCGTGCGTACCGCGCCATCCACTTCGGGATCACCGACGGCACCGCGGAGGCGCTCGTCTCCGACCTGGGGCGGCCTGTGAGACCCGGGCTACCGCGCCGGCAGGCCCAGGCTCTCGGCATGGTGCCGGAAGTGGGCGATGAGCGCCGCGGCGTACTCCTCTTCGTGGGCCGCCAGGCTGGCCTGCACCCGGTCGCCCAGGGTGCCCCCGCCGGAGGCCGGGGCGCGCAGGATCTCCCCGTAGGTGATGTGCAGGAACTGGCGCGGCGCGTCCTGGTCGAGCAGCGCGGGCAGCCCGGAGTCTTCCACCGCGTCGGCGCCGGCCACGTCGGGCAGCTCGGTGCGGATGTGGTAGTACTGCTTGGCGCGGGGGAACCCCTCGGCCGCCTGCGCCCAGCAGATGCGGAAGAGAGCCGGGTCGGCGGCGGCGATGACGCGCAGCGCCTCCAGCCAGCTCGTGCCCGCCGTCTTCACGTGCAGGCAGTCTCCACCATGGCGGCCGATCAGCGGGAAGGCGGTGAACTTGTCGCTTCCCGAGTGGATGCCCAGCTTGTGCCCGAACTCGCGGGCGATGGCGGCGTGCCGGGCCAGCTCCCGCTCGAACTGACCGAGATCACCCACGTAGTCAATCGCCTTCTGGAACTCGCCGGGGAAGCGCGGGGCGACGCTCGCCACCGGAATCCCCCGCCGCCGCAGCTCCAGCGCCAGGAGGAGATGGTCCACCGGCCGGGTGGTCTCCGGGGTCTCATCCACGCTCACTTCCAGGTCGCAGCCATCGGAGCCGCGCGCCGACTGACAGTGCGCCGCCGCTTCTTCGATGAAGGGGAAGGCCGAGCCGTAGACCTGCCAGAAACGCTCGATGTCGGCGTCCGCGACTGCCAGCTCGATCCCGCGGGCCGACCAGCGCCGGCCCGCGTGGGCGCGCAGCCCGGCCGGCAGCGCCGGAGCGGCCTCGGGGCGCCCGAGGCAGAGGCTGAGATCCAAGGTGATGAAGGTGGCGCCGGCGGCCAGCATGTCGCGCACCTCGGCGGCCGACTTCAGGTGGTCGCCGTCGGCGCCCCATCCCTCCTGATAGCCCTCCTGGAAGACGCCCCACGTGGCGGCGTCCACCACCTCGCGGAAAGCTCGGCCGGTGAGGGTCAGCTCGCGCACCGACTGCTGGGCCAGGACCGGAGTGGCGGCGTAAGGGCGCAGGGCGCGCAGATGCCCCGGCGTGGCGGCGCCGAGGCGGTCGCCGCAGCCGAAGGAGGGCCGCTCCGGCGTCAGGCGGCCGGGCGCGCTCCAGGGGAAGAGGTCACGCAGCGCGGCGCACGTCTCCGGGCCGAACGGGGCCAGCTTCACCGGGCGCTTCCCGCTGAGAACGATCTCACCGGGGAAGCGAGCGGCGGCCGGACCTGCCCCCGCGATGACCAGGGCGCGCGCCGTGCCGTCGCGGGCGGCAAACACGTCGGCGCCTTCCAGACGCTGCCAGGACGCGGGGCACCAGCGCGCGCCGGTACCCGGATCGGCCGGGCCGGCCGGCGCGGGGCGGATCCCGCGCCCTGCGTCCGGCGGGCGCGCGGCCAGGTCCCGCGTCACGGTGATCATCTGTTGGACAAACTCAGGACGCATGTGGTTCTCTCCGGGATCAGGATCCAAGGGCGACGAGAGAGGGGCGCAAAGCGGCACTCGCGTGCGCACCGCTGCTCGCACCTCTTCAGTTCGGCAGGGAAACCGGATCGCCTGCCGGCGCCAGCCATTTGCGGATAGGGCGACAGTGCTTCGGGCAGTGATCCTTGGCCATCCGGCCGGCCGCCGCCAGTCCCTTGCCAAAGGGCCGCGAGTCTGGTAGACTCACCGCAAGCTATGAGACTGAGCGATCTTTTCGGGGCAGAGAAGGCGGTCATCGGCATGGTACACCTGCTCCCCCTGCCGGGCAGCCCCGGGTGGGGCGGCAGCATGGATGCCGTGCTGCACCGGGCCGTGTCGGACGCGCGCACCTGGGCGGAGGGCGGCGCGCACGCGCTAATCGTGGAGAACTTCGGCGACGTGCCGTTCCTCCCCGGCCGGGTGGAGCCGCACACCGTGGCGGCGATGTCGCTGGCGGCCCGCTCGGTGCGCGATGCCGCCGGCCTCCCGGTCGGGGTGAACGTGCTCCGCAACGACGCCCGCGCCGCGCTCGGCATCGCCGCGGCGCTCGATCTCCCCTTCATCCGCGTCAACGTACACACCGGCGCCATGCTCACCGACCAGGGCATCCTCGAGGGCCGGGCCGACGAGACGCTGCGCCTGCGCGCCGCGCTCGGCATCTCCGCGCTCATCTTCGCCGACGTGATGGTGAAGCACGCCGTGCCGCTCGCCCCCGCGGACCTGGAGCGCGTCGCGCGCGACACGTTCTGCCGCGGCCTTGCCGACGCGCTGATCGTCTCCGGCGCCGCCACCGGCGAGCCCACCGACCTGGAAGACCTGCGGCGGGTGAAGCGGGCAGCGCCCGACGCCCCCCTCCTCGTCGGCAGCGGCGTCGGCGAGGACACGATCGCCGATCTCCTCAGCATCGCCGACGCCGTGATCGTCGGCACCAGCGCCAAGGAGTCGGGCATCGCCGCCCGCCCCGTTTCCCTCGAGCGCGTGCGCCGCCTGGTGGAGCGCGCCCGCGAGCCGCTCCCGCCCGGGTCCTGACACCGGGTTGCGGTTTACATCCCGCGTGGGACGTGCTACAATACCCCTATCACGAAGCAGGGAGATCCTCTTTGCGCGCAGTGATCCAGAGAGTGCGCCGCGCCCGCGTGACCGTTGAGGAGGAGACGGTCGGGGAGATCGGGCAAGGTTTCGTGGCGCTGGTGGGCGTCGCGGGCGATGATGGCCCGGAAGATGCCCGCTATGTCGCCGATAAGATCGCGGGCCTGCGGGTATTCCCGGACGGCGAGGACAAGATGAACTGCGCCGTCGGCGAGGTGGGAGGCGCCGTGCTGGCCGTGTCGCAGTTTACGCTGCTGGGCGATGCCCGCAGGGGCCGGCGGCCGAGCTTCACGGCGGCGGCGCCGCCGGAGCGCGCCGAGGCGCTCTACCAGCGGGTCGTGGATCTGCTGAAGGGCCGGGGGATCGCCGTGGCGTCGGGCCGATTCGGGGCCCGCATGGTGGTGGAGATCGTCAACGATGGGCCGGTGACCATCCTGCTCGATAGTCGGCGGCTGTTCTGAGGGAGAGTAGACTTGGCGATGGAGTCCGAGCGAGACGTGCTCGTCGCCCTGCGGCGTTTCTTCCAGGCGAGCCTGTTCCCGGACCTGACCGACCGGGCGGTGCAGGAAGAGATCCGCGCGGGTGAGGAGGAAAGGGAGGAGCCGACCGCAGAAGAGCGCACGCGGCGGGGAGACGCGCGGGCGGCCGAAGGGGACATCGGCGGCGCGATGGAGGAGTATCGCCGCGCGGTTCGCCTGGACGGGCTGCAGGCGCGCCCGCACACGCGCCTGGGGGATGCCTACGCCTACACCGATAACACCACCCGCGCCATCGCCCAGTATCGGAAGGCGATCAACGTCGAGCCGAACGACGCCGAGCCGCACTTCTGCCTCGCCGAGCTCTACCGCCGCTTCGGGCGGGTGAAGGCCGCCATCCGCGAATACCGCGTCGCCACCTACCTCGACAAGCGCAACCCCTACTACCGTTACCGCCTGGCCGATGCCTACGTGCAGACGGGCTGGCTGCGCGATGCGCTCGCCGAGATGCGCGCGGCCATCGAGTTGGCGCCCGACGACGCTTTCTACCGCTATTGGACCGCAGAGCTGTACCTGCGACGCGGCGAGCCGCGCGAGGCACTCGCGCAGCTCGAGCGCGCCGCCGCCCTCGCCGAGCAGGACGACTACTACCAGATCCGCCTCAGTGCCCTCTACCTTCAGTTGGGGCAGGCGGAGAAAGCAGTGCGCGCCATGCGCAACGCCATCCGCATCCGACCGGAGAACGGCTCGTACAAGCGGATTCTGGGGGAGATCTACATTCGCCTGGGGCGCCCCGACGCCGCCGGAGTCTGCTATGAGTTCGCCGGCACGCTGGATGCCTACGACAGGGACTACATCCAGCGTTTCGCCAGCGCCGTCGGGTGGGAGTAGCAGACCGCGCCCGCGACACGGGCACGCCCGTTCCCTTGCGAGCCCTAACCGGCCGCCGCGCGCCGGGGCTCCTCTTCATCCACCCGGTACCCCGCGCCCGGCCGCTCGCTCCGGGGTTCCTGCGCGAGGCGAAGGCGGCCCAGCGGGGCGAGCCCGCTGCCATCGGCCGCCAGCAGGCGCCCGATCAACTCGCGGTCGTCCTTCGCATCCGCCTCGCCGACGCAGCGCGCGCAGTAGACGCCGCCGGCCAGGCGCTGCCCGCTCGCATCCATGAAGTCCACCGTGGTGGGGAAGGGATCGGGCGACTGGCAGATGCCGCAAGCGGGCACGGCGCGCAGGACGCTATCGCTGGCGCGGCAGAGGTCGCGCACCACAGTGTAGATGGTGCGCTGGAACGCCCGCTCGCTGATGGAGAAGCGGTAGTTCTCCTTGAGAGTGGTTTCAATCTCGTCAAAGACGCGGATGTCGCGGCCCGGCACGCGCACGGCGTAGGCGGTGATCGTGCCCTCGGCAAGCTGGCGCACCTCCAGCTCCTGCCGCAGGCCGCCGAACATCTCCTTCAGCTCGCGGACCTCCTGGCGGTTGCGCGCCTCGACGATGTAGACGGCACACGTTCCCCCACGCCGCAGATCGAGGACGACCTCGCTGGCAGCGGCGGCGATCTTCTTGGCCTGTGGCATCTGATTGGCCTCCGTGCGTCAGCGGCACGAGCGGCAGCCGAAGCGGCATCCATCCCCTGAAGGGCATCGGCATGGGCCTGTCTACCACCGGCTACCACTCATCCCCACGTGGGCCTCATTATAGCAGCACGCGGTCGCTTTGTCAACCACGTTATCGCACCGGGGTGGGACCGCGTTGGGTAGGTAGCGAGGTTGCCACAGGCGGCCCAGCCTCGCATCCGTCTCTATCGCCTTCCCCAGCTCGAAGTGTTTGTGGTGCGCCCCTCGTGGTCTCTACCCCTCGGTGGCGCTCGCCCGCGCCTCTGCCAGGATGCGCTGGGCGTTGCCTCCCAACACCAGTTCGCCGGCCTTCTCGTCGCCGATCACGTACTTGAAGTACCCACGGTAGAAAGCCGCCCGCTGCACCGACTCCTGGTAGGTGCTGTCCGATCCCCACAGGACGCGCGTCGGGCCCTTGACGCGCACCACCTCCCGCAGCATGTCCGGGTGGCAGACGAGCGCGGAGTTGTCCAGGTAGCAGTTGGGATTCTGGTGCAAGAGGGCGATCCCCTCGCCGTAGGTCTGGGGCCAGCCCCCCAGGTGGGCGGCGATGATCTTCAGCTTGCGGAAGGTCTTCGCCACCAGGTCCAGGGTCCCCGCCAGCATGTTCTTGGCCGCCAGGACCTCCGGGTGCTCTCGGGCCATCGGCAGCAGCTCATAGGAGACCTGGCAGGCCCCGCCGGTATGGAAGACAATCGGCATCCCCAGGCGCTCCGCCCGCTCGTAGAGGGGGAAGTAGCCCTCGTGGTCATACGGGTGGGCGGGGAACTCCGCCTTCAGCCCCACGAAGCCCCGGGCGTGGAGGTCATCCACGTTCCGGGGGCTCCCCCGGAAGTCGAGCCAGGCGAAGGGCACGAAGAAGTCGGGGTGCTTCCGATGGAGCGCCAGCACCTCGTCGTCGGTGGCCTGTCCCGTCACCACCGCGTTGCTGGAGAGCATCCAGGCGCGGTTGACCACCCCGGATTTCATGAGGAACTCCGGGTCGTGCGTCTCTCGCCCCGGGTACCAGTGGAGGTGGGAATCGACGATCATGAGGTGCCTCTCTTCATCTGCCCCCGAAGCCGCTCGAGCTCCGGCTGGACCACGTCTCGCAGCTCCTGGATGCCGGCTTCGAGCGGATCCCGGTATCGCTCGCCGACGGCCGCGCGCAGGCGCCCGGTTTCGCTCTCCAGGGCCTTCTCGGCTTCGGTCAACGCCTGAGCCGCCGCAGTCCACTCGGCCGCCGCCGCCAATCGCTGCGCCTTCACCAGGGGCACCCAGGCCCGCGCCTTGCTGATCGCCAGGTAGAAGCCGAGCGTGCCCTTCGAGGTCGGCGGCGGGAACTCGGTGACGGCGCGCAGGCGCGCAAGCGCCGGATCGGGCGACGCGCCGTATCCCGCGTAGAGCGCGCGCAGACGGTCGGCCTCGGCATCCTGAACCCTCGCCGCTTCGGCCGCCGCGTCCGCGGCATCGGACCACCGGGAGGCGTCCGCGGCATCTCGCGCCCGGAGCAGGGGAGCCCAGGCGCGCGCCAGGCTGGCCGCCAGGTGGAGAGCGAGGGCCCTTCCTGGTGACGCCAGGCCCTGGTCCTGGTACTCGGGGTTGATCGGGATGCCCTCCCGATGCACCTTGTCGAGCGCCTCGGCGCCCGCCGCGAGGATGGGGCCCGCCCCCGCCATCTGCTCGGCAGTCACCGGAACGTAGGGCCACCCGGATAGGATCGGGGGAACGAAGTCGAACATCCGCGCCCCGATCCCCCCGATGCTCTCGGCGCCCTCGGCGAGCACCAGGTAGGGGGCTGCTTGCTCCCCGAAGAGGGATCGCGCGATCCGCTCCCGGAGCCCCATCCCCTCCCGGCCCCAGCGGCGCTCCGGGGGGAGCATCCGTGAGGCGTAGATGGATATGCCCTCCGCCGTGACGCTGTTGGGGAACTGCCCCGGGTGCTTGCCATGGTCGGCCGGGGTGTCGCCTTCGTCCATCGCGATCAGGTCGTAAGGATGCTCGCGGTCGAGGTGTGTCTCCTCACTGCCGGGCGCGTTGACGTTCCAGAGGTACTCCACCTCCGTCAGGATCCGCAGGGCCTTTGCCTTGTAGGGGCTGCAGACGAGGACCATGAGGATGTCCTCCCTGCCGGCGAAGTAGTCGCTCCGGGCCGATTCGTAACCGAACTTCGCCAGGCCGCGATCTCCCACCGCTTCGACCCAGGAGCGGATGGCCTCACGATTCCCCGCGTTGTGGTTGATGTAGGAGTCGGCAGGGATCGACCGGGCGATGTTGGCGATCCGGTCGCGCAGGAGGGTGTTCATCGGCGCGTTCAGGTCCCAACAGGCGTAGGGCCTGGGGATCAGGATCAGCTTCGAGTTGGGAATATGGCGGCGCATCGCCTGGTAGAAGCGGTTGAAGACGTGCGCCTGGGCGGTGGCCTGGTCGTTTCCGAACCGCTCGCGGCACTGCCGGCAGCGGTTGTGCCAGCCCATGTTGCCGCTGTCCGGCAGGTGCAGCCAGAGGAGCATCCCCCCGATGCCCGGGTCTGCCGGCAGGTTGGCGGCCACCTCGCGGGCGGCTTCCTCGAAGCGCCGGTCCATCATCTCGTCGCGGCTCCAGCACCAGTAGCCGACGCCCCGGGGCCGGACGCACACGTCGAGCTCCGGCCGGTTCTGGCCCTCGGGGGCCCAGCCGAGGTTGTCGTGTACGGGGATCGTCCACCCCCACAGACCCCGCTCGAAGGCGTACTGGAAGAGCTCCCGGTACCACGCCTGGCGCTCCTCACCCCCCTGGGCGTGCTGCGCCTTGGTGCCGGCGTGGTAGCTGGCGAAGGCGTTGACCTTGTGCCGCAGGAGGAAGTCGATCTGCTCCCGGGCGCCCTCGATGCTCCCTCTGGGAGTCGTCTGGACGAACCGCCAGCGCACGTCCGGCCAGTCGCGGATGTCGGCTTCGAGGGCGTGCGCCCGCCCCGTCTCTCCGCGGATCAGGCCGCGGAAGGTGACCCCCGCGTAGAGCGTGCCGAGGGGGTCGCTCCCCACCAGGAGGGCCAGGCGCCGCTCGCCATCGGCGCCGAAGCGAATGGTGTAGCCCTGGGGGCCTGGATCCGTGGCGCTCGTCTGAACGCCGAAGCGGGCGCCCTCTTCGGTGAGCAGCGCGTTCTCGCCGGGTCCGCCCATGAGGATGAGCGAGGCGGTCTCACGCTCCGCCGTGGTGAGGGCGCCCGCGCGCTTCACCGGCAGGGCCACTCCGCACGCCGCCTGTATCGCGTCGTTGATCTCCTCGGCGGCGATCTCGGACTGGCGGGTCGGCGGGTTGCCCAGAACGATGAGCGCGGTGGGGAGTCCGTCGCTGACCAGATCGAACCGCCCGCC
>JACQGM010000059.1 GCA_016199585.1 Armatimonadota bacterium
CCGCGCAGCACGCCGCCGTCATTGTGGATGGTGTTGACCGCGCCGATGGCCCCGGCGTGCGGATCCACCCAGTCCATCAGGGGCACCAGCGCCTCCTTGTGCGGGATGGTGGCGTTGACGCCCACGATCCCGAGCGCACGCACGCCGCGCACGGCCTCGGCGAGCGCCTCCGGCGCCACCGCGAAGGGCACGTAGCACCAGTCCATTCCCAGGTGCTGGAAGGCGGCGTTGTGCATCGGGGGCGAGAGGCTGTGCCGAACGGGCCATCCCCAAACGCAGGTGACGATGGTTGTGCCTTGGATCTGCATGGTGTCTCCCGGGCGTGGGGGCCCCGACCGGGGACGGGAGACGGGACGGAGGGCGCGTCCCCGGTCACCGGTCTCCCGTCGCCTCGCCCCCCCCCACACTCCCACGCGCCCCGCGCGGCTCTTCCCGTCCCCGCTCCTATCCCGCCAGGGCCCCACGGATGATGCCGATCCCTTCGTCGAGCTCGCCCTCGCTGATGTTCAGCGGCGGCCGGAACCGGATGGAGCGCTCCCCGCACCCGATCAGGATCAGGCCCGCGGCATAGGCTCTGGCGATCAGCTCGTCCCTGCTCTGCGGGCTATCGAGGTCCATCGCGCAGAGGAGGCCCCGCCCGCGAGCGTTTGAGACGCGGGTCGGAAACTCCTGCTGCAGCGCCTCCAGCCTCCCGAGCAGGTGCGCCCCTGTGTCACGCGCGTTCTCCACCAGGCTCTCCTCGTGGATGATCTCCAGGATGCGCTGGCAGCGCACCATGTCCGTCAGATTGCCGCCGAAGGTGGAGTTGATCCGGCTCGGGTGGTGGAACACGTTCTCGGGCACCTCATCAATGCGCCGGCTGCACAGGCACCCGCACACCTGGGTCTTCTTGCCGAACGCCAGCAGGTCGGGCTTGACGAAGTGCTCGTGCGCCCACATCTTCCCGGTGATGCCGATTCCCGTCTGCACCTCGTCGAAGATCAGGAGGATCTCGCTCTCGTCGCAGATGGTGCGCAGCTCCTCGAAGAACCCCTTTCGGAAGTGGTTGTCGCCCCCCTCAGACTGGATCGGCTCGATGATCATCGCGGCGATGTCGTCGGGATGGGCGTGGATCGCCTCCTTGATCTGCCGCAGGGCCAACGATTCCGCCGCTTCCACCCTCGTGAGGTTCTCCTCATCCAGCGGGAAGAGCACGGCCGGGTTGTGGATCCTCGGCCACTCGAACTTCGGGAAGTAGCTCGTCTTGGCCGGGTCGGTGTTGGTGAGCGAGAGCGTGTAGCCGCTCCGGCCGTGGAACGCCTGGCGGAAGTGGATCACCTGCCGCCCGCGCTCCCCGGCGTAGCCTTTGCGGAAGTTCTTGCGCACCTTCCAGTCGAAAGCCGCCTTCAGCGCGTTCTCAACGGCGAGGGTGCCCCCGTCGATGAAGAAGGCATAGGGAAGGTAATCCGGCTGCGCGATCCGCCCGAACGTCTCCACGAACTCTGCCATCTCCACCGTGTACGCGTCAGCGTTGGACGGCTTGTTGACGGCAACGCGCGCCAACTTCTCGAGAAACGCCGGGGAAGTGAGCTTCGGATGGTTCAGGCCCACGGACCCGGTGGCGAAGAAGGTGAAAAAGTCCAGGAAGCGCCGGTGGTGGCGGGAATCGTAGATCCACGCGCCCCGGCTTCGCTGGAGATCAACGACCAGATCGAGCCCGTCCACCAGCATGCGTCTGGCAAGGGTGGCGTGGACTTGCTCCGGCGCGACCGTGATCGGCGTCTTCGTTGTCGGCTTGCCCGCATTCCGCGCGGGCTCGCCCGGGTGCGGCGGCGCGACCGGGATCCTGCCGGCCGGCGTCCGCGCGCTCGCGGTAAGTGTCTCTGCCATAAGTCACCTTGGAGTTCCTCTGTCATGATCCTGGTCTGTCTGCGCGTGCGCATCCAGACCAGCGCCAAAAAGGCCCAACCCGGAAGCCTCGCGGCATCGGGCGCGGTGCCCGTCGGAACGCCCACCCAGGGCGATGCCGCGGTCCTTCGCAGGCCGGCTCCTAGAAGAACTCCTGGTGTTCGTAGAACGATATGCAGAACGGTCTTATGGTGAGACGTGCAGCCATCGGCTACTTCTCAGCGTTGTCAATCTGGGCGCGCTGCAGCCTGCCGCTGTAGTCCACGTACACAGTCTTCCACTCTGTATAGAAGTCGTAAACCGTCCACCCTCCCTCGCGGTGGCCGTTCCCGGTCTCTCTCACGCCCCCGAAGGGCATATGCGCCTCCGCGCCGATCGTCGGGCTGTTGATATAGGTAATACCCGCTCTGATGTCGCGGATCGCCTCGTAGGCCCGGTTGATGTCCTGCGTGTAGATGGATGAGGAAAGCCCGTAAGCGGTGTTGTTCGCGACGGCAATGGCCTCCTCCAGGGACGTCACCCGGATGACGGAGAGCACCGGGCCGAAGATCTCCTCCCTGGCGACACGCATCGCCGGCGTCACCCCGCCCAGCACCGTGGGCTCGTAGAACCACCCTTTCGACAGGCCATCGCCCTCGGGTGCCTTCCCGCCCGTGAGGACTTCCGCGCCCTCGGCGACCCCGATCCTCACGTACTCCTCAACGATCCGGCGCTGGCTCTCGTTGATGCACGGACCGACATCCACGCCCGCCTCCAGCCCGTCGCCGAGGCGCAGCCTCTCCGCGTGCCGAACCACCCGGGGCACAAAGGTGTCGTACACCTTCTCGTGGAGGATCAACCGGCTGGTTGCCGTGCATCGCTGTCCCGTCGTGCCGAACGCGCCCCACAGCACCCCTTCGAGGGCCAACTCCAGGTTGGCGTCCTCCATCACGATCTGGGCGTTCTTCCCGCCGAGCTCCAGGGAGACTCGCTTGAGCGTTCGGCCCGCGACCTCGGAGATGCGCTTGCCGACCTGCGTGGAGCCCGTGAAGCTGACAAGATCAACGTCCGGGTGCTCGACGAGGGCGGCGCCGACCTCGCTGCCCCCGCCGTTGACAAGGTTGACGACGCCGGGCGGCACGCCTGCTTCCAGCAGGATTTCGACCAGCGTGGCGGCCGTCGCCGGAGTATCCGAGGCGGGCTTGAACACCACGGTATTGCCGCAGAGAAGCGCCGGGAAGATTTTCCACGTCGGGATCGCCATCGGGAAGTTCCACGGCGTGATCATCGCCGCGACGCCGACGGGAACACGCAGCGCCATGTTCAGCTTGTTCGGCAGCTCCGAGGGCACCGTGTGGCCGAAGAGGCGGCGGCCTTCCGAGGCGGCGTAGTAGGCCGTGTCAACCCCTTCCTGCACGTCGCCCCGGGTTTCGAGGAGAACCTTCCCCATCTCGCGCGTCATCTGGCGGGCGATCTCCTCTTTGCGGGCCGTGAGAAGGTCCCCCACCCTCTTGAGGATGTCGCCGCGCTTCGGGGCGGGCACCAGACGCCACGATTCGAACGCCTGACGTGCGGCTCCCACTGCCTCGTCTACGTCATCCTTGCCCGAAAGAGGGAAGGTGCCGATCACTTCGTGGTAGCGGGCGGGATTGCGGTTCTCGAACGTTCTGCCGGATCGGGCGCCAACCCATTTCCCATCAATGTAGTTCTGGTATTCTCGTGCCATCATGCCCTTCGTCATCCACGATCCTCAACAGCTTATCACAAAAAGCCCCGTAGAGTCGAGCCTCGGGACCGTCGCAGGCCCTCCTCTGCCCCCTGCGCCGCCCGGTTGGGGGTGATGAAAAGGCCCTGCCGTCTGCATCCTGATCGAGCCGGATCCGGGCACGAACCCGGAACCCCCACGAGGGGCGGTGCCACGATTCCCCGTTCCGGGAATCACAACGCTGCCCGTGCTGCGTCCCTAGCTCTCCTTCGACGCGAGCCGCCGATTTCCTCTTGCTTCGCGGCCCCGAAGCGCGGCGTCCCGACGCCTGGCAGGGGGAGGCTCTCCGCACGGCGAATGGGCACGCGCGCGGGAAGGAAGTAGGCGGGCGGGCGTCGCATTGGAGGATAGCCCGGCCGCGGGGGCCGGGACAGTGAGGAGGATCCCGATGGCACCGCCGATTATCATGCACGTGAACTACTGCGAACAGGGGCAGACGATCGCCGAGATCTGCCGGAAGGTCGCCGGTTGGGGATACGATGGCGTGGAGTTCCGCCGGGTGCCGACCGCCCTGCCGTACACCACGCCGGAAGCCTATCTGGATGAGATCGTCCGGGAGAAGCAGGCTTCCGGGCTGCGCCAGGTAGTCTTCGGCATCGGCGTGCGCTGCCTCTACCCCGACGCCGAGCAGCGCCGGCAGGAGGTTCAGGAGGCGGCGCGCTTCATGCGCCTGGCCGCCGAGCGCTTCGATCTGACGGTCTGCAACACGTCGGCGCAGGGACCGCTCGGGAAGGGCTCCGCCGATGCCAGCGAGGAAGCTTACGAGGCCGGCGCCGAGTGCTTCCGGGCGCTGGGCGATGTGGCCGGCGAGCTCGGCTTCCGTCTCGCGTTCGAGATCCACATGGGATTGATCCACGACCTGCCCGAGCCGACGATGAAGCTCCTCAGCATGATTGACCGCCCGAGCGTGGGCGCGAACCTCGACTACGGCAACATCATCTACCTCAAGGGCGCACCTTCCCTCCAGGATTCCATCAAGACGGTGAAGGAGAAGCTCTACTACGTCCACCTGAAGAACTCGCTGGGACTGCGGGACGGCCAGCGCCTCAAAGTGGGCCTGGAGGATGGAGAGATCAACAACCGCGAGTTTCTGCGCACGCTCCAGCAGATCGGCTATCCCGGGCCGATCTGTCCCGAGTTCCCCCGCAACGGCGACCGCGAGTGGCACGCCCAGCGCGACCTCCACTACCTGAAGCAGCTACTCGCCGAGCTCTCCTGGCAGTAGGCGCGTAGGCGCCGGACATTCGGCCCAGGAAAGCGACTGACGCACGTGGGGGCCACGCCCCCGTCGGCCCGCGCTCCCACGGGAGCGCGGGCCGACGCAGAGGGGCGGCCGCCACGACCGGATGATAGTACCGCTCCGTTCCGTTGACCACGCTTGGACCGCCAGGGAGGGGTCAGACGATGTTCCCCAGAATCAGTGCATCCGTCGCGGTCACCGGGCTCTCCGCCTTCTTCTGCAGTGCGGCCGCGCCCCAGGAGCCGGCGGCGACCGTGGGGCCGGCGGGCAAGCCCCCGCCGGCAGTGGCCGGGTGGGCGCGACTGGCGACCGACTACGCCGGCGAGCGATCCGTGACGGGCGGCATCCAGGAGGCGATTGACAGCCTGCCCGAAGACGGCGGCACCGTCTACGTGCCGGAAGGCATCTACGAGATCCACGCCTGCATCCGCATGAAGCCCCATGCCGTCCTCATGGGGGCGGGGAGAGGCAGCATCATCCGCAAGGACCCGGCCTGGATCGTGCCGTTGGTGGAGGACGTGAAGAAGGGATCGGAGCAGAGCTACGTGGTGGTGGAGGATGCCTCCAAACTCAGACCCGGCATGTATGTCATCGTGGGGGACCTGACGGAGAGCAGCGGCGAGGGCGCCATCGAACGCATTGAGGGCAACCGGGTCTTCCTCCAGGCCGGTCGCCGGGGAGCGCTCTACCCTAGAGCCTGGAAGCCGGAGGGAGACAGCCTGGTGTCGAGGAAGGCGGCCCTCTACAACGGCTTCCCCCTCATCCGAACTTCGCAGCAGTGCGTGATCTCCCACCTGGCCTTTGATGGGAACAAGGAAGCCCAGAAAGTTGACGGCAAAGGGCTGTACTGGAGTTACCCCGCCTGGGCGGAGCGCCTGCGCTGTGCCCCTTACCTTGGGGGCTACTCCCGACTGGAGGACTGCTGGCTCTACGACGCGGTCGGAGTGTGCGTCTCGCTGGGCTGGACGGCGACGGTCAGCCACTGCGACATCTCGGGGAACTGGCAGGGGGTCCACGCGGAGGGCGGCGCCTACTCGAAGATCGTCGGCAACCGCATCCACCACCATGAGCACATCGCCGTCTCCTTCTGCCTGGGCAACTATGGGTTGACCGTCACCGACAACCACATCCATGACAGCCTGGTGGGCATCGGCGAGATGGGCGACCTCGAGGACCGGCCCGGACGGGGCGGCGACCACTTCTCGATCATCAGCCACAATGTGATCTACCGCAACCGAGACGCGGGCATCAGGAGCGGGCAGGGGAAAGTGGGGCCGCCGGACTTCATCATCACCGACAACGTGGTGATGAACAACGGTCTGGCCGGGGGGCGGCAGTTGGGGGCCCATCGGGTTCCGGCGGGCATCTCGCTGTTCAATGCCCAGCGCTGCGTCATCGCCAACAACCGGGTGATGGACGAGCAGGACCGGGAGAGCATCCGGCTCGCGGGCAAGGCGGACGCGGGCGCCACCCGGATCGCCCTGCAGCAGCACCCGGTCTACGGGTTCGTTCATCCGATGGCTGCGTTCTACGAGAACTGGACCGACTTCTTCGTCACCCTCTCCGATGGCAGCCGGGCCGAACGCCACCTCGTTAAGAGGCTGCACCATCTCGGGGCGCGCGGTGTGGAGATGGAACTGGCTGACCCGCTCGTGTTTGAGTACCCCGAGGGCAGCCTGGTGACCCCGGAGAAGAGCCAGTTGTGGGGCATCTTCGTGGGCGGACCGCGCGCCGAGGAGAACGTCATCGCCAACAACGTCACCGTCGGCAACCGGATCGGCGGGATCCTTTGGGATGGCAAGAACACCGCCGTCAGCGCCAACGTGGGCGATACGGTTCACATGGACGCGGGGAAGTCGCTGGAGGAGAACGTCTACCCGGCCGCCGCGCGCGTGGCGGTGAGCGCCCCCGGCTTCGAGGGCAAGATCCCCTGGCAACTGGGACCCTCGGCGAGTCTGGACGCCGCGTCCCGGCGCTCGGGGAAGCGGTCGCTGAGGCTCGCGAAGGCGGGCGCGCCGGGCGTTGCGGAGGCGGTGTCCGGCGCGGTGTCGCTGGAGGCGAACACGCGCTATCGCCTCACGGCCTGGGTGCGCACCAGCGCGCGCCGCGGCGATCAGGTCGCGCTCCCCACGCTCACTCTCGAGGGGGTCGAGGGGGAGAGCGTGGTCGGAGCCCTGCAGCCGGCGCTCCGCTGCGACTTCGAGAGACCCGCGGTGGAGGCGGCGCACTGGGTCCGCGTCACTGGCGAAGGCCTCACCGGTCCCCGGGGCGGGCAGGCGGTCATCCGGTGCCGGCTTGGCGAGGGCGTGACGGGCGACGCGTGGGTGGACGATGTCGCCCTGGAGAAGCTCGCGGGCTGAGGAGTGGGGGCCGCCTCCCTCGCGCCTACGGCCGGACGCTCACCCAGCGCGAGTTCAGGATCACCACCTCCTCGCACGGGCAGGGCGGGTAGTCGCGCACCGTGATCGTGTCCGCCGTAGTGGACTCTACCTCGAACCCCGTCTGCGGACGCGGCAGCGGGTCGGCGTCCTGGTTCACGCTCGCCCGGTACGCCAGCAAGGTGGGGTGGCGCTCCACCGGCCCCGGCGCCAGCAGATATGATCCCGGAACAGCCACTCCTTCAGGCAGCGGCTCCGCGAGGTGGAAAGTCCTTCCCTCAACGGACTTGACCCTCAACGGGGCACTCGGCTGCGGCAGGCGCACTTCCAACCCGCCGCGCTCCAGGCGGGTGCCGTTGAGCAGGTATCCCCGGGTCGCCTTGCCATGTCCATCCACGGACATGAACGCGAACTCTCCGGCGGCGCTCACCGCGCCGAACCGGCGCTCTTGCTGGTCCTTCGTGGAGATGACCGTATCGGTCCGGTCCGCAAACCGCACCTCGATAGCCATCGTGCCGCTCTCCCTGTCGTTCGCCAGCAGGCGTGCGGCGAGGACCGGGGATTGGGCGCCTTGGTAGGGCACGATCACGGCGGCGTATTGGGTCGCCAGCGCCTCCTCGGGATCGTCCGCCCGGTTCTCGGCCAGGATCTGCTGGATCGGTGGCTTCTCGAACTCGGCGATTCCTGCCTTCCGCCAGCCCGGGGCATCGGCCACGACGATCCGCTTCAGATCGTCAGGGCCGTTGAGCAGGAGCAGATCGAGGCGTGTGCCCTCGTCCTGCCAGGTGAAGCGGTGCGGGCCGCCGGGGGTGATGGCGCGAGCGTGGCTCAGCCAGGCGCTCCAGGCTTTCGAGAGATCCACCGGCTGCGGCGCCGGCTGCGCCGGTGCCACGCCCACCAGCGAGCCGTTGCAGTGGAAGCTGTACTGGTGCGTCTGTCCGCCCCGGACGCGGAAGAAGTCCACAGCGTAGGTTTGCCCATCCGGCGTCCGTATCAATGCCGTGGTGCGGCGGTACTCCTGGCACTGGGGATAGGCGTTGAACCCGGAGGCCTGGACCACCTCGACCCCGGGGGCCACGCCGAAGAGCTCCAGGTGGGAGCCGCGCGGCATGCTCTGGCTCTTCTCGTCCACCACCACCAGGTTGTGCGAGAGCGTCGAGTTCATCCACTCCTGCCCGAACCGGCCATCCGGAGTCTGTTCCCTGCTGCCGGAGAAGTAGCCGCGGTCGGAGACAATCTCCTTGCCGAAGGCGTAGTAAAGGATGCCGAGGATGTTCCGGTGCCGATGCCCGCTGCGGTAGATCCACTGCTCTTCGTCCCCGGTGAGGTAGAGGGCGGTGTCGTTGGCTTCGCGACCGCCGCGCAGCACACCCACGTGCCAACCGGGGAACCACTCCGAGCGCAGGGGCAGGGCCACCCGCCCCGCAGGCGCCTGAAGGTCCACGGGCCGATACCAGAGGGCGTATTCGCTCCCCTTTCGGGCGAGAGGGATGCCCTGGGCGGTCTCCAGGAGGCCGACATAGTCGTCTCCCAGGCGGTCGGCCAGGATCTCCGCGAAGATGACGGGGAGGCGGGCTTCATGCCGCGTGTCGCCGATGACCGGGAGCCGGTTTCCGGGGGTGAGCATCCGCACCATCGAGAGGAGTGCCAGGCGGAAGCGCTCGTCCGCATACGGGTTCAGGTTCTCCAGTCGCGGCCCCTGCTTGGGCTGGTAGCCCGGCGGATCGCTGTAGCCCAGCAGAATATCCGGCAACTCGCGCACGTTCTCGTAATTGTGCTCGGCATAGGCAGGCGACTCCGTGAAGAAGCCATCCAGGTGGTACTTGCTGTCCAGGATCAGGTTGAGCCCGTCCAGTGCCCGGTGGACGCTCTCGGGGCGCTGGAGCACGACGCCGACGGCGGCGCTGAGTGACCGGGATGCTACTCCCTTGTTCGTCACGTCATCCCAATTCTCATAGTCCGCGCACCCGGCGATGAGCAGGTCGTTGACGATGCGCTTCTCTGCAGTGGCATCGATCACCGGCCGGCCGTCAGGGTAGCGGGCGTCACGGATCAGGTCGTAAGCGACAGCCATGTCGAGCAGGGGACCGGAGTCGCTGCCTTTGCCGTGAGCATTGTAGCGCCCGGCGCCCCAGAAGCCGTTGTAGAGGGTGGCGTGGTCCTCGAACTGGTTGTTGCCGTAGGGGTGGACGATGACGTCCTTGGGAAAGTGACCACCGCCGCCGTGCTTCCCCATGTTGGCGGCGGCCTCCGCCGGGGGGCAATCGGCGATAGTGCCATCGTAGGAGTGGTAGAGGTAGTGGGGGAAGACGGTGGCGAAGCGGTCGAGGATCCACGCTGCCCGTTCGGCGTAGCGCACGTCGTTGGTGACGGCGTAGAGCTTAGCCAGCGGCAAGGCGGCGCCCACCGCCCATCGGCACTTCCCAAACCGGATCATGCCGCTGAAGCTCGTCGGCACCGGGCGGCCGTTCCAGCGCATGGCGTACTTCGCCCGCTCGTCCGGATGGGCGCGCTCCCCTTCCGTCTCGTAGTAGGTGAAGGCCTGCCCCATGTGGCGACACGCAATCCTCCCGGTTTCCGGGTACTCCGGGTTCGGGTAGACCGTGCCGCACCGGCCGCAAACCACCCGGTCGGGCGAGCTGATGCGCCACGCAAAGAGGTCGTTTTCCCCCATGACGGACTGCTTGCCCACGCACGCCGGGCAGTTCTGCGCGTTGAGCCGCCCCGGCGTCAGATCGGAGATCATCGCCTGGACCGCCTGACGGTCGTGCTCCAAGGCGTAGCGCACGCGCGACTTCCAGTCGGCCACGATCACCTGCGCCCAGGGATATCGCTCGATATTCTCACGGGCATTCTGGATGTCTTGCGGCTTGTAGAGGGTGCATGGCTCCGCCGCCACCCCGGCACTGCTCATCAGCGAGGCGGCCACGGTGACGGAGAGCAACAGTCCGGGCGCCCCCAGGCCGGATGGAATAGCGCTACTCATCTTCTCTTCTCCCGGCGGTCGGCACACCCGCGCGGGTGCAGCGACCACCGCTGGTATCTCGAATTGAGGGGCGTGCCCTGGGTGGAGCAGAACGCGAACCTTCATCCCATGAGGTGCTTACCGAGGGGTGTTCGTGTCGGCGGGCACCGATTCCTGTGCGCTTTCCCCTGGTGCCGAGCACGGGGCCTTTCAGTGTGTCACCGGGGATGGGTAGATCACGCCTTGCCTTGCCAGCTCCCGCACCGTGTCCACGAAGGCGGCTCGCGGCGCATCTGCGCTCTTCCTCAGGCTCTCAGCCATGCCAGGGGTCACGTTCCACCCGTCCACCTTCGCAAGCAGCGCTCTTGTGCATGCCGAGAAAGCTCCTTCGGCCTCCTTGAGGCTGGCCTGCAGTGCCGCTCGGTCTTCCGCCTGCCGCAGATCCGCCCGTCCCGCGTGTGCAAGCAGCAGGTACCCTGCATCCTCAAGCTCAGCGTAGCGAAGCATCCCCTCTGCCTCGCGCGCCACGTCCGGCACATCCAACTGCCGGGCCACCGCGAGAACCTCCCGACACGCAGCGACCACATCGCTCAACTGCCCGGCGCTCACACCTTGGAAGGCACCGTCCATCTTCCGCTCGGCGATCATCTGGGGCAAGCGGCCCAGCCAGGAGTTGGGGGAGAGGCTGAGGCAGGCGCTCATCCTCGACTGGAGCGCCGCTAACTGCGGCTCCGCCATCATGCCGATCCACCGGGCGAACAACCCGGGGCGCGCGAAGCCGCGTCGCGTCGCCCATGCCGCGGCGAACTTCGTGGGGCTCCGGCCATTCGCGTTCCACGCGTACTCGGCCAGCGCCGTGAGGCGGTAGTCGAACAGCACCCGCACGTCGGCCCGTTCGACGCCCGAGATGTACTGGCAGGCGCCGCCGTGCCGCTTCGCCACGAGGTACTGCACCCGTCTCTGGATGTCCCCGGCAGTGTAGCGCTGCCACGGCGAGAGAGGGTTCACGACGGCGAAGCGCGCCACCCAGCCGCCAGCGGCGGCGCGTGCCTCCAGGACCTTGTCCTGGATCCCCATCGAGACGCCCAGATGGACCTCGGGCGGCAGCCACGCCAGTATCTGTTCAATCTGCTCCTTGGGATAGGAGCGGCCGGGACCTTTCCAGCCCCCTCCGGCCCCGAAGAAGACGCCCAGACGCAGATCGGGATACGTCCGGCGCGCACGGCGCCACGCCGCGACGGCAGCGCGCACCTCCGCCTGGTACTGCCCTTCCTTCACGCACGCCTCACAGGCGCACTGGGCGACCGGGTACTCGCTCGCCCAGACGTAGACCTGCCGCGCGCCCTGTGCGGCCAGGGTCTCCATCAAGTCGGCAAGGATGCTCACCAGCACCGGGTTCGACGCGCACGGCACCCGCTGCCTGCGGCTCTCGAAGGTGTACGGATCCTTGGCGCTCTCTCCCTGCCCGAGCAGCTCCGGGAACGCCTCGGGGAAGCCGGGAAAGGACTCCCAGAAGTCCAGGTGGATGATTCCGGGAACCACCTCGGCGGCGTACTGGCGCGCGCGGGCGAAGGGAACCGACCAAAGCGCCTCTCCCGCTGGGTCATTCACGAGATAGGTGGGTACCCTGGGCGTGATCTTCCGGTCGGCTCCTACCGCAAACCGGGTCACGGCGTGGAAGTGGTTGAGCTTGAAGGATGCCAGCCACGGGATCTGGTCGAGCGGCATGTGCCAGAACCCCCGCTCCTCCAGATCGGGCCAGTCCACGACCGACACCAGGGGAACGACCGCATCCTCTCGGGAGAGACCGAACTCCAGCAACTGACAGAGGGTGCGCGCGCCGTAGTAGACGCCGGTCTCCGACAGGGCGGCGATCACCAGCCGCCGGTCGGCGTCGGGCTCGATCACGTAGGCCTGACCCGGGTTGGGCACTGCCTTGAGACGGGCGGCACTCGCCACCCACACCCCGTCCACCTCGCCCTTGCCGTCCAGGACCCCGAGGAGAACCCCGAACTTCGGGTCGGTCGGGGGACCGCCGTCCTTCTCGCGGAGCAGCCCGTTCAGCTCGGCGAGCGCCCGCTGCTCCAGAGGGCCGGCTCCCGCCCGCGCCTTCACCACCACCTCCGAAGGGCGGACCCGCACTATACCCCGCACGTTCATCTCGTGCGGGAGGGGGATCACCCGGCGCGCCCAGGTGGAGGTGTCAGAGATCGCCGCGGCGGAGGTGCTGACGCCGGCGCCGAGGAAGGTCATCAGAGTGCTGAGAAACGCTGTTGTCTTCACGGGACACCTCGCGGGGTGGGAGATCGGCAGGAGGCGCCAGCGGAGTCGTTCAGGCAGCGAGTCATCCTCGCCCTCGCTCAAGGTACCATTGCCTGATCGCGTCGTGGTCCTTCCGCACCTGCGCTATCCTCTCGGTCTGCCATCTGAAGAAGACCGGACTGGATGCCTCTGACGGAGCCACCCTGAGCGCACACGCCTCGATGAACTCCTGCACAGCCTTGTCGAATGACTGGAACGCGGCTTCCTCGGCGATCCCGTCAATGGCGGCGTTGACGAAGGCGTGAGCCTTCGCCTCCAGTCGGTGATAGCACAGACTCGCTCTGGCGCCGTCGGCGAACTCCTTCGGAGCCAAGTCCCGGGCGATCTCCAGGGCCTGCTCACACGCACGGATCATCGCCTCGTTCCTCTCGGGGCGGAAGTCGGGTGGGACCACCCCTCTCTCCCCACTGGTGATCGCCTTGGGAATCCGCGGCAGCCAGCTTCCTCCTTCGACAAACGTGGAGATGGGAGCACCGGCCCCTCCTGCCGAAGGGATGGTCCGGGCGAATTCGGAGAACCGCTGCGGATCGCTGACCCCGTTCCGAGTCGCCCAGGCTCCGAGGAACTCCCCAAGGTCGCGGCCGTGCGTGTTCCACGTGTACTCTGCAATCACACTGACCTGGAGGCCAATCTCCCTCATGTCATCGTTGAAGTAGTAACCGCACCCCGGCGTAAACTGGCACAGAGCGTAGTACTTCCTGTCCAGGGCACGCGCGATCGTCTCTCGTGCGCCGCAGTTGAAGAAGTCCCAATAGGAGAGTGCGGGCCCGGCAGCCCACTGACCCGTCAGGCCGCCTTGTTCCGCGTGCATCGGCAGGAACCCCCCGGTTCCCCCGGAGGCGCAGAGCGCCACTTCCCCGGGCAGGAGAGCGATGATCTCCCTCATCGCTGCCTCGGGGTAGGAGGCGACAGCCTCCCCTCTCATCGGGTATCCACCGCGCCCGTAGAAGACCTTCAGCCGGAAGCCGGGATACTGCTCGCGCACCCTCTGCCACGCTTTGAGCGTCGCTTTCACCTCCAACTGGAGTTGGCCCGCCTCCAGGCACCGGGGACACTCGCACTGGATTCCGGGGTACTCGGACATCCATGCGGTGGTTTCGTCGCCTCCCAGGAGCGCCACTTGCCACATCAGATCAGCCAGCAGATCCACCAGCCCAGGCTGGGAGAAGCAAAGCCCTTGGTACCGATCGAACCTTCGGGCGCGGTCTCCCTTGCCGACCAGCTCTGGAAATGCCTTCGTGAACCCGACGGCCGTGTTCTGATACCCTCGCTCCAGGCGTTCCCGGTCGCCCTTGCCCTCCAGGAGCTCGGGACTCTCCGCCCAAAGGTCCAGGTGGGTGATACCATGAACGAATTTCACGGCATACTTCCTCGACTCGGCGCACGCGCTATCGAGACTCCACGTGCCTTTCTCTCTCTCGCGCCCACTGATGGAGCTGGTGCTCGCGATTCGGATCTTCCTCTCCTCGGATGCCTCCAGTCGCGGGAAGCTCTCGATGTAGTTCAGCTTCAGTCTGCTGAGCCGGGGGATGGCTCCTGCTCTCATGTGCCAGAACCCCCGGTCGGCGAAGTCCGGCCAATCGGTGACGGTCGCCACAGGGATGGCAACGCCGTTCCGACCGGGTCTGGACTCGATCAACTGCACCAGGGTCATCACGCCATAGTAGACACCCCTCGGGGCGAGGGCGGCGACCACCAGCCGGTCGTCTCCGAGGGGCTGGATCAGGTATGCCTGATCGCTGTTCGCAAGGGATTCCAGCCTTCTCGCGTTCTTGACCGGGATGCCCCCGACTCTCCCCTTCCCGTCCAGGCAGCCGATGATGATCTCGAACCGGGCGTCGCTCGCGCCTGAACCGGCGAACGTTCTCAGCAAGTCCTGGAGTTGTGAGACGGCGGTCTTCTCCGTGGGGCCAGGGTTGTCGAGTCTGATGCTGAGGTTCTCGGGGGCGACGGTCACTATTCGGTCCATCTTGATCCTCTTGGGGAGAGGGATGAGGAATCGCTCGATTGCCTTCTGCTCGGCCCTGGAGAGCGTACGCGCGCGCTTCACCTCCGTCTCGGCTCCCGACGAAGAAGCGCACATGACCGTCCATGCGAGCATGGGTGCAGTAACCGCCGTGATTGACCCCTTGAGGATCATGCTCATCGCTCACCTCACGAACGATGGCGGACCGGCGCCGGGAGACCGGCTCTCCGTCGTCCTCGGATTCCGCCCGATCCCGGGAAGCGGGCGGAGAGCGCCCTACCGATCCCGGCTCCACCACCGCGAGTTCAATACCACCACCTGCTCGCACGGGATCACCGGGTAGTCGCGGACGGCGAGGGAGTTCTCCGTCGTGGATGCCACCTCGAACCCGGTGTCACCGGCGAGCACGTGCGCGCCCGCTGGGACCGGCCCCGGCAGTGCTTCCGCCAGGTGGAACGTTCTCCCCTCGACGGACTTCACCTTCAGCGGCGTGTTGGGCCGCGGCAGGGCCAACTTCTGATCGCCGCACTCCAGGAACGTGCCGTTCAGCAGGTAGCCCTGCGTCGCCCGGCCCCGGGCATCCACCGAGAGGAACGCGAACTCCCCGCTCGCCGTCACCGGGCCGAACCGGCGCTGCTGCTGATCCTTCGTGGAGATGATGGTGTCCGTGCGGTCGGCGAGCTTCACCTCCACCGCGAGGACGCCGGTCTCCGGGTCGTTGGCTAGCAGCCGCGCGGCGACCACCGGCGACTGGGCACCCTTGTAGGGCACCACCACGGCGGCGTACTGGGTCACGAGTTCCTCTCCCGGTTGCCCCGCACGGTGCTCCGCCATGATCTCCTGGACCGGCGGCTTGTCGAACTCGGCGACGCCCGATACCCGCCATCCCGGGGCATCCACGATCAAGATCCGGTCCAATGTCTTTCGACCGTTCAGCAGCCGCAGGTCGAGGCTCACGTCTCCCGACCTCCAGGTGAACGTACAGGGGTCTGTCGCAGCCACCGCCCGCGGGTTTGTCACCCACCCGGTATAGGCCCACTCGTCCCAGGCGGGCGGCAGCGCCACCGGCTCCGGCGCCGGCTTTGCCGGCGCCATCTTCGCGAGCGAGCCGTTACAGTGGAAACAGTACTTGTGGTTCTCCCCGCCCTTCACCCGGAAGAAATCCACCGCATAGGTCTGCCCGCCCGGCGTTCGGATCAGAGCGCACGTGCGGCGGTACTCCTGGCACTGGGGGTAGACGTTGATCCCTGCGGCCTGCACCACCTCGATGCCGGGCGCAGCGCCGAAGAGCTCCAGTCGGGAGCCGGCCCTGGTCTCGGCGGGGCCGTACTGTTCCTTGGACTGGCACTTCTCGTCCACCAACACGAGGTTGTGCGAGGCGGTGCTCCGGGTCCAGTACTGGCCGTTGCGGCCGTTCGGGCTCAGCTCGCCGCTGCCGGAGTAGTAGCCGCGGTCGGAGGCGAGTTCCTGGCCGAAGGCGTAGTAGATGATGCTCAGAGTGTCCTCGTGGCGGTGCCCGGAGCGCTCGTTGGCATTGAGGTAGAGAGCGGTATCCCCTTGCGGGTTCCCCGCGCGCAGGACGCCGACGTGCCAGCCGGGAAACCACTCGGTGCGCAGCGGCAGCTCGGTGGGACCGTCCGCCTTCAGGTCAGGACTCCGGTGCCACAAGGCGTACTCGTCGCCCTTGTCGGCCAGCTTCGCGCCCTGCACCGTCTCCAGCAGCCCCGCGTAGTGGGGATCACACCGGTCGGCAAGCATCTCGACGTAGTCGGCGCTGATGCGGGTCTGGTTGTAGAAGGTGTCCGCGATGATCGGCATCCCTCTCCCGGGAGCGAGCATGCGCGCCATGCCCTCCAAGACCAGGCCGTAGCGGCTCTCCCTGAAAGGATCGAAGTTCTCGACGCGCACTCCCTCGGCAGGCTGGTAGCCCGGGGGATCGGAATAGCCGTTCAGGATCTCGGGGAGCTCGTGCATGTTGCTCAGGTGGTGGGCAGAGTAGGCCGGCGACTCCTTGCAGAACCCATCGAAGTGAAAGCACTGCTCCATGAAGAGGCGGAACCCCTCCAGACCGTGCCGCACGCTCTCCGGGCGTTGGAACTGCACGCCGACGGCGGCGCTCAGCGCCCGCGCGGGAGCGGACTTGTTGCAGATGTCCTTCCAGTTCTCCATGTCGGCGCAGCCCGCCAGGAGCAGGTCATTGGTGATCCGCCGGTCCATCGCGGCGTCCAGCACCGGGCGTCCGTCGGCATAGCGGGCGTCGCGGATCAGATCGTAGGCGATGGCCGCCGCCAAGAGCGAGCCGGCGTCGCTCCCTTTCCCGTGGACGCTGAACCGCCCCGCGCCCCAGAAGCCATTGCCAAGCACGGCGAAGTCCTGGCGCTGGTTGATCGGGTAGGGGTTGATGATCACCTCCTTGGGGAACCGGCCACCGCCGCCGTGCTTGCCCATGTTCGCTGCCGCCTCCGCCGGGGGGCAGTCGGCGATGGTGCCGTCGTAGGAGTGATAGAGATAGCGCGGGAAGAGCGTGGCGAAGCGGTCCAGGATCCACGCGGCCCGCTCGGCGTAGCGCACGTCGCCGGTGATCGCGTACAGCTTCGCCAGGGACAGGCTCTGGTTCACGGCCCATGATGCCTTGCCATAGCGGATCATGCCGCTCCAGCTCGTGTGTACGGGCCGGCCCGCCCACTGGTAGGCGTACTTGCCCGTCTCGTCCTCCGGGTGGGCGCGCTCATCGTCGGTCTTGTAGTAGGTGAAGGTCTGCCCCGTGCGGGGGCAGACGAGCGTCTCCGTCTCAGGGTACTTCGGATCCGGGAAGGTCGCGCCGCAGTACTTGCAGACGACCTGCTCGGGCGCTTCGATGCGCCAGACCCAGATGTAGTCCTCACCCATCGCCGACTTCTTGCCGACACACACCGGGCAGTGCTGGCCGTAGAAGCTCCCCGGCGTCAGGTCGGAGAACATGGCATCGAAGAAGGCCCGGTCCTTCGTCATGGCGAGAGCGGTGCCGGCCTTCCAGCCCGCCACGATCTCCCGTGCCCAGGGATGGCGTTGGATGTTCTCCCGCGCGTTCTGAATGTCCCCCGGCTTGTAGAGGGTGCGCGGCTCCGCGGAGGCGGAGGCCGCGCTCAACAGCGAAGCCGCCACCGTGAGGGAGACCAGCCCCGCCGGCACTCCGGAACCCAATAGGAAAGCACTTCTCATCTC
>JACQGM010000071.1 GCA_016199585.1 Armatimonadota bacterium
CCCCCACACCCCCACACCCCCACACCGCCATACCCCTTCGTCCTCGCCACCGGCCAGATGCTCTTCCACTCGGGGACGTTGTCGACGTGGGCGCCGGAGATGCGCACGATCAACGCGGGCACGTACGTGGAGATCGCCCCGAAGGACGCGGAGGGGCTTGGAATCGCCCACGGGGAGCGGGTGCGTCTCGTCTCGCACCGGGGAGAGGTGGTGCTGCCGGCGCACATTCAGCCGGGGGGCACGCCCGGCATCCTGTTCGTCGCCAACCATCACGCCGAGCCGCGAGTGAACCGCCTCCTCGACCGCGAGGCGGTGGTGGACCGCGTGCGTGTGGAGAGGGCCTAGATGGAATACCTGATCATGACCATCAAGGCCGTGGTGGTCTTCGCGGTGGTGGCAGGGAGCATGCCCTTCATCGTCTGGGCAGAGCGGAAGGTGATGGCGGACGCCCAGGCGCGCATCGGCCCGAACCGGGTGGGTCCCTACGGCATCCTGCAGTCCTTCGCCGATGCCCTGAAGCTGATGTTCAAGGAGGACGTTACGCCCCGCCAGGTGGATAAGCCGATCTACTTCCTGGCGCCGGTGCTGGCGATGATCCCCGCGCTCACCGCCTTCGCCGTCGTGCCCTACGGGAGCCCGGAGGTCACAGTCTACGGCGTGCCGATCTTCTACGTCACCGACCCGAAGCAGGTGGGCGTCCTCTGGGTCTTCGCGGTGACGACGTTGAGCGTCTACGGGGTGGTGCTGGCGGGGTGGGCTTCGAACAACAAGTGGTCGCTGCTGGGGGCGCTGCGCTCGGCGGCGCAGATGATCAGCTACGAGGTGGCGCTCGGCCTGGCGATCCTGGGCGTGGTGCTGGGCAGCGGCTCGCTCAGCCTGATTGACATCGTGGAGAAGCAGGCGGTGCCGCGTGCCTTCGGAATCCCGGGCATCTGGCTCTTCGCCCAGCCGGTCGCCTTTCTGCTCTTCTTCACCGCCAGCCTGGCGGAGACGAACCGCACGCCCTTCGACCTCCCGGAGGCCGAGAGTGAGCTGGTGGCCGGCTTCCACACCGAGTACAGCAGCTTCAAGTTCGCCATGTTCTTCATGGCGGAGTACATCAACGTGCTGACGGTGAGCGCCGTCGTGGCCACTCTCTTCCTCGGCGGCTGGCTGGGCCCGGGCGTCGGGCAGTTCCCACTGCTGGGGGTGGTCTACTTCGCCCTGAAGACAGCGGCGCTCATCTACCTGATCATGTGGCTGCGCGCGACGCTGCCCCGCTTCCGTTACGATCAACTCATGCGCTTCGCATGGAAGGTGCTCCTGCCCCTGGGCCTGGCGAATGTCTTCATCACGGCGCTGTGGGTGGGGCTGCGGGGAGGGACATGAGTGCGATAGGAAACGCGATCAGACAGTCGCTGGCTATCCTGAAGGGGATGGGCGTCACGCTGCGGCACATCCTGCGGGAGCCGCGGGTGACGATTCAGTACCCGGAAGAGCGGCCGAAGCAGTCGTTCCGCTATCGGGGCATCCACCAGCTCCGCCTGGACGAGAACGGCAAGGAGCTGTGCGTCGGCTGCAACCTGTGCGGCCTGGTGTGCCCCTCCGAGTGCATCTACGTGGAGGGGGCCGAGACGGACGCTCCCGAGGAGGCGCGCGTCTCCCGCTACGAGCGCTACGCCCTGGTCTACGTGATCAACGCGGCACGGTGCCTCTACTGCGGCTACTGCGTGGAGGCATGCCCCACCGACGCCCTGGCGATGACCCCCCAGTTCGAGCTGGGCGAGTACCAGAAGCGCAACTGCATCTACGACAAGGAGGACCTGGTCCGCAACCACCGCCGCTGGGCGGACCAAGCCGGCTACGGCATCGAGTGGTGCAACCCGGCGAAGCTGGAAGAGTGGACGGGCGATGCGAAGCCGGTGGGACCGCCGTCGCATCCGGCAGTGGAGCCGTAGAATATCGGTGCGGGAGCGTGGGGGTAGGGGCGTGAAGAGTGAGGCGTGAGGCATGAAGAGTGAGGCATGAGGCGTGATCCTGACGCGCGAGGTTCACTCTTCACTCCTCACCCTTCACTCTTCACGCCACACCCCCACACCCCCATACAGGGATAGCATATGACTGAATGGATCCTCTTCATAGTGCTCACGGCGGTGGCGGTCGGCTCGGCGCTGATGATGGTGCTGAACCGCAACCCGGTACATGCGGCGCTGTGGCTGGTGCTCACCTTCCTGGCCGTCGCCGTCTTCTTCCTGGTGCTGGGCGCGCAGTTCCTCTTCGCGGCGCAGATCATCATCTACACGGGTGCGATCATGGTGCTCTTCCTCTTCGTGGTGATGTTGCTGAACCTGGAGCGGGAGCGCGAGCCGATCGTGACGGGGGGGCAGCGCGCCGCGGCCGTGGCGCTGGCGTTCGCGCTCCTCGCCGTGCTGGTGATCGCCATCGCGGCGCGTACCAGCTTCCCGACGATGGCGATGGTGCCCGGGGGCATCACCCTGACCGACCTGGGCGTGGCGCTCTTCGACGAGTGGCTGCTCCCGTTCGAGCTGGCTTCGATCCTGTTGCTGGTCGCCATGATCGGGGCGATCGCCCTGGCGCGGCGGAGAACATAGCGCATGGTTCCAACAATCGCCTACGTGATCGTCAGCGCGGTGCTCTTCACCATCGGGGTGGCGGGGGTGCTGCTGCGGCGCAATGCGCTGATCGTCTTCATGTCCATCGAGTTGATGCTGAACGCGGTGAACCTGTCGCTGGCCGGCTTCGCCCGCCAGTTCGGGAGCGCCACCGGGCAGGTGTTCATCCTGTTCGTGTTGGCCGTCGCCGCCGCCGAGGTCGCCGTCGGCCTGGCGATCATCCTGGCCGTCTTCCGCCACCGCGATACGGTGGATGTGGACAACATGAATCTGATGAAGTGGTAGGGGGGTGTTGTCAACACCCCCCTGCTGCTTCCCTGGGGCGAACGCATGCAATGGTTCCTTGAGATTGCCTGGTGGATCCCCCTGGTGCCCCTGCTGGGGGCCATCGCCAACGGGCTGGCGGGGAAGCGCCTCGGCAAGACATTCGTCAGCACGGTCGGGGTGGGCACGGTCGCGGCGGCGTTCGGTCTTGCGCTGGGGGCGCTGGCGGCGCTCCTCGCAGTGCCGGGGCGCCAGTTCCAGCGCGACCTCTTCGCCTGGATCCCGCTTGGGAGCCCCGGGGCCGGGGGCTTCGGCGCCACCTTCGAGGCGCCGGTGGGCTACCTGGTGGACCCCCTCGCCGCCGTGATGATCCTGGTGGTCACGGGCGTGGGCCTGCTGATCCACGTCTACTCCGTCGGCTACATGGGGCACGATGAGGGCTACTCGCGCTACTTCGCCTATCTCAACCTCTTCACCGCCTCGATGCTCCTCCTGGTGCTGGCGAACAACTTCCTGCTGATGTTCGTCGGCTGGGAGGGCGTGGGCCTCTGCTCCTACTTGCTGATCGGGTTCTGGTACCAGAAGGAGAGCGCCGCGGCCGCCGGGAAGAAGGCGTTCATCGTCAACCGCGTCGGCGACTTCGGGTTCGTCATCGGGATGCTGCTCCTCTTCCTCGCCTTCGGCACGCTGCGCTTCACCGAGGTGAACGGCCTCGCGCGCCCGCTGGTGGAGCAAGGGATGGTGACGGCGGGGATGATCACGGCGATCACGCTGCTCCTTTTCGTCGGCGCCACGGGGAAGTCGGCACAGCTCCCGCTCTGGGTGTGGCTGCCGGACGCGATGGAAGGCCCCACGCCGGTGAGCGCGCTCATCCACGCCGCGACGATGGTAACCGCGGGCGTCTACATGATCGCGCGCACGGGCGCTCTGTGGGCGCTGGCGCCCCTCTCCGGCGCCGTGGTCGCCATCACGGGGGCGCTCACCGCCCTCTTCGCCGCGACCATCGCCCTCACCCAGTATGACCTGAAGCGCGTGCTCGCCTATTCCACGATCAGCCAACTCGGGCTAATGTTGCTGGCCGCGGGCGTGGGCGCCTACACCGCCGCCATCTTCCACCTGATGACGCACGCTTTCTTCAAGGGTCTGCTCTTCCTGGCCGCGGGGAGCATCATGCACGCCCTCGGCAACCGCATTGACCTGCGCGAGATGGGCCAGCTCCGGCGCCGCCTGCCGCAGACGTTCCTGACCTTCGGGGTAGGGTGGCTCGCCATCGCCGGGGTGCCCCCGCTCGCCGGGTTCTGGAGCAAGGACGAGATCCTGGCCGAGGCGCTCGCGCTCGGCACCCCCTATTGGTGGGCATCCGGCCCGGTGCTCTGGGGCATCGGCACGCTGGCTTCATTCCTGACGGCGTTCTACATGAGCCGGGCCTTCTATCTCGCCTTCTTCAGCGACCAGCGCCTGGACCGGCACGTTGAGGCGCACGTCCACGAGTCGCCGCGGAGCATGACGCGGCCGCTCTGGATCCTCGCGGGCCTCTCGATCCTGGGCGGCGCCCCCTTCGGATGGCAGGCGCTGGGCGGCGGACAGACGACCCTCGGCGCCTTCCTGGACCCCGTGTGGGCCGTCGCCGCACACGGCGCGCCGGAGGCCGCGCACCACGCGCCCGTCCCGAACTGGGTACTGATGCTCTTCGCCACGGGCGTCGCGGTCGTGGGCATCCTGATCGCCAGAGCTGGCTATCGGACGCGGCCATTCGAGACGCCCGAGCCGGCGCAGCGCACGCTCGGCCCGTTCTGGGCGTTCTTCGAGGACAAGTGGCACATCGAGGCGATCTACCATGCCGTCTTCGTGCGCGGCGGCACGGCACTCGCGCGCTTCTTGGCCGGACCCGTGGATCAGGGGGGCGTGGACAGGGCGGTGAACGGCGTGGCCGGGGCGGTCGGCAAGGTGGGCACGGGCCTCAGCCGGGCGCAGACCGGCCTCGTCCGTTCCTACGCCATGTCAATACTGGCGGGCGCCATCCTGGTGGTGGCGTACTTCGCATTCCGGTGAGGTGACATGCCGTTACTGACGTTACAGCTCTGGCTTCCGGCGGTGGGGGCGCTCCTGATCGGGGTGCTGGTGCCGCGGCAGGCGACACGGGCGCTGAAGTGGTCCGCCCTGGGCATCGCCCTCCTGGCACTCGCGCTCTCGGTGGCGATCTGGGCGGGCTTCGACGCGAGCAACCCGACCTTCCAGTTCGAGGAGAACCGCCCCTGGATCCGGGCGCTCAGCTTCTCGATGAACTACCACCTGGCCGTGGACGGGATCAGCCTGCTCCTCGTGGCGCTCACCACCTTCCTGATGGTGCCCGCCCTCCTGGGGAGTTGGAACATCGAAGAGCGCCTGAAGGAGTTCCTCATCACCATGCTCGTCCTGGAGACGGGCATGCTCGGGGTGTTCCTGGC
>JACQGM010000073.1 GCA_016199585.1 Armatimonadota bacterium
GCCCCCCTGCGGCGCACAGGCCCACCCCCACCACGCACGCCACCCACCGCCACCTGGCAGCCTGCCTCATTGCGCCACCCTCCCTACTGCCCGGTGACGACGCGCTGGATGACGCGGATGCGGGTGCCCTGTGCCCCATCGGTGACGTAGAGGTTGCCCGCTTCGTCAACGGCGATGCCGCGCAGATGGTCGAACGTGGCGACGTTGCCGGGCCCGTCCTGTCCTCCGGCCGTGGCCCCTCCTGCCACCGTGGAGACTACACCCGTGGGCGTCACCTTGCGGATGCGGTTCAGGTCCGTGACGTAGAGAGAACCCCCTCCGTCTACGGCGACCCCGCTAGGGCCGGCGAACCGGGCAGTAGCCCCCGGCCCGTCAGCGTAGCCTGCGCTGGTCCCGGCCAGGGTGGTGACCGTGCCCCCACGACTGGCGCCCGCGTCGGTGATCTTGCGGATGCGCTGCCCGGCGGTGTCGAGGCCGAGGTCCGCGACGTAGACGTTGCCGGCCAGGTCGGCCGCCACCGCGTATGGCTTCGTAAAGCGCGCCGCAGGCCCGATCCCGTCGGTTGACCCCAGGGCCCCCTGGGCGGCGGAGTTGTCGCCAGCCACCAGGGTCACCTCCCAGTTGGCGGCTGTCGCTGGATCGCCGACTCGGAACCGGAGACGGCGCACGCGGTTGGTCTGCTCGCAGACGTAAACGCCTCCACCGGGCGCAAGGCAGATTCCGGTAGGCCACATGAAGGTAGCGACGTTGCCCAGGCCATCGGCCGCGCCGCCCGTGCCGCTGATGCCGGCGATGGTACTGACAACCCAGTTGCTCGGATCGCGCGGCTCCGCCCCAGGGACAAGAGTGACACGGCGCACGACGTTCAGCGTGTTGTCGGTCACGAACAGGGTCTGCCCGTCGTCTGTTACGGCCATCCCGTAGAAACCCTCGCCGCCCCCCGCAACGGTAGTGACCGTTCCACCCGGAGTCACTCGCCGAATGACGCGGTTCCCCGCCTCCGCCACATACAGGTTGCCCGATGCATCGGCTGCGATGCCGCACGCGCCGCTGAAGCGAGCCTCCGCTCCCACGCCATCCATGAACCCGGGGGTATCGGATCCCGCCAGCGTGCGCACGACCACATTCGGCGAGCCGGCGCCCGTGGCCGAATCCGGGGGTACCAGACCCACCGTACTCGCCTCCGCAGTCACGGTGAACTCGAACGCCCTCACTCCCCTGGGCACCGCAAACCACCACTCCTTCGGCGCGCTGGTGCAGCCGGGATCCAGGGCTTCGCCATACACGAGGTAGCGCCGGCCGGTGTTTGGGATCACCCCGTCGGCATTGGAGAGGACCACCGGCTCCGTCACCCCCGGCAGCGCCGGGTTGGCGAACCCGCTCGGAGGCGTTACCATCCGCACCTTGTGGGCGCCATGCTCCGCCACGTAGATGGTGCCCGCCGGCGAGGTCGCCAGGAGCGCCGGGTTGTAGAACTGCGCATCCAGGCCGGTGCCGTCAGTGGATGCCGACGTGCCGGGGGAGCCTGCCAGCGTGCGCACCCCCCAGGAGCGCGATTGCGCGGTAGTGGCCCCATCCCAGGCATCAGGCCAGAGCGCGCGCAGCGTGCCCGCCCACTCGCTCACGACCAGGGCGCCGCCGACCGACACGATCCCGCAGGGCGCGCTGAAGGTGGCGGCGTAGCCCCTGCCGTCCTCCGAACCCTCGGCGCCGGTGCCCGCGATCGTCACGACCACGCCTTCGGGGGTGACCCGGCGGATGCGGTTGCCGGCGAAGTCCGCCACGTAGAGACAGCCATCGGGGGCGACGGCGATGCCCTCCGGCTTGCTGAAGCGAGCCGCGGTGCCGGCGCCGTCCACCCAACCCGGGACGCCGCCGGTGCTTCCCGCCAGGGTGCTCACCGTGTAGCTCGCGGCGGCGGTTGGATCGCCGCCGGTCAGCACGATCTTGCGAACGCGGGCGCCGTCGCACTCGGCGATATAGATGATGCCGGTTGCATCCACCGCCACGCCGGCTGGCGCCCGGAAGCGGGCCGCGACGCCCGTGCCGTCCGCGTCACCGGCGGCCCCGCTGCCGGCCACCGTCGTCACCCGGCCGGTGAGGTCAACCCGGCGGACGCGCTGGCCGCCGCGCTCCGCGACGATCAGGGCGCCATCCACCGGGTTCACGGCGATCCCCTCGGGGCCGTTGAGGCTGGCCGCAGTTCCCGGGCCATCGGTACCCCCGGCGAGGCCGCTGCCGGCCAGGGTGCTCACGGAGCCGCCGGCGATCTTGCGGATGCGATGATTCTCGTGGTCGGCCACGTAGCCGGCCCCGTCGCTCGCCACAGCGACCCCCCGTGGGAAGGTGAAGCTGGCGGAGTTGGCCGGGCCCTCTGCGGCGCCCGGGAAGCCCGTGCCGGCCAGGGTGCCGACGGTGGTGGCGGCCCGCACGTCGCTCCACGGTGTCACCGGAGTGATGTCGCCGAAGAGCACCCGCACGCCGGTGATCGCGCCGCCGGGAAGCTGGCCGATGCCTGCCCCCCAGCGGTTCACCACCTGCACCTTCAGCACCTTGATCCCGGCGTCGCCGGGGCTGTCCACCAGGGTGCTGCTGAGGAAGTCCAACGCGGCGCCGACGAAGACGGCTCGGCCGCGGGCGGCGCGCCCCGGTGTGCCGAGCCGGGTGATAGCCACGTCTCCCGTGACCACATTGACATGGAACCGGGCCGTTCCCGGCTCGGTGCTGGAGTTGATCGCTCCTGCCTCCCCCGGATTCACCGGAGGGGAGACCGGTGGCGTGCCTCTTCCGCCGCAGCCTGCCAGAATCAGGATGGCGAGAAGGGGGCCGCCCCTGGAGTGTACCGCCTGAGAGAGCCTGCCAAGGTACCCCATCGCGCTTTCCTCCCTGCCCGCGCGCCGATCACCCGCCGGATGACGGGGAAGCGCGCGTATGTCGGGGGGCTGTTCTGCGCACGCGGGTTGGAATCCTTCTCGGTGATACGCGAGGAAAGGCACACTCCCTCCCGGCGCGCCCCCGCCCTCCCCGCCCGGCGGGGCCCCGGGGCCAACGCGCGCCCTCGTCCGTGTCTCTCTCCATCCACGCCACGCCCCCGCGAACCGGGTGTTACCCCCGCCCGTAAGAGAGGTGAGGAGGGAGAAGGGAGGTGCGGACGGTGCGCATCACTGAGACGCCATGCCCGTGGTGCCGACACGGGCGCGTGGTGATCCACGCGCCCGAGGAGCCGTGGATCGTGCGGGAAGACACCGGCGAGGTAGGCCGCCGCGGCCCCAAGGGGAGACCGGCGCGCTTTCAGACGGCGCCGATCCCCTGGTTCTCCTGCACCGAGTGCGCGATGAGCGGCACGCTCTCATACCTGCGGATGATGCTGACCGGCGGCGTGCGGCGCTACCTCAACGAGGCCGCGCTGCAGCGGCGCGCGTCCGCTTACCTCCGCGAAGGAGAGGTGGCGCTCCCGGGCGACTAGCAGCCGCCGGAGGAACTCACCGCAGAGACACAGAGGGCGCAGAGAGGAGTGTCAGAAGCACTCGCAGGAGTGCCGGGCATTGGAAATACCCGTCTCGCGGGCCTGCGGCCGACCGTCCTCCCGGACGGAGATCCTGTCTGCGTCCGGGAGGACGCTCAGCGGCGCCGCGCCGCTCGCCAGACGGGTATTTCCGATGCCCGGCCTTCGGTTGCGGCTCAGCGTTCTCAGCGTCTCTGCGGTGCCGCCATCGGACGGCTGCTAGCCCGCCCCGCCCTTCTCGATGGCGCAGATGGCGCCAGGCCGCTTGATCCGCAGCGCCAGGATCTCGAAGACGCGGAAGTAGTGGTTCATCCGCAACGTCTCCAGGAAGGCGGTCACCAGGTCCTGCCCGACGGCGAGGTCCATGTTCTCGGCGCCCACCGAGAGCACGATCGCCACGTCATCGGCGAGCACCGGCGTCTGGTAGACGCCCGCAGTGGCGATGCGCTGCACCTGCTCGATCTCCAGGCGCCCGCTGTTGCCGTGCAGCCGGTTCATCCCCGCGTAGAGGCGCGGGCTCACCACGAGGGCGAACGGTCCGAAGAAGTCGGCCTGGATGAGCGCCTGCGTGGCGTTCACCACGTCTTGGAAGCTGCTCCCGGGCTGGCTCCAGTCGCTCATCGCGATCCGGTTGCGCCCCTCGGCGCCCTTCAGCCCCTGAAAAGCGACCCCGTTCGCCTCCACCCCGTTGAAGATCATGCTGTCTTCGGCGCTGGCGCAGAAGGCCGCCGCGGCCGCCGCCGGGCTCACGTCCAGGGCCAGCCCCATCTGCGAGGATGTCTCCAGGTCCCGCCAGTGGATGCGGAAGTCCTTGTAGATCACCGGCAGGGGGAGGTACTCGCGAGTGGCGCAGTGTACCGGCCCGCCCTCCTCCTCTCCCAGCAGATCCACCTTCCCCTGCTCCATGCCGCAGAACACGTCCTTTGGAATCGCCTGGACGCCGGGACCGAACGGCCCGAAGAGCGGGATGACCCTCCGCCCGACGAGACTGCGCTCGGCCACCCCCTTCACCGTCTGATCGAGCCGCTCCCACTGCTCTTCGCTCAACGGAGCCTGGTCTCGCAATAGGTAATCCGCCATCTCGCGACCTCCTCACAACGGTTTCAGATAGGAATGCGACGAATCCAGGCTGACGCAGTGCGCTGTGGCGCCGTTCCGCCAATCTGAAATCCGCAATCTGAAATCTGAAATCGTTATCACCCTCTTCTACCCAATCTGAACCGCCCGGGCCTATACTTGCTTCCGACCGAGGAGGCTGCCCACCGTCCACCCCGCCGCGGGGGCGCGGGCCGGAGTCGGCGGCTCCGGGGCCTCCTCGCTTGCCGCGGCAGCCCGCCCCTGAACATCCGCCAGCAGACCGCGGAAGTGCGCCTCGTGGTAGACGGAGTGCTCGAAAATGCGCTGGAGCAGCCGCTGCAGCGAGGGGTCCTGCGCGCTCTCGAGTTGCCGCCGGTAGACCTCCTCGACGCCCACCTCCACCTGCACGTTCGCCTGAAGGAGGCGCTCCGGATCCCCCTCGTCCTCCACCGAGTCGTGCTCCATGCGCGGCGCCACGCCCGCTTCCGCGAGGTACTCGGCCAGCCAGCCCATGTGCGTCATCTCGATGATCGCCTGATCCAGCAGGTCCTTGCTCAACGGGCAGTCCGGCGTCAGGAACGACTGCTGGAGGTACTGCAGGAGCGTGGTGTACTCCAGGCGCACATTCTCTTGGACCGACTCGACAATCCCCTCGGGAGGGGTTTCCGGCGGCGCCTCGGGGGCCGCCGCGCTCTCCTCCAGCGCCTGGATCAGGCGCTGGAACTTGCCGTGGTGGTAGCGCTCGTCGGTGAGAATCCGCTCCAGCAGCAGGGCGGTGCGCGGGTCGCCGATCGCCTCCGCGTGGGCGGTGTACGTCTCCGTGGCGCTCTGCTCCCCTTCCACGGCGAGGCGCATCAGCGCCAGGGGGTCCGACGTGCCGGCGCCCGACTCGTCACGCTCGGTGGTGGGGACGCCGCCCCGCCGCACCACCTCCTCGGAGAGCCACTTGAGGTGACGCATCTCATCGCGCGCGATCTGCTCGACGTCGCTCGCCACCTCTCCTTCGCCCATCCCGTAGGCGATGCGGAGATACAGAATGATCGCCCCGTGCTCCCCGCGGATATCCTCATTCAGCAGCCCGATAACCTCACGGTCGTCCATCAAGCGCTCCCTTCCCGCCCGCGCGCGGTGCCAACCCATTCTACCACAAATCGGGCGGCAAGGGAAAGAAGGGGGGAAACAGGCTCTCGTGGCGTGGCCCCGCCCCGGCGCACCCCTCCCGAAACCCCGTACCCGTCATGCTGAGCAACTCACCCGGGGCGGCCCCGGGGTAGCAGGGGAGGAAACAGGCGCGTGCGGTGTACCGGTGCCCGGGGGCAACCGTTCCAAGCCCCCGCACCTGTCATGCTGAGGTTCCGAGCCGAAGCATCTCCGCCGGGGTTCCTCTACCGGTCCAGACCTGTGGTGGCCCTCGGGGCGGAGACCCTTCGCCTCAGCGGCTCAGAGCCTGCCCTGAGCCCGGCGAAGGGGTGACAGAGTCGCGGGTGCAGCGAATTGGTAGAAACGGTGCTGGTCGCCCGCCAGTTTCTTGGGAGGATCCGAGCCGAGGCATCTCCATCGCAGCCACCACGACAGGTCGCGGGACGATGACACGTGACGAGGGAAACCGGCAATCGCGCCGCGCCGGGCCGAGAAAGAGCGACGGCCCCTACGATGACCAACGGCGTGCGCGGGGGCGGTGCTCCGTCCGCCCCTGCACTACCGGTCTTGGTCGGCACAACTCATCGGGCGTGCCGGGGCGGAGATCCGTCGCCTTTGGCTCGGAGCCCGCCCTGAGCACCGAGTAAGGAGATGATGCAGCGCCTGCCGAACCAGGGTCCCGGAGTGGCTCCGGGGAGGCGCTGCTTCGCGCGCGGCGCCCGCCGGGGCGGAACAGGGCATGGAGGATGGGAAGGAGGAGGGGCCGCCCGTCTCCCCGCCGCCGCCCTCCGTGAGGAGAGAAATGACACCCAGGCAACGCGTGCTTGCCGCCCTGCGGGGCGAGATGGCCGACAAGGTTCCCTTCACCGCCTACGAGTGCATGATCCCCCAGTGTACGGCCGAGCGCCGGCTCCGCAACGAGGGGCTCTGCATCGTGGCGCGCACGGTGCCGGTGGTGCGCACCACCACGCCGAACGTGCGCACCGAGACCTACACCTATGAGGAGAAGGGGGTGAGCTACCGGCGAACCATCCACCGCACTCCCGTGGGGGATCTCTCCACGCTGGCGCGGCCGGTGGGGTTCACCTCCTGGCACGTCGAACGGATCTTCCGGAAGCCGGAGGACTACAAGCCGCTCCTCTTCATGATCCGCGACCGCCAGTGCTGCCCGAACTACGAGGAGTTCCTCAGGGCCGAGGCGGACTACGGGGAGGATGGGTTCTTCCGGGGCGGCGTCGGCGCCACGCCGCTGCACGAGATCATGATCGGGATGATGGGCGTCCAGAAGTTCGCCGAGGAGTGGGTGGATCGGCGCGACGAGGTGATGAAGCTGTACGACGCCCTCGTCGCGCACCTGCGCCGGGTCTACCCCCTGCTGGCCGACTCGCCGGCGCTGGCGTTCAACTTCGGCGGCAACGAGACCGGCGACGTGATGGGCCGCGAGCGCTTCGCCCGCTACGTGATGCCCCATTACGCCGAGTGCGCCGAGTACCTGCGCAAGAGGGGGAAGCTCCTCGGCTCGCACCTGGACGGCAACAACCGCGTCTGGGCCGATCTCGTCGCCGCCTCCGCGCTCGATTACATCGAGGCGTTCACCCCGGCGCCCGACACCGACATGAGCCTCGCGGACGCCCGCAGGGCCTGGCCGGACAAGGCACTCTGGATCAACTTCCCCTCGTCGGTACACCTCTCGTCCATCGAGACGATTGAGGCGACGACGCGCCGGCTCTTGCGCGAAGCCGCCCCGGGCGACCGCTTCCTGGTCGGCATCACCGAGGACGTGCCCGAGGAGCGCTGGCGTGGCAACTTCCTGGCGATCTCGCGCGTGCTGAACTCCGAGGGGCGGCTGCCCGGCGCCGGCGGGAGCTGAATGGGCGAGAGGGCGAGTGGCCGCCCGGGAGGTGAATCCTATGGCGGCTTGCCGTTCTCTAACGGGTAGGGAAGCACTCGTGTGGCGGGGATCGTGCAGGGGCGACCCTGATCCCCCGGACCGGCTGCCAGCGCGGCGGACGCCATCCCCGGCGTCCACCATCGGTGTGGCACCGGCCGCGGCGCGGGAGTGTCCTATCCAAGAGTGGCCGACGAGTTTTCGGGAGGGGAAGATTCATGGGAAAGAGAGTATGGGTAGTGCTGGCCGCCGCACTGGCGCTGGCGGCGGTGACGTCCGGAGCCCGCTTGCGGAGTATTGTCTCGCAGCCGGGCGCCGCTGTGGCGGCCGAGGCCGGGTCGGAAGAGGGGGTGCCGGCGGCCACCGGTAAGGCCGCCGATTTCGTTCTGCCGACCCCGGACGGCAAGGAGGTCCGCCTCAGCGACCTGAAGGGGAAGGTGGTGGTTCTGAGCTTCTGGGCGACCTGGTGCCCGCCCTGTCGCAAGGAACTGCCTCACCTGGAGGCGCTGCACAAGAAGTACAAGGATAAGCCGGTACAAGTTCTGGGGGTGAACCTCGACCTGGCGGGCGAGGACCTGGCGCGCTGGCTGGAGGAGAACAAGGTCACATTCACCACGGTTGCCGATGCCGACGGGCGCGCCGCATCCGCCTACGGGGTGAAGCTCCTCCCCACGTTGGTGGTGGTCGACCAGGAGATGAAGATCCGCCAGCGCATCCAGGGCTTCAATCCGAAGATGGAGGAGAACCTGAGCCGCCTGATTGATGGGCTGCTGAAGGGGAAGTAGCCAGATGCCGGCACACAAGTTCGATGCCGCGCACGCGCACCGGCTGGACGATCCGGACCGGGCGCGCTTCCAGGACCCGGCGGTGCTGATCCGCGACCTGGGAGTGTGCCCGGGGATGGTCTGCGTGGACATCGGCGCGGGCACGGGATTCTGCTCACAGCCGCTGGCGGATGCGGTCGGCCCGACCGGCCACGTCTACGCGCTCGACATCCACCCGGAGATGGTGGCGCGGCTCGCGGCTCGCTTCTCCGGCGCTGCGAACGTCAGCGTGCGCCGCTCCGAGGAATCCCGCCTGCCGCTGGCGGATGGCACGGCCGACCTGGCGCTGCTGGTGAACGTCTTCCACGAGCTGGCCGACCCGGCGGCGATCCTCGCCGAGGTGCGCCGCGTGCTGCGACCTGATGGGCGCCTGGCCGTGCTCGACTGGGCCAAGGTGGCGAAGGAGGGGCAGCCGGGACCGCCCGTGGCGCACCGCGTGGCGGCGGAGGACGCCGCAGCGGCGATCGCGGCCGCGGGCTTCAGGGCGTCGCCGGTCGAGGAGCCGGCGTTCCCCTACCACTATCTCCTGGTGGCGTCTCGCTGCCCGTGATCTGCTCCTCCCGCGTCACGCCCGTGCGCGGGCGGGCGCGGCTCCAGCGGGCTCGCCCGGCCCGTGTCGGGCGGCGCGCCGGCACAGCAGCCCGTCGAGGCCGAAGGCGCGCCCGGATCCGGTGGCGAGGGCGGCCGCGTCCATGAGGATGAGGGCGCCGTTCTGCGCCTGCTCCGGGTGGTTGCGTGGGAAGCCGGCGGCCAACAGGTAGTTCAGGTGCATGAAAATGCCCGCCATGGCCGCGAGCGGCGTCAACAGTCCGAGCGCCAGCGAAGCGCCCACGCCGATCTCCCCGGCGACCACCAGGCGCGCGAAGACCGGCCCGCGCGGCAGCACGGCCCGGCGCAGGAACCTTCCGTACCACCCGATCGGCGTGCGCTGCGCGTACTCTTCGATCTCCCCCGGAATCCGCCCGATCCCGTGGCGGTTGGCCTTCCGCAGCCCGGACCAGAGCACCCACAACCCACCGGCGATCCGCTGGGCCACAATCCAGAAACGCGCCTCACGTCAGGATACTCGCACCACCCCCCGAGCGGGGGTTCCCACGGCGGCTCCCGGCGAAACGTCGGGGGGAGACGTGAAGCATCCGGGAGGAGGCGGCGTCTGAAGTTGTATGAGGCCAATGCCCGGCCGTCGGTTGCGTCCCTCCCGCGCACCCCGCGGCGGAGCCCGCCCGGGTTCCGGTCTCGTTCCGTACGGGTGAGGGGGAACACGCGATGGACACATCCGAAGCGGGGGCCCGGCGACCGAGGTCGCGGGCAACGACGGCACGAAGTCGGCCTGCGCCGACTCGTCCTTCGAGTCCGCGCAGGCGGCCTGCGCCGACTCCTCTTTCCAGTCCGCGCAGGCGGACTTCGTGCAGTGGTCGCCCGCGACTTCCAGTCGCCGGGCACGCGC
>JACQGM010000075.1 GCA_016199585.1 Armatimonadota bacterium
TATCGTGATCAGGGTGCGCCCCATGGAACTGGTTCCCCCGTTCCCCCACCAGGGGGATTCGGCCGGCTGGCAAACGGTATTCAACTGTCCAGAGAAGGCCCCGTCCACGCTCCGTGAACCGGCGCCAACGCTAGTATACCACAAACGAGCGCTCGCGGCAAACTCAGCGTCTACATCGGGTCGAGGCTCAGCGCGGCGCCCGCAGGCGGGCCCACGCCCGGCGGCGGCCCCGCTCCAGCCCGACGCGCAGCGCGCGCCGCAGGTTGGGCCGCGGCTTCTCCTTCAGACTCGGACGCAGCGCCAGGGGCGGCAGCAGCAGCAGCGCCGTAGCCAGGAAGTAGACTCGGTACGCCCCCAGCGCCACCGGCCCGAGGTGCCAGGTGGTCTGCTCCAGGGCGTGCAGCAGGGCACCGACCATCAGCGGCGACAGCCCGCCGGCGATCCCCGCCAGGGTGACGCTGGCCGCCACGTAGTGCTCGCGTCCCTCGCGCGGAATCAGCTCCAGCTCCAGGCCCATGAGTGCGACGAACACCCCGGCGTTGCACACCCCGTGCAGAAACGCCGCCGCCGGCGCGACCCCGCGCAGCATCCACGCCGTTGGCTCGATGGTCGCCCAGAGGAGCGCCACGGCCACCATCCCCGCCAGCCCGATGAGGAGCACCGGCTTGCTCCCGAAGCGATCAATGGCCGGACCCCACCCGATGAGGCTGGCGGCGGCTCCGGCGCTGCTCAGGGTGGTGATGAAGAGCACCGCCGACGGCCCCAGGTGCATCGCATCGCGAAGGAAGAGGACCACGAATGCCGGGAGCGACATCATCGCGAAGCGGAGCGTCCAGGCGAAGAGGAGGTAGTGGCGGAACGTGGCATCGCGGAGCGGCCGGATCGCCTGGCGGAAGAACTCGCGGTCAATCGCCGCGCCGGAAGGCTCGACGTGCGGAATCCCCGACAGGAACGCCAGACCGACCGCCGCGCACAGGACACCGACCGCGATCACGTGCAGGAATGGGCCCAGGTCGCCCACGCCCAGCAGGTAGACGGCGGTGAGGAGCGAGGCGGCGATGATCGAGAGGTGGCGCAGGATCTCCTGCTTGCCCAGGAAGTCGCCGCGCAGTCCGGGGGGCACGATCTCCTGGAGCAGCGGCAGCCACGAGCTCATCCCGAGGGCGCGGAAGAGGTAGAAGAGCGCCATGATGCCGAGGAGCATCAGCGTGGCGCCGGCCGGTCCGTGGCGGCCGGCCACCCACGGCACGCCGAGGAGGAACGCCGCGGCCACCGTGCGTGCCGTCCACCCGGTGAACATCACCGCCTTGGGGCCGAAGCGAGTGACCAGGGGCGCCACCGCGAGCTGGATGATGCTGGCGAAGGGCGCGAAGGAGACCAGCAGGCCGATCTGCATCAGCGAGGCGCCGACCTGGCGGGCGAAGAGGATGAGGATCTGCCCGCCGATGATCTCGAAGGAAAGAGAGTTGAAGACCGCGAAGCAGAAGAGCCGCGACATCCCCCGCCGCTGCTCGATAGGCGTGAGTGTTCCCGGCTCGATCCCCTGCACGCCGCCCTTCCCCCGGTCGCTCATCACGTTCTCGTCAGTTCGCCGCCGGGTCCGGGGATTCCTGGGGGGAGTTGCGGAGTGTTGGCGCAGCGGCGTGCGGGCGTGAGGACCCTGCCGCGCGCGCCGGCAGCCCTGCCCGGTTCCCGGGCGCTCCGAGGCATCACCTGCGAACGCGAGGGCGTTCCTCGCTCGTCATCACTCCGGCGGCGGCATCTGCCCCGGTAGGAGGTCCAGGCCGATCGCGTGGTAGCCGCCATCCACGAAGAGGACTTCCCCGGTGATCCGCCGCGCGAGCCCGCTCAAGAGGAAGGCCGCCGCGTCGGCGACGGCGGCACGGTCCCGCTCCGGGTCCCAGCCGGCGGGGGCGCGGCGCGGCCAGGCCTCGGTGATGAGCTGGAACCCGGGGATGTAAGAGGCGGCGCGCGTCTCCTGCGGCCCCGCGCTGATGCAGTTGACGCGCACGCCGGCCGCGCCCAGGTCGCGCGCCAGGTAGCGGACCACCGCCTCCAGGGCGGCCTTGCAGACGCCCATCCAGTTGTAGCCGGGGTAGACGTGCAGGGCATCGAAGGAGAGGGCGACGATCCCGGCGCCGGGGCGCAGCACCTTCCGCGCTTCGCGCGCCACGAAGGCCAGCGAGGCCGCGCTGATCTCGAACGCCTGCAGCACGTCGGCGCGCGGGGCCGCGGCCAGGTCCTCGCCGAGGCAGGTCTCCGGCTTCGCGTAGGCGATGCTGTGCACCAGACCATCGAGCGGCCCGGTGCGCGCGAAGAGGGCGGCGATTTCCTCGTCTCGCGTCACGTCGCAGGCATGGACGGGGTAGTCGTCAATGTCCAGGCCGCTCTTTGCGAAAGCGCGGCGCAGGAGCACGTCGCGAAGACGCTCGCTCTGGGCGGTGTAGAGCACCTCGGCCCCCAGCGCGGCGGCGCGCGAGCCGATCGCCCACGCCAGGCTCCGCGGGTCCAGCAGGCCCATCACCAGGATGCGTTTGCCGCTCAGCACGTCCGGTCTCCCTCCCGGGGCGGGATGGCACCCTCTCCCGCCCGACTCAAGTATAGGCCAGCGGCACCCGCGCGTCAATGCCGGCCGCGCCGGCCGGCGGTTGACTCACAGCCGGGGCCGGGCTATAATGCTGCCGCACGAAGGGGGCACGCTTGCCATCGGTGTCACTATGTCAACCGCACGCATCTCCATCATGGTCTCTGCATTCCACCGCTCGTTGAGCGATGGCTCGCTCGCTCCGGCGAAGCTGGTCAACGATCTGCGCGCCGCGGGCATCACGGCGCTCGAACCGGCTCTCTCCTGGGGCGAGAACGAGCCCCGGCGCTGGGCCGAGGTGCGCGCCGCCGCCGGTGACGCCGGCATGGTCTACTCCTGCGGCGACGCCGGCGTGAACCTGGTGGGCGAGGGTGACTCCGACCGCCAGCGGGCGCTCGATGCCGTGGCTCACTACGTGGAGGCCGCCGCGGCGCTCGCCTGCCCCGCGATCCTGGTCGTCGGCAGCCGGCCGGCGCCCGGGATGAGCCATGAAGAGGGGCGCAGGGTGATGGCGGAGACGCTGGCGCGGGCCGCCGCGCGCGCCGAGGGCTCCGGCGTCACCCTCACCATCGAGGACTTCGGGGTCACCCCGGCGTTCGTGTGCAGTGGCGCGCACGTCCGCGAAGTGGTGGAGGCCACCGGGCGGCCCGATGTGAAAGTGACCTTCGACAATGGCAACTTCCTCCTCGCCGACGACGAGCCCGCCGCCGCCTATGTCCTCCTGAAGGAGCGGATCGTCCACGTCCATATCAAGGACTTCGCGCCGGCCGGCGGCGCCCGGCTGCGCTCGCTCGCGGGAGAGGCGCATGTGGGCTGCACCGTCGGCGCGGGGCGGGCGCAGGTGCGGGAGTGCCTGGCGCTCCTGAAGGCCGATGGCTACTCCGGCTGGCTCTCGCTGGAGGTGGGCGTCGCGCCGGCCCTGGCGGAGGCGGTGCGCGCGGCGGGGGTGGTTGCGCGGATGTGGGATGGGGCGTGATGCTTCGCGGAGCCTTCGCCTGCCTCTGCGCCGAGAGGAGCGGACCGTGAAACCGACGACTCTGATCCTGGTGGGTGGCTTCCTCGGCGCCGGGAAGACGACGCTTCTCTGGCGGGCCGCACAACATCTGATGCGAAGTGGGAAGCGCGTCGGGCTGATCACCAACGACCAGGCGCCGATGCTCGTGGACACGGGCCTCCTGCGATGGGCCGGGCTCACCGTGGATGAGATCGCAGGGGGGTGCTTCTGCTGCCGCTTCGACCAGCTTGTGGAGGCCTCGGAGCGCCTTATCGATCGCCTGCATCCCGATGTCCTGATCGGCGAGCCGGTGGGGAGCTGCACCGACCTGTCGGCCACCGTTCTGCAGCCGCTGAAGGACCGCTATGCTGACCGCTTCCGCATCGCGCCCTTCTCGGTGCTGGTGGATCCCCGGCGCCTGCGGGAAGCACTGGACCCCGACGCCCCCGCCTCGTTGCACCCGAGCGCCCTCTATATCCTCCGCACGCAGTTGGAGGAAGCCGACCGGATCCTGATCAACAAGGCGGACTTGACCACCCCGGGGGAAATGGCAGCCCTACGAAACCACACGGCGGCGCGCTTCCCCTCCTGCCCGACCCAGGCTCTCTCGGCGCTGCACGGCACGGGCGTCGCCGAATGGCTGAAGAGCACGCTGGCCGGAGGGCTCGCCGGACAGCGCATCGCCGAGGTGGACTACAACGTCTACGCCGAGGGTGAGGCGCTCCTCGGCTGGCTCAACGCCACGCTCCGCGTCGCCGCCGCCGAACCCACGGACTGGGTTGAGTTCTGCCGGTCGCTGCTCGAGTCCATCCGGGAGGCCCTCCGCCGTCGGGGGGCAGGGATCGCTCACCTGAAGCTGCTGCTGGCCGCGCCGGCCGGGCAGTGCGCCGCCAACCTGACGCACAGCGATGGGACAGTCGCCATCCAAGGCGCGCTGGCTGCCGAGGCGCGTGAGGCGGAGCTGACCCTCAATGCCCGGGTGGAGCTTCCACCTGCCGAGCTGCGCGCCATCGTCATGGACCGGCTGCAAGCCGCCACCGCCGGTCGGCTCTCCGCCTTCCTCGTCCGCATCGAACACCTCAGCCCCGGGCGCCCCCGGCCGACGCACCGATATGCGGGGGTCGTGCCAGAGATCGCCGGCGATGAGATCGGGTAGCGATAGCGCGCTGCAGTGGCCTGCACCCGGCTATCGCTGCGGCTCCTTGGGCTGCTTCACGATCAGCTCCGGGTGCTCCTGGCGCACGCGGCTGTACGGGGGCACCGACTCGACGATCCAGACGTTGCCGCCGATCTCCGAGCCGCGGCCGATCACGGTGTCGCCGCCGAGGATGGTGGCGCCGGCGTAGATCACCACGTCGTCCTCGATGGTGGGGTGGCGCTTGATCCGCTTCACCGGCATCCCATGCTCATCCACGGGGAAGCTCTTGGCGCCGAGGGTGACGCCCTGGTAGAGCTTGACGCGGTCGCCGATCTCGCTGGTCTCGCCGATGACCACGCCGGTGCCGTGATCAATGAAGAAGCTCTCGCCGATGCGGGCGCCGGGGTGGATATCAATGCCGGTGAGCGAGTGGATGTACTCGCCCATCATCCGGGGGACGAGGGGCACGTCCAGGCGGTAGAGCTCGTGGGCGATGCGGTGGACCGTGGTGGCGCGCAGGGCGGGGTAGCTGAGGATCACCTCGGCGTAGCTGAGGGCGGCCGGGTCGCCCTCGTAGGCGGCGGCGACGTCCTTCTTCAGCATCTCGCGGATGGCCGGCAGGCGCGCGAAGAAGGCGCTGACGATCCCCTCCGCCTCCACCTCCACGTTCGCGAGGGGGCGCGCGTTCTGCGTGCGGGCGTACTCGCCCTTCCAGCGGAAGGGGAGGGCTTTCACCACCTGCACGTAGAGGGAATCATAGACGCCGTCCAGGAACCGGCGGACGAAAATCTCGAAGGAGGGGCTCGTGGCGGGGCGCCCATAGCGGTAGCCGGGGAAGAAGACCTCCTCCAGGGCTACCAGGATGCCTACCGCCTCCTCAAGCGAGGGCACCTCGTTGCGGATGGCGATCGGGTCCACGTCCTCCGCGTAGGTCGGCAGGAGGTCGTCCAGCGTCTTGATCAGCGCCCGGGCACGCCGGCGCTCGTAGCTCCTCAACTCCATCAGCGCACGTTCTCCAGTCCGGGGGCGAGCGACGTCACGGCGCGCCGCCGGCGAGCGCGTCGGATGCCTCCAGGGCGTACTTGCCGAGCTGGACGTCGCGGGGAATCGGCACCGGGTAGCTGCCGTCGAAGCAGGCACGGCAGAAGGCGCCGCGCGGCACGCCGATGGCGCGCACCACGCCCCGCAGGCTCAGATAGCCGAGCGAGTCGGCGGCGATGAACTCGCGGATCTGCGGCACGGAGAGCTTGGCGGCGATCAGCTCGCCTCGGTTGCCGGTATCAATGCCGTAGTGACAGGGGAAGCGATCCGGCGGCGAGGAGATGCGCACGTGGACCTCGCGGGCGCCCGCCTCCCGCAGCAGGCGGACGATCCGCCCGGTGGTGGTGCCGCGCACGATGGAATCGTCCACCATCACCACGCGCTTGCCGGCCAGGGTCTCGGTGAGGGGGGTCAGCTTCATGCGGATACCCAGGTCGCGCTGGCGCTGGTCGGGCTGGATGAACGTCCGTCCGATGTAGCGGTTCTTGATAAGGCCCTCGCCGAAGGGGATGCGCGACGCCTCCGCGAAGCCAATGGCCGCCGGAGTGCCGGACTCGGGCACGGGGATTACCACGTCGGCGTCCACCGGGTGCTCCTGAGCCAGGATGTGCCCCATCCGCCGCCGCACCAGGTGGAGCGACTTGCCGTAGAGGTAGCTGTCCGGGCGGGCGAAGTAGATGAACTCGAAGACGCAGAGGCGCTTGCCCTCGGCGGGGAGAGCGTCGATCTCCTCCAGGCCTTCGGGGCCGGCGATGACCATCTCGCCCGGCTCGATCTCGCGCATGAAGCGCGCGCCCATCACGTTGAGGGCGCAGGTCTCGGAGGCGAAGACGTAACTCTCGTCATTGAGCCGCCCCAGGCAGAGCGGCCGGATGCCGTGGGGGTCGCGCAGGCCGATCACCGTGGTGCCGCTGAGCACGACGAGCGAGTAGCCGCCCCGGACGCGCTCGGCGGCGCGCACCACGGCCTCCTTCAGGTCGCCCCGGTGGTACTCGCGGATCAGGTGGGCGATGACCTCGGAGTCGTTGGTGGCCTCGAAGCGGACGCCCTTCGCCATCAGCTCGGCGCGCAGCGCGCCGCAGTTCACCAGGTTCCCGTTGTGCGCCACGGCCACCCGGCCGAAGGGAGTCTCGGCGATGATCGGCTGCGCGTTGCACAGCACGCTGGAGCCGGTGGTGGAGTAGCGCACGTGCCCGATGCCGGCGTGCCCGGGCAGGCTGTGCAGCACTTCTTCGTCGAACACCTGCGACACCAGGCCCATCGCCTTGCTCACCCGCATGCGCTGGCCGTCCGCCACCGCCATCCCGGCGGACTCCTGCCCCCGGTGCTGCAGCGCGAAGAGCCCGAAGTAGGCCAGGCGGGCCACGTCTTCCCCGGGCGCGTAGATGCCGAGAACCCCGCACTCGTCGCGCGGGTGATCGTCATCCGCCGCCGGGTCCGCCGCCCACCCGGTCGGGGCGTGAGGCTCCGGCACCTCCTCCGTTCCGGCGATCCGCTTCATGGCCTCTCCCGAGTCGATCCCGGCCTCGCTGAGCCGCCGCAGCTCCGACAGAGGGACGTCCACCAGGACGCGGCGGGCATCGCTCACGAGGAGGCGATCCCCCGCCACCATCCCCAGACACTCCGCCGACGCGCCGTGCCCGGCCGCCAGCGCCGCCAGCTCCCCCAGCCGCTCCTTGGGCAGCGACACCAGTACCTCGCCCGGCCGCGCCGCAGAGAGAGCCACCGTCGGCTCGCCACCGGCGGCCAGCGCGTCCAGACCGAGCAGCGCGCCCTGCCCCGCCAGCAGGCATCCTTCCGCGGCGGCGCCGACGATCCCCCGCGCGCCGCACTCGTGCGCCCACGTGAGGACTCCCGCCGCCAGCCCCGCGCGCGCGCACGCCATCGCGGCCGGTTCTTCGTCGGGGACGCGCCCCGGCGCCGGACGGAGGAGGGCCACCGCATCGCCCGGAGCGGCGAAGCCGCGGCCGCCTGCCGGCGGGAGGCGCGGCGAAGCCGCCGCGCTCCGCTCGCAGCGCGGCCGGCCGGGGCCGGTCTTCAGATCCGACGGCGCGGGATGGCTCATGGCGTCCGGGTCCAGGGCACCGCAGTCCCGATGGGGCAAGCGGCCCATCGCTCTCGGGCACCCCGTCCGTGTCCGTATCCTGCTCACGTGCCCCGGGCGGGCGCGCCGGACGGCACGCAGGGTCCGGGGATGCCTGTCTTCATTATATCAGAAAGTGGCTCCGCGCGCCATACCGCGCCGAGCAGGACCCGGGCGCGGAGGGCATCGGGCGCGCGCCGGGGAGCGGGGCCGGCACCCTAAAGTAACACCCCGGGGCAACCGATAATGAAGGATGGATGGGCGGAACGCCCTATCGCCCGGAACAAGGGCGCCGGAGGTTTCCCTCACCGGGTTTTCCCTACACCGTTGGAAGGCTTGAGGAGCAGAGATATGAAGTGGAGGATGCGCCCGGCGTGGCCCCTGTTCCTGGCCATCGCCGTGCTGCCGTGGGTAGGCCTGCGTGACGGGGCGCGGGCGGCCGGACGACTCCCCGCCGATGTGCCGAAAGACCACTGGGCCGCCCCGGCCATCGCCGTTCTCAACAGCCCGGAGACGGACCTCCTGGAGGCCATCGGCGACGATACCTTTCAGGGCACCCGACCCCTGGTCCGCTATGACCTCGTCAAGCACCTGGACAACCTCGTCTCCTACCTCGCCCGCAACGGCGTGCGCGTCGGCCCGAGGGGGTCGCTGCCGCCGCTGCCCTACACGGACGTTCCCGGCACGCACTACGCCCGAGACTCCATCCGCCGTCTCCTCTGGATGATCCCGGGCGACAAGACGCTCTTCCGAGGCACCCAGACGATGACCCGTCTCGACATGGCCGTGTGGCTGCACGCCTTGCTGCGCGCCACGCCGCAGGCCGCGAGCGTCGCCCCCGCCGCGGCCCCCTCCGACGTGGAAGGCTTCTTCGTCCCCTCGGTCTCCTGGGCCCTCGGTGCCGGCGAGGATGGCCTCGTCTCCAGCTATGGCGACGACCACTTCCGCCCCGACCGGGACCTGACCCGCTACGAGATGGCCTACACCCTCTACCAGGTGCTGCGCTGGCTCACGAAGAGCACGCCCCCGCCCGCGGTGGCGCTTCAGACCGGCACCAGCGATGCCCCGCCGGCGACCGATAAGGCCGACCCCGAGGTCTACGTCTTCGAGCCGGAGGTGGAGGGCGCCCGCGATTTCGTGGTGGTGGCGCGGAAGAAGCAACTGGGCGTCGCCGGTGTGGCCGCCGATGACACCGGCATCGCCAAGGTCACCGTGAACGACGGGGAGGCCGGGCTCCAGGCCGCCGATGACGCCGACCTGAAGAAGGCCGGCCTGAAGGGTCCCGTGGCGGTGTGGTTCCGCGCGCAGGTGCCCGCCCCCGCCGAGGGCGCCCTGATCACCATCGTGGTGACGGACAAGGCCGGGAAGAAGCTGACGCGCAGCTTCCGCATCAAGGGGCCCCAGCCGAACTCCGACCAGTTGACGCACGTGGTGACACAGCCGCCCAATGCCGCGCGCGTCGCCCGCAAGTGGGCACTCCTGGTGGGCGTCAACCAGTACGACGACGCGCAGAACATCCCCGCCCTGCGCTACTCGGTTCACGACGTGACCGCGGTCTACGAGGTCCTCGTTGATCCGAAGCGGGGCGGCTTCGACAAGGATAGCGTCTTCCTGCTCACGGATGAGACGCCCGACAAGCCGACGAACGTCAACGTGATCAAGTACCTCAACCGCATCCGCGGCCGGGCCCAACCCGAGGACCTGGTGCTGGTCTACTTCTCGGGCCACGGCTATGAGGATGAGGGCCGGGGCTACGTCCTCACGCGCAACACCGACGTCGAGGCGCTCTCCGCCAGCGCCATTGACAACCTGCAGTTCATCGACACGCTGGACCGCATCAAGGCCGGCCGGGTGGTGACGATCATTGACGCCTGTCACAGCGGCTCCATCCGGCGCGGGGGCGGCGCTGCCCCGGCGCTCAGCGGCCAGTTCTACTCCTCTTACAGCGCCGGCCGGGGACGTGTCACCCTCGCGTCGGCATCGCCGAACCAGAAGGCGTGGGAGGACTCCCGCCTGGGGCAGGGCGTCTTCACGGAATACGTGAAGCAGGGCCTCTCCGGCCAGGCCGACCGGAACCGCGACGGCGCCATCGTCTTCATGGAGCTCGCGAAGTTCGTCTCGGATCGGGTGAGCGATTGGGCGCGCCAGAACGGCAAGGAGCAGGACCCGATGATCCAGGCCGAGAACCTCTCCGGCAAGGACCTCGTCCTAGCGCTCAACCCCGCGGCGATCCCTTCGGGCCCCATGGCCGTGAAGAAGCGCGCCGTCTACGCGAAGCTCGACCCGGAGGATGCCGACTTCGCCTGCTCGCTGCTGGAGAAGGCGGCGCCGACCGCCGAGGACCGGCGGCTCCTCAAGTACCTGCAGGACATGATTGACAACAAGATCACCGTCGATCGGTATCTGGAGTTCGTGCGCCTGATGCGCCCGAACGCGTAGCCTCCGGGCGCCCGCCCGCCACGCGGCGGCCGGGGAGTTCTCAGTTCGCAGCGTTGCACGGCAACGCGAAGGGAGATAGCACAGCGATGGATCTCAGAAAGGTGGCTCTGCTGGCAGCCGTGGCCGTCGTTCTCAGCGGCTCCGCTGCCCTCCGGGCGCAAGACAATCGGGACGTGCAGATTGGCGTGCAGCAGACGGTGACCATCAACGTCGGCGGCAAGCCGATCAGCGGCCAGGTAGACCTAGCCCGGAACGTGGTCTACATCAAGTCCGAAGGTCTCCCACTCGCGGGGAGCAAGGGTGCGCAAGCCAGGTGGACCGCCAAGGAGTCCGCCGTCCTCTACGCGGCGCGCAACCTGCTGCTGATGACCGTCGGGATGTGGATGGAAGGCCGGATGTCGGCCGCCGAGGGCCGGCTCATCGAGTCCAAGGTGGCCGCGGCCTTCAAGGGGGCAGTGAAGACCGGCAAGATCTACGACGACCCGAAGAAGAACCACGGGCCGCTCCCCGACGACCTGGCGAGTTCCCTCGGGTGGCAGGCGGACGAGTTCGATCCGAACGACGGCATCTTCACCGTCGTGATGGAGGCGCCCTTTGCAGGCGCGGGCAGCGTGAGCGCCGCGATGTGTACGCCAAGCGTTAGCCAGCAGGTTCACCAGGCACTGGGCAACATGGCGGAGGCGCATCCGGAAGCCAAAGTGGAGCTGCAGGATGTGCCGATGGATACCCGCGCGCTGGCGCCGAGCGCCGGAGCGACCACGGGCGTGATCGTGGACTGCCGCGGATTGGGCCTGCGTGTGGCCCTCAACCCGAAGGTCTTCAAGGGCGATGCGCCGATCTACGGCTCGCAGGTGAACACCAACGCCGCGGTCGAGAGGGGCATCGCCGGCTACATCTCCGCCGGAGATTACGAGAAGTACACCAAGGGTGATGCGGCCGTCGCCAGGATCGTGAAGGAGCGCGTGGGGGCTTCCCCGATGACGGTGAAGGCGGCGGAAGCCAAGGGCACCAAGAGCGTGGCACTCAGCGCCGAGGACGCCGACAAGATGGTGGCCGCGAACGAGAAGGGCCACTTCTTCGAGCGCCTGGCGGTGATGTTCGTCATCAACGAGTGAGCAGCCCCTAACGGGGAGATCGTCACGATAGAGGACGCAGAGGAACGCTGAGGGCTGGATTACCCACCCGGTACTCCCGTCTCTGCGACCCTCCGCGTCCTCTTCCGTTCATGCTACGGGGGATGCGATGGAGAGAATGAGGCGCGCAGGAATTGCAGCGTGGCTGCTGCTGCTGGCGGCCACGCCTCTGGCGTGGGGCGCGGATGCGACGATGCACCAGCCGGACAAGCGCACGGTCACCGTTGTCGGCGAGGCGGTGATCGAGGGCAACGACCTGCCCGGCGCCGAGCGCGCAGCCAGGGCGGACGCCGTCCGCAAAGCGGTCGCCCAGGTCATCGGCGTGTTCGTCTCCGGCAAGGCATCAGCCGAGAACGGGCGCTTGATCGAGAGCATCGTGCGCAGCAAGTCCCAGGGGATGGGTGTCGTCAAGACGGTCCTGGAGAAGACCCAGGAAGAGGGCATCCTTAAGCTGAAATGCGACGTGGAAGTCAGCGCCGTGCCGCTGGTGCAGGCCCTCAAGGAGGCCGGGCTGACGCGCGAGTGGCGCGTCATGGTGATCATCCCGGAGCAGCACCTCCGCCGTCCCGTGCCCGATCCCGCCGCCGAGACGGAGTTCATCAGGCAGTTCGTGGGCGCTGGCTACAAGGTCATTGACCAGAAGCGCTACGCCGAGCTGCGCCAGCAGAACGCGGATCGGCTGAAGGACCCCGCGGTCGCCGCCGAGATCGGCCGCAAGATGGGCGCGGACATCGTCATCACCGGCGAGGCGTTCAGCGAGTCCGTGCCCCCCGTTATGGAGGGCGTCGAATCCTGTCGCGCCCGCGTGGAGACGCGCGCTATCCTGGCGGACACCGCAGAGATCGTGGCCGCTGACGCCGCCTCCGGTGCGGGCGCCGACTTGAGCGAGGCCGTCGCCGGCAAGACCGCCTTGCAGAAGACGGCGGGCAAGCTGGCCCCTCTCTTCGTCAGGGACATCTCACTCCTGCCGGGTAGTGACACGCGCAAGATCCAGCTCGAGGTGAGCACCTTCCGGGGGTTCGCCGCCGCCGCCCGTTTCGAGCGCGCCGTCGCGACGATCAAGGGGATCAACAAGGTGACGCGCGAGTCGTATGATGCCGGCGTGCTGGTGCTGGACATCGACTCGGACGTGGAGAAGTCCGACGCGCTCGCCGAGCAGATCGAGCTGGCGGAGGCGATGCAGCCGTTCGAGCTGGTGGTGACCAACGTCAGCAAGACGCGCATCCGGGCCGAGGTGAAGCCGCAGCAGTGAGGGCCGGGAGGTCCCGTGGCGTCGGGGGCACCGGCCCGATTCTCGGGCGCTCCGGGCATGGTTCGGGAGTGGTTGCGCGCGCGAAGGTGCCTGCGGCCCGAAGGTGGCGCCCCGGCGCTGGCATCGGAGCGCCGGTGGAACCGGCGGGGGTGGGGCAGGGGAGGCCGGGACACCCCGTGCCGTCGGGGGGCACCGGCCCGATTCTCGGGCGCTCCGGGCAGTGGCTTGGCAGTGGCGGCGCGTCTGAGAGGCCCGATTCTCGGGCGCTCCGGGCAAGCGCTCGGGGGTAGGGGCGTGTTTGGGAGTACCGCCGCCTGCCGGCGGGGGAGGGTCAAACACATGGTACGCCGACTTCGCGTGATGCTTGCAGCGGGTCTCCTTCTGTTGGCTGCCAGCGCTTGCCTGGCCGCCGCTGCGTCCAAGCCGCCGGCCCGGCGCGCTCCGGCCAAACCGCCGGCCCCCACGCGGCCGCCGGCCAGGGACCCGGCGGTGCCTCGTCCCCTCTCTGCGGGCGCCGGGGAACGCCTGGTGAGGATCGCTGTCGAGGTCCCGATCTCCGGTGGGGACACGGCCGCCGCCGAGGCGCAGGCGCGGGCGGCCGCCGCGCGCCAGGCCGTCTCTCAGGTGGCGCTAACTTTCACCTCCCCGGCCGCGGCGGCCAACGCTCCCGCCGTCGAGGATGTCGCGGGCCGGCCGGAGCTGGCGAGAGAGACGCGGATCACCACGGCGGACCCATCCCCCACGGTGCTGAAGGCGCGGGTGGACGTGGTCGTCCGGCTCGTGCCGCTGATCGCGGCGCTGCACGAGAAGGGGCTGCTGCCGGCGCGGCGAGTGGCCGTGCAGATCACCGAGCCGCAGCCGGAGGGAGCGGCGGGCGGCGGCACCGCGCAAGTGGCGATCACCAGGCAGCTCCTGGCCGCCGGCTACCAGGTGCAGGTGTCCCCTCCACAGGCGCTCGCCGCCGGGGTGGACCCGAAGCGTCTCCCGACCGCCGACGTGGTGATCATCGGTACCGCCTCTTCGGAGCCGGCGCCGACTCCTATGGCGGTTGCGGGCTTCTCCTCCGCTCGGGCACGGGTGGAAGCGCAGGCGGTCGCCGTGGAGACGGGCCGCGTCATCGCCGCCGAAGCCGCGTCGGGCGCCGGGGCCGACCTGGATCCCGCCTCGGCGGCGAAGAAGAGCATCGAAGCCACGGCAGACCGGGTGGCGCTGACGCTCGTCGTGAAGCTCGCATCCGACGCGGCAAAGCCGTGAGGCGGTGACGCCGCTTCACCCCTTCACCACCTCCGCATAGATCCGGTCGAGGCTGGTGACCATCGCGGCCACGTCATAGGAGCGGGCCACGGCCTCGCGCAGAGCCTGGCACGCGGGGTGGCGCGCGTCGGGGTCCGCCAGGATGGGAGGGATCTCCTCGAGGAAGCGGGCGGCCGCCACCGCGCGGGGAAGACGGCCGTGGTCGGCGAAGCAGACGGCGCGGGCGGCCTCGAGGCCCTCGGGCGCGACCCGGCCCAGATAGCCGGTGCGCCCGGCGGCGATGAGCGGCGCCCCGCAGGCGATGGCCTCGAGGGCGGTGTTGGCAGTGGCGACGGCGACGGTGGCCAGGTTCAGAAAGCGCTCTACGTCCTGACGAGGCCCGACGACGCGCGCGACGGGTCGCCCGGCGCGCCGGTTCACGGCCTCGGCGCGCTGCCGCAGCCGCTCCAGCTCCGGGCCTTCGCCCACCAGCAGCAGCACCGCCCGCGGCGCGCCGGCGACGATGCGCTCGAGGGCATCCAGCAGGCCATCGGCGGGACGCGCCTTGTCGTGCGCGAAACGGCTGACGTGGACGATCGGGAGGGCGTCGTCCGGGAGCGCCAGCTCGGAGCGCAGCGGCGCGGTGTCCAGCCCGGGCCGGAAGCGGTCGCAGTCAATCCCGTAGAAGCTGAGGCGCACGCGGCGGCGGGCGACGCCGGGGAAGGCGCTGACGTTGTCGCGGTCTGCCTCGCTCATCGCGATCACGAGGGGGCTCCAGTCGCGGAAGAGGGCGCGCTTGTACCATGGCCGAGGGCCGTGGACGCTCATCAGGTAGCGGGCGCCGAGACGCGCCGCCAGGCGCCGCCCGAAGCGCGCCGCCCGGTAGTTGTGCGCGTGTACCAGGTCGGGCCGGAACGGACGTGCCAGCTCGACGGCACGCGCCAGGTTCTCCTTCTTCGTCGCCACCGGGAAGAAACGGGCCCCTGCCTCCGCCAGGCGAGACTCGTAGACCCCGCCGGAAGCGAGCACGCCGACCTCGTGGCCGGCGCGCGTCTGCCCCGCCGCCAGCCGGCAGAGATAGGTCTCGACGCCGCCGATGCCGATGCCGTGGTGGATGTGCAGGATTCTCAAAGCGGGCCTCTCGCGCGGAGGAAGCGTGCGCGCGTCTCTTCCATCGCTGGGAGATTGGTTCGACGCCCGCGGGCGTGAATCCTGGTGGCGGCAGCCGTCGCCGGCTGCGGGCGCGGCGCTATCGGCCCGGCCAGGTTCCCCGCGGGCCGGGGCTCTCGCAGGGCTGGCCCTCTCCCACGCGGCCGCCGCCCGGCACGGTGGGGTCTCGAGGATCATCCGCGGAGCGGAGTCCCCGCGGCTCGACTCGGCGCGCGAAGCCCGGCAGGCGCGTGTCGGCTTCGAACTGCGGGCTCCGCAGGTAGGTCTCCAGAGTGCGGATCCGATCCTCCCAGGTGGGGTGCGTCAGGCTCCCGATGGCGTTCAGCTCCGGCTGCTTCGATAGGCGCCCCAGGAGGCGGGCGACGGAGGCGGGATCCAGTCCGGCCGCCGCCTGACAGCGAGCGGCGGCCCGGTCCGCCGCTTTCTCCCGCACGTGCGCCGGCAGCTCGACCGGCTGGACCCCGGGGCCCGCCATCCCCGCGGTGCCGCTGCCGGGCAGGGCACCGGCGGCCTGGGCGCGCATGGCAACCTGCTGCTCCTGGAGCATCTGCGTCATGTGCCCGAGGGTGATGTGCGCGACCTCGTGCGCCAGGGCGGCCGCAAGCAGCTCATCCTCGGGGAGCAGCTTCATCAGCCCCTGGGTGAGGAAGATGAATCCCCCCGGCAGGGTGATGCCGTTCGGCTCGCCGCCCTTCAGGATGCGGAACCGGAAGGCGGCGGGAGACCCGGAAGCCCGCACCACCAGGCGCGCGATGCGCTGGAGCCGCGCGTTGGCGGCGGGGTCGGTGTAGAGGCCGTATCGCTGCTCCAGGTTCCGGGCGGCGGCCCGGCCGATCTCGAACTCGTTCTGGGATGCCGCTGCCGGGAAGGCACCGGCCAGCGCGGCTGCCGCCGCCAGCGCCCAGACGCCCCTGCCCCACGTGCTGCGTGCCATCTATCCCCCCATCCGCTGAATCAGCGGTGGGGGAGGGCAAGAAGGGTGCCAGAACCGGGCGGGCGCCCGCGGCTACTGGTTGACGCCGTGCAGTCCGGGATAGAGGATGTTGACGCCGACGAAGGTGAGCAGCACGGCGACGAAGCCGACGACGAGGAGGTAGGATGCCGACCGGCCGCGCCAGCCCGCCACCCAGCGGAGGCCGAGGTAGCCGGTGTAGATCGCCCAGGTGACGAGCGACGGGATCACCTTCGGATCCCGCCAGAAGCCCCCGTCCCAGTCCTTCACCGCCCACACGGAGCCGATGACGATGCCGAGGGTGAGCATGGCGTGCCCGAAGGCGGCGAAGCGGGCCGCCGTCTCCTCGGTGGTGCGCAGCGGCGGGAGACGCCGGAAGACTCCCTCCAGGTGCTTCGCCTTCAGGAGGCGGCTCTCCATCAGGTAGATCACCGCCAGCCCGAAGGCGACGGCGAAGGCGCCGTAACCCAGGAGCGTCACGGAAATGTGCGCCGCCAGCGACTGCCGGCGCAGGCCGGGGAGCAACTCGCGCATCTCGGGGGGCAGCGCCAGGGCGTAGACGAGCATCAGCAGCGCGATCGGCACGCTGAATGCTCCCAGGGCATACATGCGGTGCCGCCAGGTGAGGCCGATCTGCATCAACACCAGCAGCCAGGCCATGAACGCCACCGAGCCGTAGACCGTGCTATACGGCCCCCGCCCCGTCTCGGCCACCATGCCGAGCAGGCCGACGGTGTGCGCCAGCGCTCCCACGCCGATCACCACCGTGGCGGCCGCCGCCGGGCGCTGGGTGCTCACGAAGAGGTTGGCCACGTAGAGCACGGATGCCACGAGATACGCCGCCAGAGCTATCGTCAACATCAGAGAAGTGTGCATTGTGGTTCCATCTGCCGGTTCTGTTTCCCCGGCGAAGATTCTACCACGTCGGGGGGCGCCACGGCAAGGGCCGTCCCCACGCGCCGATCCGACCGGGCACCTCCGCAAGGGGTCCCTGTGATCGCCATCGCGCCGGCCGCGGGGAGAACGCCGCGGGAGGAGCGCGCACCGCCCGCACCGAACGGTCTTGAGAGAGAGAACGCGCTTCGGCACGAAGAGGGATGGATTCCTGATGGGTACCTATCATTCCGTGGCAGCGGTGCGGGAATGCTCGCCGGACGACGTGGAGAAGGCGGTCTGCGCCTACGCCGCCCAGCATCACGTGGACTGCGAGTCCATCGAGGTCAAAGAGCCCCCGGAGCCGGAGGAGGAGAGGCCTCCCCGGTGGCCGATCTTCAGCCGGCTGCTCAGCAAGCTGAAACAGGAGGAGAAAGCCCCCGAGGCGGTGGGGCAAGGGCGGAGCGACGTGGTGATCTTCGCGCCCGTGAATGGATGGACGGTCCTGTTCTGGCCACCGCTCTTCCAGCGCCACGACCTCCCCGCGGCGCGCTGGCTCTCCCGCCAGTTGGATGCGACCGTCTCCGCCGTACACACCTGCGAGGGCGACTACTGGGTTCACGTCCTCTTCGACAAGGGCAAGGAGGTTGACCGCTTCGCCTCCCGCACCGACCTGGCCGCGCCGACCCCCGGCGCGGCGACGCGGCTGATGAGGAAGTGGCGCGGCGACGCCGCGGCGGTCGCCGGCATCCTCGGCGTTGACCCCCGGGTGGTGAGCCGCTACTACGCGCACATCGGACCCGAGGGCCCGAACACCCGCCTGCCGGGCGACCAGTTCTCGCTCGACGACCCCTGGGTCTTCACCGATTTCTGGCGCAGCGTCGGCATCCTCTACCCCGAGGATACCCTCCGCTTCGAGCGCCAACTGGGCCTGAGCGTTGACTTCCCCGACAAGCTCCCCGCCGCCACCGGGACGGACGACCTGTAGACGGCGGAAGCCAACAGAGCGAGGGCGCGATGAAGATCGATAGCATAGAAGTCCGTTACGTCGCCATGCCGCTGAAGTACCCCTGGCGGACGGCCTACGGTGAGGACTGGGACATCCACTCGGTGCTGGTGAGAATGACCAGCGGCGAGCACGCCGCCTGGGGGGAGGCCAGTCCGCTCCAGGCGCCCACCTACTCGCCGGAGACGGCGATGTCCGTCTTTCACAACATCAAGGAGTTCTTCGCGCCCCGGCTGGTGGGCGAGGAGATCGAGAGCGCCGACGCCCTGAACGAGCGCCTGGCCCTCTTCAAGGGGAATCCCTTCGCCAAGGCGGGAGTCGAGGTCGCCTGGTGGATGCTCTCGGCCGCCATCCAGGGTGAGCCGCTGCACCGGCTCCTCGGCGCGGCGCCGCGCGAGGTGGATGCCGGCGCCGACTTCGGCGTGCAGGACTCCATTGACATGCTCCTCGGGAACATCCAGGGGGCGCTCGACCTGGGGCACCGGCGTGTGAAGCTGAAGGTCCGCCCCGGGTGGGACCTGGAGATGCTGCGGGCGGTTCGCGCCACTTTCCCCGGGGCGACCTTCCACATTGACTGCAACTCCGGCTACACTCTGGATGATCTCCCCTTCTTCAAGGAGGTGGACAAGCTGGGCCTGGCGATGATCGAGCAGCCGCTCTTCCACACGGACCTGCTGGAGCACGCCGAGCTGCAGCGCCGGATCGAGACGCCGGTGTGCCTGGATGAGTCGCTGAAGAGCGTGCGCGACATGGAGTGGGCGATCCGGCTGAAGTCGTGCCGCTACGTGAACATCAAGCCGGGGCGCGTGGGGGGTCTCCAGAACGCCCTCGTCATCCACAACCTGGCGCGCGACGCGGGCATCCCCGCGTGGGTGGGCGGCATGCTGGAGAGCGGCATCGGCGCCGGGATCTGCGTCGAGCTCGCGATGCTGGGGAACTTCACCTACCCCGCCGACCTCTTCCCCAGCGAGCGCTTCTACGAGCAGGACCTGACCGAGCCGGCCCTGGTGATGACCGACCGCTGCACCTTCCTGCCCTCCACGGTGCCGGGCATCCCCCAGCAGCCGGTGCCGGAGCGGGTGGAGCGGGTGACGCGGGAGAAGGCGGTGATCGGGCGCACTGAGTAGCGAATGGCGCCGGGGCCGTCCGGGCCGTGACTGCGCCCGTGCGGGCCAAGAATCGGGACAGGGGGGGTGCGGGAGGCGGACCGGCGGAATAGCAGGGGGGACATTGCCCGACGTGCGTTGAAGAGGGCTCTCTGACGGACACCGGCCACGAGGGGCGTGGCCCGAAAGGAGATCCCATGCGTCGTAAGCGATGACGGCTACGGCGAACGAGACGGATGAACATCGCCGGCCCAAGGAAGCGATTCGCCACTACCGCCGGCGCATCGCGCAAGAGAACAGGGCGAAGGTGTGGGTACGGGTGGGCGATGTCTACGGCATCTTCCACCTGGCAGAGTTGAGCATCCTGCCGGGAATGCGGTTGCGTCAAGTGCCCCCGGAGGTGGGCACGCGCGAGCAGGTCTTCCGCCGCTACGGCCTGGATCCA
>JACQGM010000076.1 GCA_016199585.1 Armatimonadota bacterium
AGTCTGCCCTTCCTCATCCGCCCACAGCTTACGCAGCAGTGACCTCGTCCCACAACGCCCCTTCCACGCAGGTCTCTCTGCCCGCCGCCTGCTCTGTCAGCATGATAGCGGTCTGACGCTCGGTTGGGAATGGGTTGATGGACCCAATGAGGATAGGTCAATGGTCCTACAGAGGGACGCCAAGCGCGCCGAGGGTGGGCGATGCCGCGCGGCATCGCAGGCGCCTGAGGCACGCGAGGCGTCGGCCGGCGGATGAGCGTCGGGGGGCGTGCAGGAAGTCCCCACGCCTCCGGCGCATATGATCGCAAGACTGGAGCAGAGAGGAGATTTGCGTGAGCGACGCAACCTTCGGTTTCGCGGTGGTGGGCCTCGGCATGGGCCAGACGCACTGCAAGGACATCAATGACGCGCGCGGCGCGCGATTGGTCGCCGTGTGCGACCTGGTGCCCGAGCGTGTGCAGCGGATGGTGGATCGGTACGGATGCCGCGGCACGGCGGAGTTCGCGGAGATACTGGCTTCGCCCGACATTGATGTCGTCAGCATCGCCACGCCTTCCGGCGTTCACTCCGATATGACGGTGGCCGCCCTGCGCGCGGGCAAGCACGTGCTTTGTGAGAAGCCGCCCGATGTGAGCGTCGCCAAGGTGGACGCGATGATCGCGGCGCAGCGGGAAACCGGGAAGAAGCTGGAGATCGTCTTTCAATCCCGCTTCGAGCCCTTCTACCGCCGTGTCCGCCAGACCATCGCCGATGGCCGCCTGGGCAAGTTGATCGGTGCGCACGCCTCGGTTCATTGGTACCGCACCCAGGAGTACTTCGCGAGTCCCGGCATGTGGAAGGGCACCTGGGCGCTGGACGGCGGCGGCTCGCTCTCCAATCAGGGGATCCACACGGTGGACCTCTTGCAGTGGATGCTCGGGCCGGTGGTCGAGGTCTACGGCAAGTTCGGCGTGTATGCGCACGATATCGAGTCTGAGGATAAGACCGCGGCCGTGCTCGCCTTCGCGAACGGCGCCATCGGCACGCTGACGACGACGACCGGGGCCTATCCCGGCTCGGACAACCACCAGTTCATCCACGGGGAGAAGGGCACCATCGAGTACCAGGGCGGCCTGAAGGTCTGGCGCATCCGGGCCGACTCGCGCGAGGCCGAAGCGGAAGAGGAGCGCCAGATGCTGGCCCTCTACGGCCCGAAGGAGAAGCGGGACGTCACCATCTCCTCCGATCCCTTCGCGATGTCCAGCCGCGGCCACATGGCGCAAGTGGAGGACCTGGTGCGGGCGATCCGCGAGGACGGTGAGCCGACCGTGACGGCCGAGGGCACCCGGCACACGGTGGAGATCATGAACGCCATCTACGAGTCCGGGCGCACCGGCAAGCCCGTTCGCCTGGGTGGCTGATCATCCGACAACCGCAGATACACGCGAAGGGACGCGAATGGGCTTTGAGGTGCCGGCGGCGTGCGGACCGCGGCGAAAGCCGGCTCCGCTCCCGTTCGCGTCCATCCGCGTCCATTCGCGGCTCAGGAGGGTTGTGGGGATCGGCTCCGGTCCGAATCGCGGCGGACCCCGCGCGTCTCTAATCGCTCAACGACGGCGGTGGAGGGAAGCCTCGCCATGAGGGGAGCGCGAAACGGAGTGCTGGAGATACTGGGCGTGCTGGCGTTCGTGGGAGTGTGGTTCTTCCTGCAAGCGTGGCTGCTGCCGCGCCTCGGGGTGCCCACCTGAATGTCCTCCTCGTGCGCGGTGGAACCGCGCCAGGAGCAGCGGCAGGAAGCGGCGCCGGGGAACCGGCCGCGCCTGGAGCGGCCGGACACGGATAGGTAGCAGAGGGCGAGGTGGCGGCTGCTGCCGCCACCTCGCCAACGTGCGCGATGAGGAGGTGACGAGTGGCACAATCGGCAGTGGCGGAGCCGCGGACGGCGCTCGGATCCCCGGCGCCTCCGAAGCTCACCTACGAGGAGTTCCTCGCCTGGCTGGATGAGGAGACGTGGGCCGAGTGGGTGGACGGGGAGGTGGTTCGCATGAGTCCGGTGAACTTCGAGCACCAGGAGACCGCTCGCTTCTTGCTCAACCTATTGAGCTTCTGGGTCGACTTCCACAATAGTGGCGCCATCCAGTACGAGCCCTTTCTGATGAAGACCGGGCCGAACCTCCCCGGACGCTCGCCGGACATCCTCTTCGTTGCCGAAGAGCACCGCGACCGGCTCCGACAGACCTACCTGGATGGCCCGGCCGACCTGGTGGTCGAGGTGATCAGCCCGGAGAGCCGGGCACGCGACCGCGGCGAGAAGTTCTACGAGTACGAGCAGGGCGGCGTCCGCGAGTACTGGCTCATTGACCCGACCCGCAAGCAGGCCGAGTGCCACCAGCTTGGCGCGGATGGCATCTACCGCACCATTCCGGCCGGCGCCGACGGCGTCTACCGGAGCGCGGTGCTGCCCGGGCTCTGGATCCGGGTGGACTGGCTGTGGCAGGATCCCCTTCCCTCCCTGTTGAACATCTTGAAGGAGTGGCGCCTGGTGTAGCGCGCGGCGCATCGCCGGGCGCCTGAACGGGGCTCCGGTGACGAGGGCATCCCCGCGCCGGAGCGAAGGGAGGGTACGGCCATGCGACGCAGCGCGTTTCTCCTCTGGCTCATCCGCCGCCCGGCCATCGCGGCTGCGGCGGCCCTCCTGGTGCTGGCCTTCACCGGCCAACGTCTCTTCTTGTTCGCCCGCGCGCGCATCCTGCCGCCCGCTCCGGCGCGCGCCGCCTTCGTGCCGTTCACCGATGACTACGTGCCCGACGAGGTGCTCGTGGGCCTGCGGAGCAGCGGGGCGGGCGCGATGGGCGCCGCCGCCCGGGTGGCGGGGGCGCTGAGCGCGACCCCGGTGCCGGGCACGTCCGTCTACCGCCTCAAGCTGCCGGCCGGGCGCGCCGTGGCGGATGCTGCCGGCGCCCTGGCAGGGATGGCCGGCATCGAGTGGGCCGAGCCGAACTACCGGGTCTTTGCCAGCCGGACGCCGGAGGGCCCGCGCTTCGCCGAGCTGTGGGGGATGCGCAACACCGGGCGCGCCTTCAAGTCTCGCGCCTGCGGTGATGTTACCGGCTCCCCCGGCGCGGACATCGGCGCCGAGCGCGCCTGGGACGTCTCCCGCGGCAGCCGCGCCGTCATTGTCGGCATCGTGGACACCGGCATTGACACCACCCACCCCAACCTGAAGGAGAATCTCTGGACCAACCCCGGCGAGATCCCCGACAACGGCAAGGATGACGATGGCAACGGCTATGTGGACGACGTTCACGGCTACGACTTCGTCAACCGCAAGGGAGATCCGAGGGACGACCACGGTCACGGCACCCACGTCGCCGGCACCATCGGCGCCTCCGGCAAGGACGGCAGCGGCGTGGCGGGCGTCAACTGGGAGATCCGGCTGATGGCGCTCAAGTTCCTCGACGAGCGGGGCATGGGCACCGTCGCCGGGGCCGCCGAGGCGCTGGCCTACGCACGCAGCTTCGGAGTGCGGATCACCAACAACTCCTGGGGAGGCGGCGGGTTCAATCAGAGCCTCTACAACGAGATCCGCCGCTCGCGCGCCCTCTTCGTCGCCGCCGCCGGCAACTCGCGCACGGATGTGGATCTCACCCCTTCCTACCCGGCGGCCTACGACCTCCCGAACATCCTCGCCGTCGCCGCCTCCGATCCACGCGACCACCTCGGCTGCTTCTCCAACTGGGGGCAGCGGAGCGTGGACGTGGCCGCGCCGGGCGTGGCGATCCTCTCCACGCTCCCCACCTACCCCTGCACCCTCACGCGGGTCGGCCTGAAGCCGGGGTACGATTACCTCGACGGCACCTCGATGGCCTCGCCGCACGCCGCCGGCGCGGTGGCGCTCCTCCTGGCTCACCAGCCCGGCGAGTCCGAGGCTCAACGCAAGCACCGGCTGATCGCCACCGGGCGGTACGGCGAGCGGCTGCGCGGGCGCTGTCTGGGCAACGGGTGCATTGACGTGCGCGCCGGCCTCACGCGCCGTCTCGTCCCCCCGATCGCCGAGGCGGGCAGCGACACGGCGGCGCCGCCGGACTTCCCCGTGCCCCTGGATGGCGCGGCCTCCCAGCCCTACCCGGGACGGAGCGTCGCCAGCTACGTCTGGTCCGAGGCCGGCAAGGTGCTGCACCGCTCGCGCCACCCCGCGTTCGCCTACCGCAGCAACGAGAAGCGTGTTCACCGCATCGAGTTGGAAGTGGTGGACAACGAGGGGCAGGCGGGCCGCGACAGCCTGGAGGTGGAGATCGCGGCGCGGGTGATGACGGGGGCGGCGCTCGCGCTGGAGCGCAAGGACGCGCGCACGCTGGCGATCACGCTCATGGTGCAGGACATGGCGACGCAGAAGCCGGTGGCCGGTGCCGTCGCCACCGTGCTCCTGAGCGACCCTATCGGGATGCGCTTCCGCGCGATCGGCCGCACCGACGCGCAGGGGTGCTTCCGCGCCGAGTGGCGGCCGGTCTTCGGCCTCCCGCCCGGCGAGTACCAGGCGCGCCTGCTGCGCCTCCAGCACGACCGCTATGCGTGGGACCGGAAGCAGACGGCGGGGCGGGTGCGGTTGTAGGCTATGGGGGAGCTGACCGGGGGGCGGGGACGGGGGACCGGCGACGGGACCTGCGGCCTGTCGCCGGTCCCCCGTCCCCGGTCGGAACCCCGACACGCTCAGTCCGGACCGGCCAGCCGCGCGAAGCGCGCCGGCCCCTGCTCGCGGTAGACTATTTGCGATACCAGCGACTGCGGCACCCGCAGCCGACCGCCCACGATCCGCCAAGCGTCCGTCGTCGGTTGACAGGCACAGCGGTACGGACTATAATCCCTGAGTGTCGAGCGACGCAGACTCGGATGGTAGGTCAAGATGGCGGACACTCTATCGAAGGAGCAACGTTCCGTCCTGATGTCGAAGGTTCGAGGGGCGGACACCAAGCCGGAGTGGATACTGCGCTGCGGCCTGCACAGGCTCGGGCTGAGGTACAGATTGCGGAACAAGCACCTCCCGGGCAACCCGGATCTCGCATTTCCCAGGCATGGAACAGTAGTGTTTGTTCACGGATGCTTCTGGCATCGACATGCAGGCTGTAAGGACGCGAGCATGCCGAAAGGCAACCAGAGCTTCTGGACACGGAAGTTCGCGGAGAACACTGAACGGGATGCACGGGCTGTCGAGGCGCTTGAGAGGCAGGGATGGAACGTCCTGGTCGTGTGGGAATGTGACCTCATGAAGAGAACGGTTGAGACCATCCAGGAAGCAGCCGATGCAATCCGGGGAAATCGGCGCGATCCGGCCCCGCCTCAATACCGGCAGCCCACGCTGGAGAGGAAGGACCTGCTGGCGGTTGCCGAAGGAAGAGTCAGATACCGTATCGACAAGTAGAGGACCTCCGGTGGTCGAGCGGCTCGGTATGAGGAGCAGCGCACACCATGAACGACTCCAGGTTCACCGTGGCTGATCTGTTCTCCGGTGCTGGAGGCATGAGTTGTGGCTTCCACAGGCACCCCGGGTTCCGGATCATCGCTGCAGCCGATGCGGAACTGGGGAAGCCGAGCAGCGGCCAAGGGAAGCTACAGTGCAATTGCACGTATGCCAGGAACATCGGTCTGACGCCCAGGAGAGTCGACCTGTCTCGCCTGGCTCCCGATGAGTTACGTGGCGCACTAGGGCTACGCGATGACCAGCCAGTGGACGTGTTGGCTGCCTGCCCGCCATGCACCGGCTTCAGCAGGGCGAACCCGCAGAACCACTTGAGGGATGACAGACGAAACAGCCTGGTGCGCCGCTCCGCCGATTTCGCGGTGGCCCTCGGTGCGCAAGTGGTGGTCATGGAGAACGCGCGAGAGCTCATCCGGGGGAACTTCAAACACCACTACGAGTGGTTCCGCGAGCACTTGGAGGAGCATGGTTACAACGTTTTCGGGCGAACGTACATGCTCTCCAGGTTTGGCCTGCCCCAGATACGCGAGCGTGCGATAGTCATTGCTGCCAAACAACACCTCCCGCTCTACACCCTTGAGAGTCTCTGGGACGGTTGGGGCGTCAAGGACGAGGCGCTCACCGTAAGACGAGCATTCGAGGGGGTTGAGGCGAGTGCGACCCAGACGCACGTGTTCCCTCGTTTCTCCTCGGAGGCTGTTCGCAGGAGAATCGCCGCCATCCCGAGAGACGGCGGGTCGTGGATGGATCTGCTCGGGAGGGAGGACAACGAGCGCCTCCTTACAAGTGCGATGAAGCGCATTGTAGCCGAGCGGCGAATAGGATCCTACCCGGATGTGTACGGCCGAATGGCTTGGGGCCGACCCGCGCCAACCATCAAGCGGGAGTGTTCCCACGTTGGGAACGGCCGATATGTTCACCCGGCGGAAGACCGCCTCTGCTCCGTTCGGGAGATGGCCATCCTGCAGGGCTTTCCGAACGACTTCGTCTTCAACGGCGCGGCCATCTCGAACATCTACCGGCACATCGGCGACGCCGTGCCACCTCTGATCTCCTACCAGATCGCCCACCTGTGTCACTGGATACTGACGGGCAAACAGCCGGAAGGGCGAAGCTTCCTTCTCACTGGCACTCACCTTCAGCACTCCGACATCGTAAAGAAGGGGCAGCAGGACCTGGGCTATGGTTAGCTTCGCAGCATCGGTCACGCCGGCTGAACATCGCCGACTGTGCGAGTTCCTCGATGCCCTGCGCACGCCTTGCGATGTTTGGATGAACCCGGACTCCCCGTTCGACAGTGCTGGATTCGAGAGCGAGTTCCGGTCCAAGCTGCTTACCCATCACTGTTTCATGGGCGCTCCTCTGTTCCAGGAGAGCTTCGATTCGGCCTTCATCTGCGCGTGTGCCCATGCGGGCCACAAGGTGACGAGAGCCCCCGAGGGCCAGCGTTTCTGGGACGTGGCCGTCGACGGAAGGCGCATCAGCATCAAGTCAACAAAGGCGCGGGCTCTGCGAGAGAGCACACTCCACATCAGCAAGCTCACGGAGGCCGCTTGGATCCAGGACTGTCGATCTGCCATGAGACGCCGGGAATGCACCTTTCAGCTCTTTCGGCAATACATAGCGGAGGTGGACGCCATTGTCCAGTTGAGGTACTTCCAGTCCAAGCGCAAGTACGAACTGGTGGAGGTTCCGGTGTCCTTGTTCTCCCAGGTCTTCGAGGTGGGCAGAGAGCACTTCTCTGCAGACGGCCCGACCATCAATATCCCCATCGGCAAGGACCCGCCGGACTTCACGCTCAAACTCGACCGCTCCGATGCGAAGATCACCCTTGCGAACATCAACAAGACGCTGTGTCTTGCGCACGGGACGTGGCAGCTCTGAAGTTGGGGGCTCAGATGCGCAGGCGTCACGCCAAGGCATACGAGCGCCACCAGCCCGAGGGGTCCAGCATCCAGCAGCACAATGCGCCTCACGGGTAGAGGATCCTCGCCCCGGCTTCACGGCGCGCGGTGTTCATCCGGTCTCGGGACTCCCCCCATCTGCGGTTTCGCGCCGCCAGCTCGCCCCGCTGTCCAACCACATCCGCTCGCGCCTGGAGTGCCGTCCGGCAGTCCCGCCAACCACCCCTCCGTCTCCCGCGGCGAACGGTGACAGATGACGCGCAGGTGCGCGAAGGGCGGGGTGGCGAAGAGGACGGGGTACTGGCGGCGGCGCCGCCAGTGCGTGCGCAGCACCCAGAGGAGGAGGGAATCGCGGCTGAACAGCGCCTCGCGTAGGCGCTCGCGGTTGCCGTTCCATAGCTCCTCACCCATGAGGCAGCGGCGCAGCGTGCGCGCGGCCAGGCGCCGGAGCACCACCGGGAACGCATAGTCGAGCCAGATGAGGGTGTCCGCGCGCCCCCAGACGATGTCGCGCACCTTGCTGTAGTTGCCGTCGGCCGTCCAGCGCTCGCCGGCAACGGCCCGAGCGGCGCGCTCGCGGAACACGTCCAGCGGCGCGGGCGTCCAGTTCGGCTCCCAGTGGAGCGCGTCCAGCTCCACGTGGGCGATCCCGAGGTGCTCCGCCAGCCGGCGCGCCAGCGTCGTCTTCCCGGCTCCCGAGGTGCCCACCACCACGGTGCGCTCGCCCGGAAGGGGATCCGTCTCCTCGGTCATTCCACCTGCCCCCGAGAGATGGATACGGCCGGGCGTAACAGGTGGGGCGAGGGATCCACGTGCCGTCAAGGGCCGAGATTGCCCGCCGTCACCGGGATCCCGCCCAGCGCAGCCGCTCCTTTCCCGAACGCGAACACGCGGACGCCGAGGAAGCGCCGGAACCGCCCTGGGCCCCGGATCTGCGCCACCTGGCGGGCCCGCGCCTCCCACCCGTCCGGCGGGAATCGATCGGGCGCGAGGATGAAGACCGAGTCGGCTCGCGCCACCAGGGGCGCCACGTCCGCCTCCGCCAGCCGGGCGTCGCGCGGGAGGGCGTACGCCGGGAGGGAGCCTCGGCTGTAGTACTGGAGGGTCCCCAGCGTCCCCTCGCCCACGAAAGCGATGGGGCTCGCGCCCCCGGGAGTGCGCGCGGCCTGCAGCGTGGCGGCCACCGCGCCGCGCCAGTCCTCGAAGGCGCTTCGCGGCTCCCACGAGGGGCGCGCCACGAAGACCCCCGGCTCGTACCCCCAGCTCCGGGTCTGGCGGGGAACGATGTGGGAGCGGCTGAGAGCGAGCGTGTAGAGCACCAGCAGACTGGCGGCCAGCACCACCCGCGGCTTGCCACGCCCGTCGGCCAGGGCCAGGGCCGCCAGCAGGAGGTAGCCCGGCAGTGCCCCGAAGAGGTAAACGTCGTCCCAGATCGGCTTCATGCGCGCGGCGGCCGCGAGGAGAGCTATCGGCAGCACGAGGCAGCCCGCGGTCAGAAGCGCCGGCCTGCCGGAGTGCCGATCCTCCTGGGCCGCGCGCAGCAGGCCCTGCCAGAGCGGCCAGGCGATGGCGATCAGCGCCAGGCCGCCGCACACCGCTACGACCAGGCGCGGCGCGCCGGCAAGGAGGGGCCTCCCGAGGAGCATCCCCGCCAGCGGCATCAGGTGCGTGAGACTGAAGTAGGGCTGCCAGAAGTCGTACCCATCGGGCCGGGCGATGCCCGGCGCCAGGTGTACCAGCACGCACGGCAAGCTCAACAGCGGGATGGCTCCGACCGCCAGGAAGCCCCGCGCCCGGCGGTGCGCCGCCAGCAGGTACGCCCCCTGGACGGCCACGACCAGCGCCGACGTGTAGTGGGAGCAGAAGGCCGCCGTGCCGACGACGGTCACCCCCAGCCAGTAGGGCCACCGGTCGGTGCGAACCGCTCTCCAGAAGAGCCACGTGCCGAGGAGACTCAGGAAGCCGGCCACCACGTAGGGCCGCGCCAGTTGCGACAGCTCGATGTGGGTGGCGGAGAACGCGAGGAGAGCCGCGGCAACCAGCCCCACGCGCTGCCCGAAGAGATCGCGTCCGAGCAGGTAGAGGACCACCACCGAGGCGGTGCCGGCGAGCGCCGAGGGAAGCCGGAGCATCGCCTCCGAATCGCCGAAGAGCCGCATCCAGAACCCGAGGAGGAGATAGTAGGATGGCGGGTTGCCGAAGTCCAGCCTCCGAGTGAGCACCTCCAGAGCGGGCCGGATCGCGATCGCCCAGCCCCAACCCTCGTCGGTCCACACGCTCTGCGCTCCCAGGTGCCAGAGGCGCAACGCGGCGGCGACCATGACGATCAGGATCAGCGGGAGCCAGGCTGTGCGATCCGGGACCCACTTGGTGCGGACGTCACCTTCGGACGGCGGTGGCGACGCAGTATCTCTCATGCTCCATCTTCCTCCCCGAGCGGAATCGGGAGCATGAGGGATGCCAGAGGGGGATGCCAAGGCTACGGGGCCGGAACGTGAGGAGGCCGGGGACCGAGACGGCGCATGCGATCCGCATGGAGGCCAGCGCCGCTCCTCCCCGGCCGCGCGCCATCGGCGTCGATCGTCTCGCCAGCCGGCTCCGCGGTCTCGCCCCCGATCATCCCACGTAGAGCCGGCTGCCGCACAAAGCCGAACGACCTCCACACACACCGGGTCCCGATACCGGGGCACATACGACAGCACGTTGGGTCCACCCGCCGTCAGCAGCGCAATGCGCGCCCCCCGCCCGCCGGCCGCAGCGACGAAGCGGGCCGACACGGACGCGAAGTTGTCGGCGACATCACCGAAGAGGAAGAGCCGTCGCATGATACCTGGCACTGCAGCTACTCTCAGATCACACGCTCACCAGTGTCGCGCCCACTCGGGTGCCTCCCGTCTCTCGGGGCGGCAGGCATTGAAATCAGCCAGCTCGTGTGCGACGATACCCACATCCGGCGAAACCTCTGCTGCGAAGAGTCTCCCGCCGACCGCGTACACCAGGCGGCCCTGCTGATCCCAGTCGGCCCAAGTAGCCCCGGAGAGGAGAGTCTCTCCGTGAGACGCCGCGTCACGGATGGCGAACCGGAACACCCACGGCCCGCCTGGGACCGCGAAGTCCATGGCGACGAGCCTCATTTCGAGCACGAAGGAACCACCCGGGCGGGCCTTACGACGGATCTCCGGGGCATCCACGACCCAGCGGCCGCCACGCCACTCGCAGTCCAAGTCCTGCACTGTCGTCCAGCCGGCGTGCCGCATCCGCCGGTCGAGGACCGGGAAGCCCTCGCCGTGCGCGTCGGGGTTGGGGATCACCCGCAGCCCATGAGGACGATGGTGCGGATGTGGCACGGCCTTGTCGGGATGGTGGTTGAGCCACACCTTGTGCGCGTCGAAGAACAGCCCGCCGCCGTGCCAGCAGTCGCCCTTCGGCCAAAGGGCAAGCGCGGTGAGCCACGGCGGCCGGCTGATCGCCATCCACGCGTAGGTGTATTCCGGGTCTTTCAGTGTCTTCTTGCTGAACTTGCTGGCGAAGTACACGAGCAGCGACCCGTCCGGCGACACGTCGCAGCGGTGCTCATAGATGCGCCCGTGGAACCACTGGCCTTCCTCGAAAGCGTCGGCGCATGTGTCCCAGCGAATCAACTCGACCCACTTGCTCGGTCCGCGGCGGAAGATGACCTCCGCTGAGGCTGCCCTTGCCGGGAGCACCCACAGCCGGCACGGCACAGGTGCTTCTTCAGCCATCGAAGCTCCTTCCGAGCCGGTCTACCCCTCCGGCTCCTCCGCCAGCGCCCCCGTCGGACAGGCGCGGGCGCACTCGCGGGCCACCCGCCGGAGGCCCTCGTCGAGCGAGGCGCTGAAGGGCACGCCCACGCGCACATCGAAGCCCCGGCCGATGAAGGTGAGACCCAGCTCCTCCTGCGCCTCCGAGGCGATCTGCACGCAGATGCCGCAGGCGATGCACTTCCCCGGCTCGAATACCACGCCGGAGCCGGTCGCCTGGCGCTCGTAGCGGCGGCGCTCGGCGCGGTACTCGGTGGGGCTGGCGTCGTAGGCGATGGCGTGCCGGCGGAGGCGGCACTCGGTCAGCTTGCAGCACTCGCAGTGGAGGCAGCGGAGGGCCTCCGCGCGCGCCTCCTCCTCTCCGAAGCCCGCGTCCCCGGCGGGCTCCCGCCGGCCAGAGGGGCTCACGCGGGCCGCCAACTGCGCCAGCTCCTCCGCCTCCATCCGTCCGATGCGCACGTTGAACTCGCGTGCCCCAGGCAGAGCCTTGCCCGTACCCCCGTGCGGGTGGTGTTCTTCATTATTCTGACGGATAATGGCACTCAGGTAGGTGGCAATGGAGCGCGCGGCCACGCGCCCATCGCCGACGGCGCGCACCGCGTGCCGCGACGGGATCACCGCCGACCCGGCGGCGAACAACCCCGGCAGCCCGGCCGCCAGCGTGTGCCGCTCCACCTTCAGCCCGTGCCCCCCCATCGCCAGGCCCCAGGCGGTCGCCGCATCCTTCGCCACCGGCCCAACCGCCAGCAGCACCGCGTGATACTCTTCCCGCAGCTCCCCCAACGACACATCGACGCCCAGGCGCGTGCGCGTGCGGAACCGGGCGCCCAGGCGGGCGATCAGGGCGATCTCGGCGTCCAGCACGTCGCGCGGGAGGTCCGCATCCGGCACCCCGTAGCGAAGCATCCCCCCCGGCGCCTCCCGCTCGTCCAGGAGCGTGCAGGCGATGCCCTCCTGCTGCAGGTAGTAGGCGGCCGCCAGGCCGGCCGGACCGGCACCCACAATGGCGACGCGCTTCCCGGTGGCGGGGCGGCACTCCGGGAGGTACGGTTCGCCGGAGGCGAGATCCACGTCGGCGACGTGCCGCTTGAGGATGCAGATGGAGACCGGGCTGTCCTGCTGGGCGCGCCGGCACCCCTTCTCGCACAGCTCCGGGCAGATGCGCCCGAGGACGGCGGGGAGAGCGATGCGCTCCTTCACGGTGATCAGCGCCTCGCGCAGGCGTCCGGCGGCGATGTGCCGGATCATCCGCGGGATGTCCATGTGCGCCGGGCAGACGTTCTGGCACGGTCCCAGGCAATCGCCCAGGTGGTCGCTCAGGAGCAGCTCCAGGGCCGTGCGCCGGGCGGCGCGCACCTCCTCCGTCTCGCTCGCCACCACCATGCCCTCGACGGCGCGGGTGGCGCAGGAGGGCACCAGCCGCGCCATCCCCGTCACCCGCACCACGCAGACGAAGCAGGAGGTGAGCGGCTCGTGCCCCTCGCGGTGGCAGAGCGTCGGGATCTCGATCCCCAGCTTCCGCGCGCCGTCGAGGATGGTGCCGCCGGGGGGCACTTCCACCGGCTGGTTGTCTATCTGGATGATCGGCATCGGCCACTCGTTCCACTCGTCCTCGTCCTCGCTCTCGTCGTCGTCCTCCGTACACGTTCGGGGACGACGATGATGACGAGGACGATCTCTAACCTACTCCCTCACCGTCGCCCTGCACCCCTTTCGGGAGCGGGCCGTCCCGCCGCAGAAGCGCGATTCCGTGCAGCCCGATTCCGGCCAGGATCGCGCCCAGCAGGCCCCAGACGCCCTCGCAGAAGACGTTGATGCGGTGGACGTCCTGGCTCGCCTCCGCCACGAAGAGCGCGCGCAGGTCCGCGCCTTCTCGCACCCGGAGGGTGTAGGCAGCCATCGCGTCCTGCAGCAGGGGCCAATCTCTCCAGAACATCAGCAGCGACCAGACGGCCACGACCGCGCCCGGCAGAACGAGGCAGACCAGCAGCAGTCCGACGCGCCATCGCATGTCCTCCTCCATGTCACTCCACCACAATCGCGTCCACGGGGCAGACTCCCCGGCAGATGTCGCAGCGGGTACACTTCTCGCTGTCAATGGCGTGCCGCTCGAAGGGAGTGATCGCGATGGCATCCACGGGGCAGTGCTGGGCGCACTTCGTGCAGCCGTTGCACGCTTCGGTGACCCGGTAGGTGATGAGTGCCTGGCACTTGCCCGCCGGGCAGCGGCCCTCCAGGTGGGCCTCATACTCGTCGCGGAAGTAGCGCAGCGTGGTGAGCACCGGGTTGGGCGCCGTCTGCCCCAGGCCGCAAAGGCTCCCCTGCTTCACCAGACCGGAGAGCTCCTCCAGCTTCTCCAGGTCGCCCCGCTTCCCCCGGCCGGCGCAGAGGCGCTCCAGAATGTCGAGCAGGCGCCGGGTGCCGACGCGGCAGAAGGTACACTTCCCGCACGACTGGTTCTGCGTGAACTCCAGGAAGTAGCGGGCGATGTCCACCATGCAGTCGCGGTCGTCCATCACCACCAGGCCGCCGGAGCCCATGATGGCGCCCACCGAGGCGAGCGCCTCGTAGTCCACGGGTGTATCGGCCAGCGAGGCGGGGATGCACCCGCCCGAGGGTCCGCCGATCTGCACCGCTTTGAAGGCCCGCCCGGGGGCCACGCCGCCGCCGATCTCCTCCACGATCTCCCGGATGGTGATCCCCATCGGCACCTCGATCAGGCCGCCGCGCGCCACCTTCCCGGTGAGGGCGAAGACCTTGGTGCCCTTGCTCCTCTCGGTGCCGAGCGAGGCGAACGCCTCCGCGCCGTTGCGGAGGATCCAGGGGACGGCGGCGTACGTCTCCACGTTGTTGACGCTCGTCGGCTTCCCCCAGAGACCGCTCTCGGCGGGATAGGGCGGGCGGAGGCGGGGCATCCCGCGCTTCCCCTCGATGGAGGCGAGGAGCGCGGTCTCCTCGCCGCACACGAAGGCACCGGCGCCCTCCATCACCCGCAGGCGCAGCGAGAACTCGCTCCCCAGGATCTTCTCGCCGAGGAACCCGGCCTCCTCGGCGCGCCGGATCGCCTCGCGGATGCGCTGCACCGCCAGGGGGTACTCGGCGCGGATGTAGAGGACTCCCTCGCTCGCCCCCACGGCGAACGCGGCGATCGCCATCCCCTCGAGGACGCGGTAGGGGTACGATTCCAGGATCATGCGATCCATGAACGCGCCCGGGTCGCCCTCGTCGCCGTTGCAGACGATGTACTTCGGTTCTCCCTCGGCTGCGCGCACCAACTCCCACTTCCTCCCCGTGGGGAAGCCTGCTCCACCCCGACCCCGCAGCCCCGATTCCTGGACCGCGGTGATGACCGCCTCCCGCTCTCCGGCCTCAAGGCAGCGCCTCATCGCCTCAAATCCGCCGTGCTGGACGTATTCGTCCAGCGCGACGGGGGACAGATGCCCGCAGTACTCCGTGGCGATGTGCTGCTGGCGGCCGAGGAAGGCGCACACCGGCGTGTCGCGGACGTCCATCGCGTAGCGCGTCACCGGCTCCCAGGTCTCGTCGGTGAGGAGGCGGTCGAGCGCCGATGAGAGCGCGAGGCGCGCCCGGCGCACAATCCCCCGCGGCTTGAAGTGGCGGCGGACGATCTCGCCGGCGTCCCGGGGCTGCACGCGGGCGTAGAACGCCGAATCCGAGCCGGTCGGGACGACCTCCACCAGCGGCGTGCGGTGGCAGATGCCGACGCACCCGACCGCCTTCACCGCGGCGGGAGCGCCCACTTCCTGCACGGCGCGCTCCAGTTCCCGACGCACCTCCACCGCCCCGCCGGCGATGCAGCACGACCCGCACCCCACGCGGATCTCGGCCAGCCCGGTGCGCCGCTCCGGGAGGGGCACGTCGCGGGGTGAGACCAGGCCGAGCTTCTCCAGGTGCAGGAAATCGCGCAGGACCTTCGGCACGGCCTCCGGGGTGAGGTGGCCGTAGGTGATGCCATCCACCTGGATGACGGGCGCGAGGGTACAGCACCCCAGGCAGGCCACCTTCCGCACGGTGAAGACGCCCTCGGCGTCCGTGTCTTGGTCGCCGGAAAGGCCCAGGTGCCGCGCCAGGGCGTCCTGGATGAGCCCGGATCCCTTCACGTGGCAGGCGGTGCCGTGGCAGATGCTGATCAGGTGGCGGCCGACCGGGCGGTGGCGGAACTGGGAGTAGAAGGTGGCGACCCCGGCAATCGCCGCGGGCGTGATCTCACTCTGATCGCAGACGCGGCGGAGCGCATCCTCCGGCAGGTAGCGGTAGTGCTCCTGGATCGCCTGGAGGATCGGGATGACCTTGTCGGGCGTGCGCCCGATCGCCGCGAGGGCCTGGTCCACAAAGGCAAGATCCAGCTGGTCGCGTGTAGCATGTTGGGTATCGGTCGCGCGCGCCATCATGTTCGGGTGTTCCGTGGGGATCGGCGGCAGATCTGCCCGTTCAGCCAGTGGCGTGCGGCTGTAGCTGCTTGAGCCAGGCTTCCAGGCTCATCAGACGGCCGCTCTGCACGTGGTTGAACATGGCCCTTGCCGCCGCCGACTCTGGTTGGCCGTACGTGGCCAGGACGGCGCTTGGGTTCACATGCACTATCTGAGAGAACAGTGGGGCATTCTGTCGGCGGCGCTCGCACGCGGCTCTGAGGCGTGCGGCATCGAACTCATTGGTGATCAGCGTGTAGCCGAAGTTGGCCCCGATGCGAGTTGGCATACAACATCAACCCGTTACGGCGACCTCCTCAAGGCACACATCTGTCTTGGCATCTGTGACCCGATACGCAATCAGGCGCACGGTCTTCTCCTCGATTCGCTGTCGGTTCTTGACGTAATCGATCACGGGCTCGGCGAACCTGTAAGCGATCAGGATACTCTGCACCATGCCACTGTCGCCGCCTGCCAAGCGCCGTGCCAACCAGTCCTCATAGCGCAAGACCTGACCCAGGTCCTTCTCAGTCGCAGCATCGCACTTCAGCTCGATGCACGAGAACTTGTATGTAACATCGACCGAATCAACGGTCTCGCTGTGTGTGAGGAATAGATCCATCACCTTGTTGAACGTCGTTGGCACCAGGTTCAGGAACTCACTGTAGGTGCCGAACACGTCTCTCAGCGCACCCGCACGAAACCGGCTGACAAACCAGGCATTCAGCCAAGCCTCGTACGCGGCCCTGCCTGCCTTTCCACCCGTGAGGTCAACATGGATTGGGGCGCGAGCTCTCGGCTCGTACGGTTCAGCGGTCGACACGCAGGCGCCTCTGACAGGGTTGTTCCTCAGCAAGAGGCGCAGGAGCTCGCGCGCTTCATCGGTAGTGATCTTGTACTGGTTCTTCTGCTGGACGGGATTCAGGTCAAACGTCCAGATGCGCCCCCTATCGCGTAGGTCCAACACGTCAGTGAGTGCGATCGGAACGGGAAAATGGCCGACGGCTGGCTCGAAGCGAAACCGAAATGGAAAAGTCTGGCCCACAGCCGCCCACACCGGAGTCTCGTCATAGAAGGGGTCACCAACTACCCTCCACAGCCCAAACACCCCCCGGTTCTTCACGTAGAAGAAGACCAAATCGTCCGGCTGTATGGAGAGGATACCGGCGATGATCTCGGCCCTGTTCCACGCCGTAGTAGGCATGACGCACCCATATACGCCCTGGTCGACGCAGACATCGAAGTTGGCTTCACTGACCAGGAAGACATGTGCACCCACGGGTCTTCTCCCCTGCGGCAGGACTATGCGTGTTCTGCCACCGACGGCCGATGCCTACCCTCATCGACTTCCTGGTAGTAGTCCTCGACGATAGGCCAGAGCTGCTCTTCCCCATACCAGCCGCCAGCGATCTCCAGACCGCCGGCCACCCTGAGGTGGGCGTCTATGGAGTCGCGGAGCCGCTCGCTGCTATGCTCCAGCACCTTGCGGAAGAGCTCCAGATCTGCCTCTGGGACTGATTCGTCCCACGTCTCGCAGTCGGAGACACTGTCGTCCCAGGCTACATACCCGTGGCTCAACCTGCCGGTGCGCAGGTTCCTGAACTCAGTCGGCTCTATGTGCAAGCGGTTTCCCACAGGCGGCTCCCCTATCTCCCTCGACCCCCAGCCGCGAAACGACCATCCGAACCGTTCGGAGCGTTGGTAGTGCCTCTCTTCCCCTGCTTGTTGTTGTACGTATCCGCCAGGTTCACCCAGAGACAGCCGTCGTCCCGGAGCACCCGCCACACCTCGTCGAAGACATAGACGAGGTGGCGGACGAAGTCATTCGGATGTGGCTCGTGGCCAAGCTCGCCCTCCCAGCCATCCGGCCACAAGACCGGGGTTCCATAGCGGCGCAGAAGGTAGAACGGCGGGGATGTCAACGTGGCCTGAATGGTGCTGGCTTGTAGACTCCGGAGGCCGGATATTGCGTCAGTGAGCAGGATCTGCAGCGCCCCATCGGTTGTCTCCGTCCCACAGCGTCGCTGCTTCTCCAAAGATACGCTTGTGCTCATCGTATCCGTCGCTGTCTCCTTTGCTCTGTTTGGCAGCAGTATACCCCAACGCCAACGAACCGTCAAGTTTCGGCCCTACCGTCCGATGCAATACAGGTTGCTCTTCCCCCGGATGTAGATCCGCCCCCCCACGAACGCTGGCGTGCTCTCCACATCCTCACCGAGGTTCGCGGTGCCGACATCCTTGAAGGTGCGCCCCGCCTCGAAAAGGCGCGTCACCCCCTCGAGGTCCGTCAGGTAGATGGTGCCGCCAACCAGGGTGGGAGAGGAGCGGAAGGAGGTCATGAAGTCGTGCTCCCACACCAGGCGGCCATCCGCGGCGGCGAGGCACGTGACCAGGCCCTCGCTCATCGTCAGGAAGAGGAGATCCCCCGCGCACAGAGGGCTGATGATGTCCGGCAGACCATCCTGCGCGGTCCAGACGACGCCCGAGCGAGTCACGTCGCCGGTGCCGCCGGTACGGATGGCAGCCGCGTTCGAGCCGGTATTGGCGACGTAGACGACGCCGTTGGCATGCACGGGCGTCGGCGCCACGTCGCCGCCCAGGCAGTCGGCGCGCCAGGTCTCTTTTCCGGTGGCCGGATCGTAGGCGATCACCCACGGGCTGCCGCTGGCGACGATCTGCTCGCCCTTGCCGGTGTCCGCCACGATCGGGGTGCTCCAGGAGTTGGGCACCGGGCGCTTCGCCTCCCACACCGTCTCACCGGTGGCGCTGTCGAGCGCCAGCAGCGCCGACTTCCCGTCCTCGGCGGCGGCGCCCTGGTCATACTGGACGATCAGGCGGTCGCGCCACATCGCCAGCGAAGAGGCGTGCCCGTACATGTTGTCCGGAGTGCCGAGGTTGCGCATCCAGACCAGGGTGCCTTCCAGGTCGAACGCGCCGAGGTGTCCGGTGGCGAAGACCGCGTAGACGCGGCGGCCATCCACCGCCATCGTACACGCCGCGTAGCCGGTATCCTCCGGAACGCTCGGCGCGGAGGCATCGCCCCCGGGCGCGGCTCCCGCCGGCGCGGCCATCCCCAGCGCGCCCTTCCACAGGAGCTTGCCACTGTTCGCGTCGAAGCAGTACACCTCGCGCTGCTTCTCGTCCGCGCCGGAGCAGAAGACGCGGCCCCCCCACACCACCGGGGAGTTCTTCCCCGGTAGGGGAACGGGAGCCTTCCAGAGGATTCCTTGTCCCTTCGCGCCGTCCCAGCGCGTCGGGAAGCGGCCCTCGCCGGCGGTGCCCCGGGCGCCCGGGCCGCGGAACATCGGCCAGTTCGCCGCCAGGTCCTGCGCCGAAGGGTAGCCGGAAGCCGCCCGCACGCGCTGCCCGGTGACGCCCACCGCCTTCGCGTACTCCAGGGCCACGTCGCGGCGCGAGCCGAGCGCCATCGCCGCCAATCCGAGGGTCGCCACCACCCCCGCGACGGCGACGGATCGCCGCCCCCGCCCCGCCGACGACCAGGTATCCTCCACCTCCAGCGGGGAGGGCTTGGGCACGCGCTTCCCGAGCTGCTTGGCGATCTTGGCGCTCGCCAGGAAGAGGAGCACGCTGCCCAACAGCAGCAGGTTCCCCTGACCGGCGAATGCCTTCCGCCCGAAGTAGTCCTCACGCACCCGGCGGTCCAGCCTGCGGATCCCCTCCTTGAGCGATCGGTCCTCCGGCTGCTTCGCCAGCGTATCCTTCAGAGCGAGCATGCGCGGCGCCGTGAGCGGCTCCAGAGCGCCGCTGCCCAGGTGGTTCGCCAGCAGCAGCCCCGCCGCGAGGCACGCCAGCACGGCCCCGACCGCGGCGGTACGCCGCGCGGCGCGGTGCCAGAGGAGTACCCTATCGCTGCCTCTACGGCCCAGCCCCATCGTCGTCGCCTTCAGATCGAGATCAGGCATGTCGGCCTCCTGACTGGAGATGCGCCGGTGCGGCATCCGAGGACGAGGACGACGAGGACGAGGACGATTCTTCCGCGACTCCTACCGCCGCCTCCGCCGTGATCCACCCCAACCGCACGTGTTCCTGTGGGCAGTAGAGATAGCAGCGCCCGCAGGCGAGGCAGGCGGCGGGGTCGGCCTCGTAGTCGGTGCGGCGGCGGCGGATGGAGAGGAAGACCAGCTTCAGGGCGAACACGAGGCCGATCCAGGCGCCGAACGCCCGGCCGCCGCCCCGATACCAGAAGCGCGCCACCGCCGCGTTGCGGTAGAGCTCCTCGCTCGGCTGGGCCAGGCGCCGGAACGCCTCGCTCGCCTCGGTCATGCCCTTGACCTTGCCCTGCTCTTCCAGCCAGACGCGGTCGGCCAGGCGCACGGTGGGGTCCATGCGCGCCAGCACGCCGCTGCTCCGGCCGCCGATCCAGCCTCCCGCGAGCACCAGCGCCGGCAGCGCGAGGAGCAGCAGCGCCAGTCGTCCGCGCCCCTCGGTGCGTGATGCGGGAGCCGCCTCCGGCGTCGGGAAGCGGATCGCCCCGAAGGGACACGCCTCCTCGCACAAACGGCACTGGGTACAGGTGTCGGGGGTGATGCTCACCCGCCGCCGCGCCCAGGGAGAGAGCCAGCGCAGCAGCACCCCGTAGGGACAGAGGAAGCGGCAGTAGGGCCGGCCGACGAACATCGAGAGGACCAGGATCCCCGCGCCGAGGCTGAGCATCAGCGTGCTCCCGCTCAGGCGGTAGAAGGGGATGATCGGGTCGTACTGGCAGATGAGGAACGCGCTCCCCCGCAGCGCGAAGAGCACGGCGCCTCCCAGGTAGAGGTAGGGCAGCAGGCCGAGCGCGTGATCCAGCCACGTCGGCACGCGCGCCGGGCGCATCAGCACGACGTCCTGGGCGGCGCCCAACGGGCACACCGACGCGCAGAAGACGCGCCCGTGGAAGAGGGCGAAGAGGAGCGGCAGCAAGAAGAACGCCGCGACGACCAAGGGCAGGGCGTAGTCCCGGTTGACGACCGCCAGCGCCACGTTCTGGATCGCCCCCACCGGGCAGACGCACCCCTTGCGGTAGAACCCGAAGTAGGCGATGGAGCCGAGCATCAGCGCGAAGACGCCATTGCGCCAGCGCCGCCGGTGCACCAGCCAGACCGCCAGCGAGAGCGCCGCCAGCAGGACGAACACGTCCAGCCACGCCAGCCACTCCGCCCGCGGCGCAGGTACGGGTGTCACCGGCAGGCGGTACTTTGTCGTGAACTCAGGGGGCGGGAAACGCTCCTCGGCCCGGGCCGCCGTGGCGGCCAGGAGGAGAAGGAAGGGGGTGAACCACGCACGCGCGCCCGGCGGTTGAAACCGCAGGCAACAAAGGCACGAAGTCCGCCTTCGCGGACTCCGAAGCCGAGTGCGCCCGGGCTGACTTCGCGGCCCGGGAAGCCGGGTACGCCCAGGCCAACTTCCCTGTCCGGCAAGCCAAGTCGGCGCAGGCCGACTTCGCAGCCTGAGCAGCCAAGCCGACGCAGGCCGACTTCGCAGCCTGAGCAGCCAAGTCGGCGCAGGCCGACTTCGCAGCCTGAGCAGCCAAGCCGACGCAGGCCGACTTCGTGCCGTCGTCGCCCGCGACCTCGGTCGCCGGGTTCCCTGTCCGGCAAGCCAAGTCGGCGCAGGCCGACTTCGTGCCGTCGTCGCCCGCGACCTCGGTCGCCGGGACCCCG
>JACQGM010000064.1 GCA_016199585.1 Armatimonadota bacterium
ACCGGGATGTGCGGCGGCTGCCGGGTGACGGTGGACGGCACGGTGAAGTACGCGTGCGTGGATGGCCCGGAGTTCGATGGGCACGCGGTGGACTTCGACGAGCTGCGCGCCCGCCTGGCGATGTACCGCCAGCAGGAGGAAGTCTCGCGCGGGCGGCGCTGCGAGCCGAGCATGGTGCCGGTGAAGTAGGTCACGGCCTCGATTCGCGGGGGAAAGTCAGATGCCAACAGATAACAGGAGACGATTGTCCATACCGCGCCAGCACAGTCCCGCGCGCCCATGGGATGAGCGCATCAGGGATTTCGAGGAGGTGGCGCTGGGGTTCGGCACGGATCAGGCGCGGCTGGAGGCGGATCGCTGCCTCCAGTGCAAGCAGGCGCGGTGCGTGGACGGGTGCCCGGTCGGGATCAATATTCCGGCGTTCATCAAGGCGGTGGCTGAGTCCCGCTTCGAGGACGCCGTCTACACGGTGAAGGAGTCCAATCTGCTGCCGGCGATCTGCGGGCGCGTCTGCCCGCAGGAGACGCAGTGCGAGCAGGTCTGCACACTCGCCAAGAAGTACGGCGCCGTCGCCATCGGGGCGCTGGAACGTTTCGTGGCCGATTGGGGCCGCGCGCACCCGACGAACGGCCAGGTGCGCGAGAAGCAGCCGACCGGGCGGCGCGTGGCCGTGATCGGCTCCGGGCCGGCCGGGCTCGCCGCCTCGGGCGACCTGGCGCGCCAGGGGCACGCGGTGACGGTGTTCGAGGCGCTGCACCGCGCCGGGGGCGTGCTGGTCTACGGCATCCCCGAGTTCCGCCTGCCCAAAGCGATCGTGGCGGAGGAGATCGCGTCGCTGGAGGCGCTGGGGGTCCACTTCGAGACCAACGTGGTGATCGGGCGCACGATCACCATAGACGAGCTGTTCGAGGAGGGCTACGACGCCGTCTTCGTCGGCACGGGCGCCGGCCTGCCGATGTTCCTCGGGATCCCCGGGGAGAACCTGTGCGCGGTCTACTCGGCGAACGAGTTCCTCACCCGCACGAACCTCATGCGCGCCTACGACTTCCCGGCTTCCGATACGCCGATCTATGTCGGGAAGCGAGTGGTGGTCATCGGCGGGGGGAACGTGGCGATGGATGCCGCGCGCGTGGCGCTGCGCTCCGGCGCGGAGCAGGTGACGATCCTCTACCGGCGGTCGCGGGCGGAGATGCCCGCGCGCCTGGAGGAGGTGGGGCACGCCGAGGAGGAAGGCATCCACTTCGAGCTGCTGGTGGCGCCGACGCGGATTCTCGGTGACGAGCGCCGCTACGTCTCCGCCATCGAGTGCATCCGCATGGAGCTGGGAGAGCCGGATGCCTCCGGGCGGCGCCGGCCCGTGCCCCGGCCGGGGTCGGAGTTCACGATGCCCGTTGATACGGTGGTCGTCGCCATCGGCAACCACCCGCACCCGCTGGTGCCGCAGACGACGCCGGGGATTCAGGTCACCTCCCACGGCACGATCGTGGCGGACCGCGAGAGCGGCGCCACCGCGCGCGATGGTCTCTTCGCCGGCGGCGACATCGTCACCGGCGCGGCTACGGTCATCGAGGCGATGGGCGCCGGGCGCCGCGCCGCGCGCGCCATCGGCGATTACCTCGCCACGCTGCCGCCGAAGCCGTAGGGTCGGCGCCGGCGAGCGCTCTGGCGCGCCCTCTCCGCCATCGCGTCGCGGCTCGCCGGGGGTCGGAGTCTCCTTCGGGCGCAGGGTTCCGGTTACAACCTGCCACCGATGGGAACGACCCCCGGGGAGGCCGCGTGTCGGCCGACCGCGGGCCCATCGCGAGGAGGATGAGGGTGACACGAACGATGCAGATCGCCGCCGGCGCCGGCCTGACGCTGGTGGGATTGGCGGGCGCTAACGCCGTCGTGCGGTCGCGGGCCGGGGGGCTGCCCGAGACGCTGGATACCGGCGAGCGCCTCTGTTACCCCTGGCGCCACGGGCGCATCTCCTACCAGATGGCGGGCCAGGGCGACCCGCTCCTGCTCATCCACGGGATCTACGCGGGGGCCTGTAACTTCGAGTGGCGGCGCAACTTCGAGGCGCTCTCTCACCACTTCCGGGTCTTCGCGCCCGATTTGCTCGGCTTCGGGCACTCCGACCGCCCGGCGCTCACTTACACCGACGATCTGTACGTGGACCTGATCCACGACTTCGCCCGCGACGTGCTCGACGGCCCGGCGTTCGCCATCGCCAGCTCGCTCAGCAGTGGCTTCCTGGTGGCGGACGCGGCGGCGAACCCCTCGGCCTACCACAGCCTAGTGCTCGTCGTGCCGCCGGCGCTCCAGGCGGGCGGCGAGGAGCCGGGGCTGGCGGGCCGGGCGATGCACTCGCTGCTGCGCGCGCCGGTCGTGGGCACCGCGCTCTATAACCTGATGATGTCGCGCCCGAACATCGAGGCGGAGCTGAACAAGGTCTACGAGCGCCGGGATGCCTTCGACGCCGACACGGTGCGGTTCTACCAGCGCTCGACGCACCAGGCGGGCGCGCGCTGGGCGGCCAGCAGCTTCATCGGAGGGTACCTCTCCCGCAACATCCGCGGTGAGTTCCGCTCGCTGCAGATGCCGGTGCTGCTCGTCTGGGGCGACGACGCGGCTTACTCGCCGGTGGGGAACGCCGCCGCCTACCTGACGGCCAACCCCTCGGCGGAGCTGAAGGTGTTCGAGGAGTGCGGCAACCTGCCCCACGATGAGTACCCGGAGATGTTCAACCGCCTGGTGACGGAGCGGTTCCGGGCGATGGTGATGGCGTAGCCGCGGGTGTGGGAGTGTGGGGGGGTGGGGGTGTGGGAGCCAGGGGCGGCACCACATCCCACAGCCACACCCCCACACGC
>JACQGM010000066.1 GCA_016199585.1 Armatimonadota bacterium
GGGTGCGCGCGCGCCTGGAGTTGGCCGACCGCGTGCGGCCAGACGCAGCGGAGATGGTTTCGGCGCTGAAGGGGGCCGGGCTGCGCATGGGCATCCTCTCGGGCGACCGCGAAGCGGCGGTGCGGCCGGTGGCGCGCGCCGTCGGCGTCACAGAGGTGTGGTCCGGGTTGGCACCGACGGACAAGGTGGCCGCGCTGTCGAAGGCTCGCCGGGATGGCGAGGTCGTGGGCATGGTGGGCGACGGCCTGAATGATGCCCCGGCCCTCGCCGCCGCCGACGTGGGCATCGCCCTCGCGGGGGGCACCGACCTGACGCGCGAGGCGGGCGACGTGGTCCTCCTCGGCAACGAGCTGCGCCGGCTGCCCTGGCTCATCGCCCTGGCGCGTGACACGCGCCGGGTCATCGGCCAGAACCTGGCGTGGGCGTTCGGCTATAACGCCATCATGCTCGCACTGGCGTTCTTCGGGCGCCTCCATCCCCTCGCCGCGGCGGTGCTGATGCTCATCAGCAGCTTCTTCGTGCTCGGCAACTCGCTGCGCCTGAGGAAGGCAGCTCCGGCGGAAGGTGCCCCGCCCCCCGCCCGCGAACTCACCTGACGGGCGTCGGGGCAGCGCTCCGCGCCCGTCACTGCGACCAAAGGAGCCAGCACCGATGAAACCAATCTCGCTTCAGCTCTATTCGGTTCGCGCCGAGGCGGCGAAGGACTTCGCGGGCACCCTGAAGAAGGTGGCCGACATCGGCTACAAGGGCGTCGAGTTCGCCGGGCTGCACCGCACCCCGCCGGTCCAGGTCAAGCGAATGGTGGACGACCTCGGCTTGCAGGTGAGCAGCGCCCACATGGCGCTCCCGACGCCCGAGAACGCCCAGCAGCTCATCGAGGAGTGCCACATTCTCGGCAACACGAAGCTCATCTCCGGGTTCGGCGCGCCCCAGCTCAGGACGCTGGACGACTGCCTGGAGGCCGCCGCGAAGGTGCGCATCGCGGCAGACGTGCTGGAGGGATCCGGCGTCGCCTTCGGCCTGCACAACCACTGGGCGGAGTTTGAGAAGGTGGACGGCAAGTTCCCCGAGGACATCCTGCTCGACGCCGCCCCGGGCGTCTTCGCCGAGCTGGACGTCTACTGGGCAGAGGTGGGCTGCGGCGACGCCGCCGGCCAGGTGGCCCGGCTGAAGAGCCGCATTCCCCTGCTCCACGTGAAGGACGGCCCGATCGAGCCGAAACAACCGATGACGGCGGTCGGCTCCGGGAAGCTGGACATTCCGAGGATCGTCCGGGCCGCCGACCCCGCCGTGCTGGAGTGGGTCGTCGTCGAGCTGGATTCCTACGCCGGCGACATGATGGAGGCCGTGGCGACGAGCTACCGCTACCTGGTGGACGCGGGGTTGGGGTACGGGAACAAGTAGGTCGCGCCCGAAGACCAAGCGGGGGCACACACACTCCCGGTCTCTTGCCCGGAGCGCCCGAGAATCGGGCGGGGTGCGGTCCGCCCCTCGCCCCCGCCGGTTGCACCGGCGCTCCGGGCAACACGTTGGGAGCACCCTGGAACACGCTCCCATCCCCGAGCCACTGCCCGGAGCGCCCGAGAATCGGGCGGGCGGGCGCAGTACCGCATTCCGACACATCACTGGTCTGCCGGCGGCGGCAGGCGATCGACGCCGGGCCGACGGTAGGTCTTCTCGTGCGCGCTCGCCGGCAGCAGGCGGTCGCCCGCGCGCCAGCGGATGAAGCGCTCCGCCCCCTCCGAGTGGTCGTAATGGCCGTCGGGGGTGACGGCCAGCCACTGACCGCCGGGCAGAAACGAAAGCTTCAGGATCAGCTTCCCTTCGGGGATGCGGTGGAAGGAGAGGGCCTCCGCCCCGGCGGTGACCAGCAGCTTCCCATCCCCCGAGAAGGCGAACGGGCCGCCGTCGGCAATCGTCGCGCGCAGCATTCCGCTCTTCACGTCCCACAACTGGATGGCACCCGGTTCCACGTCCGCCGCGACCGTCGCCCCGTCCGGCGAGAAGACAACCCTCCGCGCGCGTGGCGACAGGCGGCTCTCCAGCCGACGCACCACCTTTCGGGTCCGCGTGTCCCACAGGACGACCGTGGGCGAGCCGGGTGCGGTGAAACCGCCGCCTCGCGCCAGCAGCCTGCCGTCCGGTGAGAAGGCGGCGAGGATGAACCAACCCTCCTGACCACCGAACTCGAGCGCCCTGCGCTCGCCCGTGGCCGTGTTCCACAGCGCCGCTCCGTAGGTCAGAAGACGGCCATCGGGCGTGAAGAGCATCTCCCGTCCCCCTGCCCGGGGACCCTGCACCCGTCCGGCCGACTTGAGGGTTCGCAGGCGCTTGCCGTCACCCGTTCGGTAGAGAGCCAGGTCCCTTTCCTCCCTGGCGGCGAGCAGCCGGCCATCGGTGGAGAAGCACATCACTTGGGCACCGGGGAGATGGCAGCGACGCTCCCCGCTCCGGAGGTCCCGCACCTCGCTGCCGCCGCCGGCGGCGCTGAGGGCGAGCAGCGTTGCATCGGGCGAGAGCACCGCCCAGTTGACGGTAGAGAGCGTCCGCAGGTGCTCGCCTGTCGCTGCACTCCAGACACCCGCTCCCGCGCGGTTGATCATGCCCGGGATCTGGAACGCCCGCACCACCAGCCTGCCGTCGGGCGTGTATCGGAGCGGCCCATCCCCCCACGGCTCGTAGATGGGGGGCCCCCCGAGGGCGAGGAGATAGGAGTCCTTACCAGACGAGGGCGGCTTCAGAGGCATGGCGCTGCCGGTTTCGAGACTCCAGAGCACGCTATTCGTGGACAGGCTTCTCCCGTCGGGCGCCCAGGCCAGGCAGCGTGTATCGGACACGTTCTCCTCTGTGGCACGCAGCGCCTTTCCGGTCGGAATATCCAGGACGAGTGGCCTCTGGGATGGAGGGCCGCACGCAGCCAGCAACCGGCCGTCCGCTGAGAAGGCAAGGGGTCCCCGGGCATCACGGAGCTGCCGCCGCTCTTCGCCGGTGCGCGTGTCATAGAGGAACGTCTGCGGCTGTTCTTCGCCCGTGGGCGAGGCGTAGAGGATCGCGCTCCGCGAGAGATGCAAGGGGGGCTGTTGTCCGACCACCGACCGCCAGAGGTTGGTGCCGGCAGCGGCCAGCAATCGTCCGTCGGGTGAGAAGGCGAGATCCCCTTGGCCGATGTGAGCCCCGCCGGGGAGCGTCTGGAGGGACTCGCCGGTGCGCGGGTTCCACAGCCTCACCTTCAGCGCACAGGCAGAGGCGAGGAGCGTGCCGTCCGGTGAGAAGCGGAGCGCCGTCAGCCCCACGTCGTGGCCGGATAGGGTGCGTAGGTGGGCACCGCTGCGGGTGTCCCACACGCCGATAGTGCCGAGGTCGCGGCGAAGCAGGCGCTCGGCGGCCATCAGCGTGCCATCGGGGGAGAGCGCCCATCGCCTGCCAAGGAGATCAGGCACCTTCACCTCCCCTACCCGGGCGCCGGTAGCTGCGTCCCAGAAGGCCACCCTCCCGTCGAGACCAGCAACGATGACCCCTCCGCCGCGGGCCACACCCGCAGTGTAGGCTGCCGGCAGGGCGCGCGTGGGCGTGCCGGTTGCCGCATCCCAGAGGCGAACCATCCAATCGTCCGTGCCGCTCGTGGTAACCAGCAGGCGGCCGCGGTCGGCGAAGGCGATGCCCCAGAGAGGCTCTTCTGGCGGGCGCGCCACGTAACGAAGGGCGCCGGTGTGCCGGTCCCAGACGCGAGCCACGCCGTCGCGGTGGGCCGTGGCGAAGGCGGACCCGTCGGGGGAGAAGGCGCACGCCGCGATGCCGGCAGACTGGAATCCGGGGCCATACCGACTGACGCGCAGAGTGTCCGTGAAGGTGTGGAGGACCTCTCCGGTCTCTGCGCGCCACAGCTTCACCAGGCCATCCTCGCCAGCCGTGGCCAGCAGGGCGCCGTCGGGGGAGAAGATCTGATAGCCGATGGCCCGCGAATGGCCCGTCTGGAGGACCAACTCGGGCGCGGCCGCTGCGGGGGAACACCCCCGGACAACGGCGGCGGCGAGCAGCAGGAGTACCAGGCCCGCACGGCAGATGATGGCGGCTGGGCGGCTCCGTGCGACGAGCCGGCGGTGGTGCATCTTTGCCCTCCAGGCTCTTTCGGGGCCGGCACCCCTCCCCGAGCTATCACGCCGGACGACTGCGCCGGCGTGCCCGGGAACCGGGCGGGGGCGACCCAGTAGAGAGACGACCATCAGGCCCTCTCTGTTCTCAGGTGCGGTGGGCCGGCGCGAAGCCAGCCGCCTCCTCAGCCGGTGCGTGCCGCCAGGCCGGGCATCGTGCGCTTCCCGGCGGCCAGGCCCTCCGCCTCACGCGCCAACTGCTCCAGATACCGCGTCGAGTAGTGAAGCGAGGCGAGGATGCTGCCGTTGCCGCCGTAGAAGTACCACACCTGGTCCATCTCCGGTGAGCCTTCCCCACTCGCGGGCGGCAGGAAGGAGTGCTTGGCCGGGTGGTCGGGGTAGTAACCCCAGTCGAAGTTGCGGTAGGCCCGCTCCAGGAGACGCCGGCTTTCGATGGCCGCCCGGCGCAAGGCCCGCCAGATACCGACCCGCAGCCGCTGCGCCCGGCTCCCCTCGCCGGCCCGTGCCGCTTCGTCTGCCTCGCGCAGATCGCGGGTGACGCCCGCCATCAGATCGCCCCGGCCGCCGATGTGCGCCGCCAGGTCTGCCGCGAGGATGTAGGCATCCAGCACCCTCACGTTGCGCGTGACCGCGGGCCGCTCCCGGCGCAGGCCCTGCCCGACGGCCTTCGCCTGCTCAGCGAACTCTCGACCATAGGCGACATCTGCCGCCGTCAGCTCGTTCGCCGTGTCATCGTCGAACAGGTTCACCAGCCGGCCCGCCATCATCGTCATCGTGTAGGTGCCGTTCTCGAAGTCAAGCCGCCGGAAGACCGGCGCGTGCCGATGCTGCCGCTCGAGGATGTCGGCGAGCGCTGTGCCATCGGCGACACCGAAGTAGCCCTCACAGAAGGCGCGCCCGAAACCGGGCGTGCCCCCCGGCGCGCGCAACTGGTCGGCGGCATGGGCGATGGCGTAGGTGGCGGTCCCAAAGAGCGCATAGGTGTTCTCCCAGACCGGACTGATCGTGCCCAGGATCCGAGAGGCGTGTGCCTCGGTGTCCACCGACCACGGCTGGAAGTCGAGGTTGCCCGCGTGGGGCAGGATCGTCGTCCCCGGGTAGCTGAGGAGATACGGGAAGGAGCGGATCAGGTCGAAACCGTGGTCGAGGTGGAACCGGGTTTCCTCCGGGCGGTCGTTCTCGATGGTCAGCACGATATCCTTGGGAAGCGCCTCGGCCACCTCCGCCGGCTTCCAGGGACCGCGCGGGAACTCATTCCACATCATCATGCGTCTGCCGTGCGCGGCAAGGAGATCGCGCAGCCACTGGACGTGGCGAACGTAGACCTGCCACCGGGGGACCGCGCCGAACTCCTTCCGGCAGAGCGGGCAGTTCAGGTCCGGTATGCGGCCGAACTCGTCCAGGCCGACGTGGAACCACGGGGAAGGGAAGAGCTCCATGACCTCCTCCATCACGTCGCGCATTACCTCGTACGTCTCCGGGTTCGCCGGGCAGAGGTATCGCCGTCCGTCGCCGTGGCCCAGGTGCTGGTAACGCGGGCGCCGGTGGATGTACCCGGTGTGCCCGAAAGCGGGCATGAGCGGGATGACCTGGATTCCGTGCTTCGCCGCCTGCCGGACCAGGCGCCGGATCTTATCTTGCCCGAATGCGTGCGGGCTCGTCAGGTCCGGCCGTCGGTGGAGCTGGATCGTGCCGGCACGGTCGTCGGCGAGGTTCAGCACCATCGTGTTGAAGCCCCAGCGCGCCAGGTCCGGGAGGAGCTTCGTGTACCACTCGTGCCGAAAGACGAGCCGCGCCGGGTCGAACAGCACTCCCAGGATCTTCTCTGAACTCATGTCGTCCGCTCCTCCCCTCACTGTGGCAGGGCGTACCAGCCCTGTCCCGTCACCGGCCGCAGCCGGGCATGGGTGTTCGGGGCCCCCGCCGCCGGGTAGGGCGGCTTGTAGAGCCAGGCGCGGCGCAGGTTGTGGATGAGCACCTCGGCCCGGCCGTCCCCATCGGCATCGAAGATGCGGATCCCGTAGCTCTCCCGGGTGACGACCGGGGAACCCGGGGACAATCCCTCTCTGCGAAGCGCCTCGTCTTCCGCCGCCGAACGGGGGCACGAGATCCGAGCGGCCGACTCCCCCTCGCCGGGTGGCGGGAAGGCGAACGGCTCGTTGCCCGCGAGGTCGTAGACCCGCGGCCAGCCCCAGTCGCGCGTGATCACCGCGTCGCTCCCGTCGGGGCAGCCTTGCGGGTAGATCAGGAGGCCCTCCCCGCTGTGCGCTCCCCGGATCTTCTCCGGGTTCTCCGGCCACATCGGCGGCGGGTTGAGGACGTTGACCAGGGCGCCGTCGCCGCGGAAGAAGAAGAGGACGTTGTCGTGCAGGACGCTGAGGATCGCCAGATGGGCGCGCGCCCCGCCCGCCCTGAAGTCCCCAACGAGGACGTGCTGTGGGTGGCCCAGCTCGCGCTGCCAGACGAGCCGCCCCTCCGGGGTGCCCACGTACACCATTCGGCTTCCGGCATAGACGATGCGGAGCGCGCCCCCTTCCCCGAATGGTCCCGCCTGGAGCTGGTCCACGTGGTTGTTGTCATCGTAGGTCGCCGGATCCTGCCCCTCGAGCCGCCAGAGGCGGTGTCCGTCGGCGGTATAGGCCTCGTAGCCGATGAGGATCTCCTCGTCCCCGTCGCCGTTCAGGTCCAGGGCGCGCGGCGAGTGTCCGGAGCCGACCGTCTTCCCAAGACGCGCCACCAGGTTCAGCTCGGCATCGAAGATCAGTGCCGGATCCGCGTACCAATGCGGAGCATGGCCGCGCTCGGTGTTCTTCACCAGGAGGCGCTTCCCCTGCCGCGTGGCGGCCGGGCGGACGATGCCGTAGTTGTCCGCATCCAGCCCGGTCTGCTGCAGTACCCTCCCGGTAGCGCCCTCCAGGAGCACGAGCCGATCGAAGCAGACGAACGCGACCTCGGTCTTGCCGTCGCCATTGATGTCGTCGCAGCACACCATCTGGTCGGCAACGTGTCCGAGGCACTCGATGGCATCCACGTAGGCTTTGGGGCGTCCGTACTGCCAGATCACGCGGCCCTGCGGGTCCACCGCGGTGAGGCAGTAGTCGGTGCGCCGCGTGCGGCCGCTGGCGTCGTAGGGAGCATCCCAGAAGGGCCTGCCGGGAGAGAAGATGCGGGATTGGAGGATCCCGGGGGACTGGAGGAAGAGAACCTCCGGCCGCCCATCGTTGTTGAGGTCGGCCACGTAGGCTTCGTTGGCCGGAATCCCTTCCAGGGAGAAAGCTCGAAGTAGTTGGGCACCCATCAGCGTCTGGCCTCGTTTCGAGATCCACCGGGCATGGCGCCGCGGCTCGTTTCGGCCACCAGTGTAGCACCAGGGAGCCGTCAGAGGCAATGGACGATCTCGCACGCAGTTGGACGATGCTGCAACTGCCGGCCGCACGCGCTTCTCCGCTGTGGCCCCGGCACGCCCACCTGATGTTGTGTCGGAGTTCCGGGCGGCCTCCCGCCCTCACGGGCCATTTCATTACCCCACCGCCGTGAGGCTCGTAGTGCCCTCAACCAGCAGGAGCACCCCGGAGACTGCCCGGAGCGCCCGA
>JACQGM010000067.1 GCA_016199585.1 Armatimonadota bacterium
CCCTACCTGCTGCGGGGGGTGCTGATCGGGCGGCCCAACCAGGTAGGGAGCACGGACATCACCTACATCCGCCTGGCGCGCGGGTTCGTCTACCTCGTGGCGGTGATCGACTGGTACAGCCGGTATGTGCTGTCGTGGGATGTGTCGGTGACGATGGACGGGAGCTTCTGCCTCGAAGCCTTGGATGCGGCGCTTTGCAAGGGCCGCCCCGACATCTTCAACAGCGACCAGGGGCCTCAGTTCACCAGCGAAGCACTCACCGGGCGGCTGCAGGACGAGGGTATCCGGGTGAGCATGGACGGGCGCGGTCGGGCGCTGGACAACATCTTCGTCGAGCGTCTGTGGCGCAGCGTGAAGTACGAGGAGGTCTACCTGAAAGACTACGAGAGCGTGCCGGCGGCGGTGGCCGGGCTGGATGCCTACTTCGCCTTCTACAACGGCGCGCGGCTTCACCAGGCACTCGGGTACCGGACGCCGGGAGAGGTCCACTTTGGAGGACGAGACGGCTGCCCGCCAGAGGGGCGGTACGCCAACCACCAGCAGCGGATCATAGCTTAAGAATCGCCTCCGGCTGTCTTGACAAATGGGTACACCATTGACCCCGTGGTCTCGGAGGGCATTTCAAGGTGCGCTCGCGCCCGGAATGCGCGCCGCACGGGTCTGAGTCGGTGGTTTTCGCGCCGGGGGCGCCCGGGAACTGCGTCTGCCATCGTGAGCCATGCCCCCGGCGCGAAAACCACAGCGGCGTTTTCAAAGTAGCGCCGGTGCCCGACCGGCTGGATGTGGGGTGAGGGGGGTGCGCTCGCGGGAGACCAGCCCGATTCTCGGGCGCTGCGGGTAGTCCCCGGGGTGCTCCTGCTGGTTGAGGGCATTACGAGCCTCACGGCGGTGGGACGATGAAATGGCCCCGTACCAGCCTCGCGCGCCGGTTGCCTGATCCGGCCAATGGGTGTATAATCATGGGGATGCCCGCCAGCCCGGGGCACGACCGAGCGCCGCGGCTTGCGCGGGCGCGCTAGGAGACCGGCCATCAGAGTAGCGCTCTTCTCGAATACCTACAAGCCGATCATCAATGGCATTGTGGCCTCGATGGAGGCGCTGCGGCTCTTCCTGGAGCGCGAGGGGCACGAGGTGTACGTGTTCGCGCCCCGCTACCCCGGCTACGACGGCGACGGCGACTTCGTGCGCCGCCTGCCGTCGGTGACGCTGCCCGCCAAGGTCCGCTTTCCTCTGGCCCTGCCGGTGGCGCCGGGGCTCTCCCGGCAGGTGGAGCGCCTGGGGATTGACCTCTTCCACTCGCACCACCCCTTCGGCATCGGGGAGATCGCCCGCCGGATCGCCCACCGTGCCCGGCGGCCGCTGGTGACGACGATCCACACGCAATACGAGCACTACCTGCACTACATCCCCCTGCCCGGCGCCCTCCTGCGCCCGGCGATGCGCTGGTCGCTGGCGCGCTACTGCGGCGCCTGCCAGGGGGTGACCACCCCGGCCGCCGGCATGCAGCAGGTGATCCGCGACTACGGGGTCCGAGGGGAGGTCCGCGTGGTGCCCAACGGAGTGAACCTGCGCCGCTACCGCGAGGCGTCGGGCGAGGCGGTGCGCCGCCGGCACGGACTGGCGACGGAGGACGTGGTGGCCCTCTTCACCGGCCGGGTGGCCCCGGAGAAGAACCTCCCGGCGCTGCTGGAGGCGGCGCAGCAGGTATCGGCGCGAGAGGCGCGCTTCCGGCTGATGATCCTGGGCGACGGCCCGGAGCTGCCGGCGCTGCAGCGGCAGGCGGCGACGATAGGGCTGGCGGGCACGGTCCTCTTCCCGGGAGCCGTGCCGCACGAGGATGTGGCGCCCTACTGCCGCGCGGCGGACCTCTTCGTCACCGCCTCGACGACGGAGGTGAACCCCACCAGCATCATCGAGGCGATGGCGGCGGGCACTCCCGTGGTCGCCTATGACACGTTCGGGGCGCGAGAGATCGTGAGCGAGGGGGAGGACGGGATCCTCACCCGGCAGACGCCGGCCGCGCTGGCGGAGGCGATCGCCGGGCTGGTGGCGGACGGGCCGGCGCGGGCAGCGATGGCGGCGGCCGCGGCGGGCAACGCGGAGCGGTTCTCGCTGGAGGCAGCCGGACGGCAGATGCTGGCCGTCTACGAGGAAGCCCGGGGGCGCATGAAGACGGGGAGGAAGGGACGGGATGGATGAGGTGTCGCGGCCGCCGCGGTGGCCGTGGATTGGCAGGGTACTCACAACGCTCTTCGCTTGTCTGGCAGTCATGAGTGGGTTATTCGTCTTCTGGCGGGGTCTGAAGGCCGAATCGGCGCGCCGGCCCGCGCCGCTCTTCGGGGAGCAGACGACCCTGGACTGGGAGGGCCGCAAGTGCGCGTTCACCCTGGAGAGATGTGCCGATCCGGGCGCGCTTCGCCCCGGGGACCTGGTAATCCGGGAGGGCGAGGTGAGCCCGAAGGTGTGGCGGGTGGCGCGGCTCGAAACCGCGCGGCTGCGCCTCGAACGCCCGGAGCCGCCCGGCCGTCGGGTCTGGGAGGTCGCGCTCGACGGGGAGACGGCGGCGCCGCGCTTCATCTTGCTGTCGCCGGCCCGATAGGGGCGAAGCAGCGCGGTCGGATGCCCGCGTGCCCCCGGGCTTCCCGCCGCGCTGCTTCGCCCCTGCGCTGGTTCGCTCTGGTGGCGCTCGTCCTGGTGTTGGCGGGCGCCGCCATCGCCCAACCGGGGGACTTCCCCCTGCCCGGCGGCCCCGGCGGCCTGCCGGTGCCCGCCCCCGCCGGCGAGCGGGACCGGCCCGATGGCGGCGGGGCCCCGCCGCCGGGCGGGCGCCCCGGCGGGCGCTTCCCCGGGGGTCGAGGCCCGGCCGGCCCCGCGGGTGCGCCCGCGGGGCCGGGTCCCTCCGCCGAGAGACGGCTAGAGATCACCGTCGGGCCGGACGGCGTGTCGCTCTTCGCCGTGGCGGCGGATGCCCACGAGGTGTTCACCCAACTGGGCGAGAAGGCCAGCCTGCGGATCATCATTGACGACACCGTCAACCGCAAGATCACCGTGCGCCTCTCGAACCGCAAGCCGAAGGAAGTGGTGGACAGCATCGCCGCGGCCTACGGCCTGGCGGCATCCGAGGTGAGCGGCATCTTCATGATCAGCGAGGGGATCCCCAGGAACCCCTCATCCTACCTCCTGAGCGACATCGACTCGATCCGCACTCAGTACGTTCTGGCCACCACCGCCAAGTCGCTCCTCCCGGTCTTCTTACAGGACTACGTGAAGGTGAACCAGCAGCAGAACGCGGTGGTGCTGTCGGCTCCCGCGGAGGTGCTGAAGAAGTTCCGGGAGGACGTGCAGCAGTTCGACATCCCGGCGGCTCAGATCATGATTGACGTCCTCATGGTGGAGCTGACCACCTCGGACGCGCGCGAGTGGGCGCTCCAGTTCACCGAGGATGCCGGGCACCACCGGGTGCGGTTCGAGCCGGGCGCCGGGCAGGTGAGCTTCGGCGGCGTGGCCGCCCGCCTGCCCTACGACTTCCACCTGCGCCTGCGCGCGCTCGTCGAGAAGGGCGAGGCGCGGGTGCGCGCCAATCCCCGCATCGTGACCGTGAGCGGCCAGCAGGCCGAGATCTTCATGGGAAAGCAGCGCTACATCAGCACCCCCGTAGATGCCCCGCGCGGGGGCGGCTACTCCGGCCAGATCAACTACATTGATGCCGGAGTGCGGCTGGCGATGACCCCCTACACCGGCGGCGAGGGGGAGATCATCGCCGACTTGGAGCCGGAGGTCTCCACCATGAGCGCGCCCGACCCCAAGACCGGCCTGCCGGAGAAGAGCACTCGGCGCGCCCAGACCTCCGTGCGCGTGCGCGACGGCGAGACGATTATCATCGGCGGTCTGCGCCAGCGAGAGCAGATGGCGACGCGCAGCAAGACGCCGCTCCTGGGCGATATCCCCCTGCTCGGTGGGCTTTTCCGCGGCACGCACAGCCAGTCCGTGGACACAGAGATGCTCGTCTTCATCACGCCGCGTATCCTCTCGCAGACGGGGCACCTCCCTGAAGCGGAGGAGCGCGCCATTCGGGACCGCATGCTCCCCGAAGAGGGGACGGGCGGCAGGAAGCCGTGAGGGTGTCAGGATGCCGGGCAGAGCCATCGGCCGCCGCGTGCTGATCCGGGCGTCGCTCCTCCTGGTCGTGGGAGCGCCGGGGGCCCGGGCGCAGCTCGGGTGGCGGCCCCCCGCCGAAGTGACTAGCGTCGAGGTCGAAGAGTTGAGTAACGCGGTGCGCGTCACGCTCCGATCCGACGGCACGATGCGCCTGAGTTTCAGGTCTCTGCTGGAGCGCGGCTCGCAGCGGGGGACGGACGGCGGCATCGAGTGGCTGCCGGTGCGGCGGGTTCCCTTCCGGCTCCACAATTGCCGCTCGAAGGTGGGCGCCTTCCATAACGTCAGCCGCTACCCGATCAGCCACCTCGAAATGAGCACGCCGGCGGACGACCCGCTGGGCACCACCCTGGATGTCGAGGTGGTCCTCTTCCGGGAAGCGGTGCTCGAGAGCATCTGGTTCAATGTCTCCCGCTTCTCCTGGGGGAGGGCGAAGGGGCTCGGCATGGACCTGACGCTCTCGCCCGACGGTCGAAGCATCAGCCTCACGGTTGAGAGTGACCGCTTCCCGCTCCGGCCCGTGGAGCGCGTCCTCCCCGGCCCGGAGCGCCCGGAGACGCTGCGCGTGGCCGCGCAGGACGGACGGCTCTCCGCCACTGCGCGCTATGTGCCGCTCAGTCGCCTGCTGGCCGCCGTGGGCGGCCGCGTCGGCGAGCGCGTTCTGCTCGAGGAAGGCGTGGAGCGCACGGTGAGCCTGCACCTGGAAGACACGCCGCTGCCGGACTTCCTCCGCGCAGTGACGGTCGCCTACGGTCTCTCCCTCGGAAGGGCGGGGAACACGTGGATGGTAGGAGAGGGCGTTGCCGCTGCCCCCACGAGTTACCTTCCCAGCGAGACGCGCCGCTTCCCCCTCCGCTACCTGTCGCCTTCCGATGCCCTCGACCTCCTCCCCAACTTCCTGATCGCTCACGTCCATGTGGATGCGGGGGGAAGCGCCCTGGTAGCCAGCGGGCCGGAGACCGTGCTCAACAAGATCGCCGCCGACCTGCGGAAGATCGACGTGCCGCCCCCGCACGTGCAAGTGGAAGGGATCGCGGTCGAGTACACCTCCGAGCAGGAGCTGGTGCGCGCCTTCGGCGCGGACGCCACGGCCGGCCGGGCGCGGATCGCCGCCGTGCCGGGCGACGCATCGGTGACGCTCCGCGTTCTCGGCGCGCCGCCGCCCGAGTGGCGGGCGCGCGTGACGGCACTGGCGAAGCGGGGTGCGCTGCGGGTGCGCGCCGAGCCGCGCGCCACGGTCCTCAACGGCCAGACCGCCAGCCTCTTCGTCGGCCGGGAGCGCTACGTCCAGGCGTATCGGCGCTCGTGGCGCGGTCTCGAGGGGGAGGTGCGCAGCGTCCCGGTGGGCGTCACTCTGGATGTTACCCCGTGGACCGGCGGCGAGGAGATCACCCTGTCGGTGAAGCCCGCGATCACCACGATTGACGAGATTGACCCCGCGACCCGCCTGCCGGTGGTTGGCGTCCGCAGCACGGCGGCGACGGTGCGGATCCGCAGCGGCGATACCCTCCTGGTCTCGGGCCTGGGCCTGTCGCAGGCGGACGTCGGGGCGCGGAAGCTCCCACTCCTGGGCGATCTGCCCGTGGTAGGCGCTCTTTTCCGCTCCCGCCGGGGATCCAGATCCAGATCCGACCTGGCAGTGTTCGTGACGGCACGCATCCTCTGAAGGAAGTCATCATGTCCATCCACCACGGAGCAAGGTCGCGGGGGTGCGCCAGGGCGGGCCTCCTTGCCCTTCTGACGGCGGGCATCCTCTCCGCCAGCGCCCGGCGCCTGCCGGCTGCGGTCTACGCCAATATCACCGACGTAACGGTGGGGGAGCTGCGCAACAGCGTCCAGATTACCGTCAAGGCCGATGGGGTGCTTCGGTATGAAGGCGCTGGCCGCTACGGCGGCACGGCCCAGCGGATCGAGCTGAAGTTCCCCGGCGCGCGCTCGCGCGTGGGGAAGCCGTACATCTCGGTGGACAAGGTGCCGGTCAGCGGGATCATGCTGGCGGTGCCCCAGAACGCCCCCGAGGGGATCGGCATCGAGATGACCATCGTCCTCAACTCGACGGCAACCTACAGCATCCGCGAGTCGGCGGACCAGCAGAGCGTGATCATCACCGTCGAGCGGGAGCGCACCATTGAGGGCACGCGGCCGGGGGCACCGGCGGCCGGAGGGGAGGCCGCCAGTTCGCTCGACGTGCGCTTCGAAGGCGGGCTGCTCTCCGTTCGAGCCGTGAAGACGGACATGCACGCCCTCCTCGGACGGCTCGCGGAGGTGGCGAAGGTGGATATCGCCGTGGATGACCAGGTGTCGCGCACCGCCAGCCTGACCCTGGAGGCGCTGCCGGTGGATGCCGTGCTGCGCGCCATCGCCAGCGCC
>JACQGM010000006.1 GCA_016199585.1 Armatimonadota bacterium
CCCGGAGACTGCCCGGAGCGCCCGAGAATCGGGCTGGTCTCCCGCGAGCGCACCCCCCTCACCCCACCTCCAGCCGGTTCGGCACCGGCGCTCCGAGGCAAACTGCCCACACCCGCGCTTCGGACCAAGCGCCAACGCTCTCGCAGGGCAGGGATCCGGGCGGACGCAGGAGCACCCCTGCCCCGCGGGGCGCACCGTGCGGCTGCAATGAAATGGCCCTGGCTCCCCACCGCTCGTGGTTGACTTCCACCCGCCTGTCGTGTATGATTGGGCCAGGCGCTCGTGTTCCTGCCATCCGCGATGCGCTTTTCGTCCCGAAGCTGCGGTGAGGTGCGATAGATGAAACTGGCCTTCAACACCCTCGGGTGCCCGGACTGGAGCGTCGAGCGGGTGGTCAGCGCGGCGGCCGCCCTCGGCTATGATGGCGTCGAGGTGTGCCGCCTGCACGGACGCCGGAGCTTCGAGGAGATGCCCGAGTTGGGCGTGGATCTGGCGCGCACGCGCCGGCTCTTCAGCGATGCCGGCGTGGCGGTGTGCTGCCTTTCCGTGGGGGTGATCCTCAGCATGAGGAACCGCAGCGAGCGGCGTCTCCAGATCCGGCGCGCGCACCGGGCCATCGAGGTGGCGGCGGCGCTGCGCTGCCCCTGCGTGCGCGTCTTCGGCGGGCAGATCCCCTCCGGCGTGCCGCGCGCCGATAGCGCCGACGACATCGCCCAGGCGCTCACCGCCCTTGGCGGGAGTGCGGACCCGCTCGGCGTCATGGTCCTCCTGGAGACGCACGATGGCTTCTGCCGCGGCGAGCACGCCGCCGACGTGCTGGCCCGCGTCTCCGGCCCGGGGGTCGGGTCACTGTGGGACATCCTCCATTCCTATCGCTGCGGCGAGGCCATCGCCGATACGATCAACTTCCTGGGCGAGAGCATCCGGCACGTCCACGTCAAGGACGGCGTCAACCTGTCGCCTTGCGGGTTTCAGCCGGTGCTGCCGGGAGAGGGCGACGTGCCGGTGCGCGACGCCGTGCGTCTGCTGCGCCAGATCGGATATGACGGGTACCTGTCATTGGAATGGGAGAAAGCCTGGCACCCGGAGATCCCGGACCCCGAGGTGGCGTTCCCGCAGTTCATCGGGAAGATGCGAGAGATCCTCTCGGAAGCATGAAGGCAGGGGCATCGGGCATGGACCAAGCGGCGGAGGAGCTGAGCGCGCGCTGGGGGATCGGCCCGATCGCCGGCGAGCTGCTGGCGATGGCGCTGACGCACCGCTCGCACGCCCGCGAGCACCCGGAGGAGAACCGCGGATCGAACGAGCGACTCGAGTTCCTGGGCGACGCGGTGCTGGGTTTCCTGGTGGCCGACCATCTCTTCCGCGCGTTCCCGGGCTTCTCCGAGGGCGATCTCTCGCGGGTGAAGGCGGTGGCCGTCAGCGAGCCGCTCCTGCACGAAGCGGCGGACGCGGCGGGCCTGGGCCCCCGCATCCGCATGTCGCGCGCCGAGGAAGCCGCCGGCGGCCGAGAGCGGCCCTCCATCCTCTCCGACGTCTTCGAGGCGGTGGTGGCCGCCATCTACCTGGCGCAGGGGATTGAGGGCGCGCGCCGGTTCGTGATGGGCTTCCTCTCAGAGCGGATCGCGGCCATCGCCCGGCACGAGCGCGAACAAGATTTCAAGACGGTGCTCCAGGAGGCGGTGCAGGCCAAGGGCCGGCCCACCCCTACCTACCGGATCATCAGCGCGATGGGTCCCGACCACCGGAAGGTCTTCACCGCCGAGGCGAGATCCGGCCGGAGACTGCTGGGCCGCGGCACCGGCTACAGCAAGAAGGAGGCGGAGCAGGCCGCCGCCCGAGAGGCCCTCGACCGGCGCGCGCGGCGCGGCGCGTGACGCCCGCGCGCCCGCGCGGCGCACCGCGCAGGAGGCCGGGCGCGGCGCGTCGAAGTGACCCCCTCGGAGGCGAAGGTGATGGCGCCGGTTCCCCGGGAGAACGCCGGAAGTTGCAGAGAGCGCAGCCCGTTGCTGCCGCGCCGCGCCGGCGGCCGGGCATCCCCGGCCGACTGGCTGGCGCTCGGCATCTCCGCCCTGGCCAGTCCCTTCCTCATCCTCCCCCTCTTCGCCTTCGTCATCACCGCGGCCTACAGCACCGACTGGCGGCACTGGCTGTGCTGGTCTACCGTCGCGGCGTTCTTCTCAACCGGCATCCCCCTCCTCTATGTGCTCAACGAGTGGTGCTCGGGCCGGATCACGGACCTGCACGTGATGCAGCGCGAGCAGCGCGGCAGCCCGTTCCTGGTGGCGCTCCTGAGCAGCACGGTCGGCACGGCGGTCCTCTTCTACGGGGGCGCGCCGCTGGCGCTGGTGGTAGTGGGGATCGGCATCGTCTGCAACGGGATCGTGTTCGCGCTGATCACCCTGCGGTGGAAGATCAGCCTCCATCCCTCCGTCTATGCGGCGTGCGTCATCTGCGCCGCCGTGCTCGCGGCGCCCGGATTCGCCTGGGGTCTGCTGGCGCTGCCGGCGATCGTCTGGGCGCGGGTACGCCGCACCCGGCACAGCCTGGCCCAGGGGCTCGCGGCCATCGGCGTCGCCGCCGCCGTGACGCTGGGCGTTCTGGCGCTCTATGGGTACCTGCGCACCGGTCCCTCGTGATCCGCCCCTTGCTGCGAGGAGAAGAGCGATGCCCCGGATCATCGTTGTGGGGAGCATTCACACCGACCTGGTGATCACCGCGCCGCGCCTGCCCGCTCGCGGCGAGACGCTGCTCGGCGGCGAGTTCCACACCTTCAACGGCGGCAAGGGCGCCAACCAGGCCGTGGCCGCCGCTCGCCTCGGCGGCGAGGTGTGGCTGGTCGGGCGGGTGGGCCAGGACCTGTACGGCGACTTCCAGCGCCGGAGCCTGGGGGCCGCCGGGGTGCGCACCGAGTTCGTGGCTGCCGACCCCGCCGCCGCTTCGGGAGTCGCCCTGATCACCGTCGCCCCGGGAGGTGACAACACCATCGTGGTGGCGGCCGGCGCCAGCGGGGGCTGTGCTCCCGAGGACGTGGACCGCGCTGCCGACGCGCTGGCGAGCGCCGACGCGCTCCTGCTGCAGCTCGAGATCCCGCTGGAGACGGTGGCTCACGCGGCCCGCCTCGCCCGCCGACACGGGGTGCGCGTCATTCTCGATCCGGCGCCCGCGCAGCCGATCCCGCCGTCGCTCCTGGAAGCGGTGGATCTCATCACGCCGAACGAGACGGAGGCGGCGGTGCTGTGCGGCGCTGACCCGGCCCGCCCCGGCGACCCGGCGGAGCTGGCGGCGTGCCTGCGCGAGCGGGTGCGCGGCCCCGTGCTCGTCACCCTCGGGCCGGAGGGGGTGCTGGCCGCCACCGACGAGGGTGTCCTGCGCGTGCCCGCCGTGCCGGTGCGGGCAGTGGACGTCACCGCGGCGGGCGACACCTTCAACGGCGCCCTCGCGGTGGCCCTCGCCGAAGGCCGTGACATCGGCGCGGCGATCCGCTGGGCCAGCTACGCGGCGGCGCTCTCCGTCACCCGCCTCGGGGCGCAGTCCTCCATCCCGACCCGCGAGGAGGTGGACCGGTTCTTCGCGAAGGCGCAGGGCGCCGTCTAAGCAGGATGCCAGACTGAAGGGGCAGATCGCCTACCCCCGTGACGAAACTGGGCCGTGTAGGGGCGGACCGCGTGTCCGCCCCTACACGGAAACTGCCCTTTCACTCCACCGACCTGCTTACCTCGCCGACCGATCCACCTAACCACCCAACCACCCCGTGCCGCTCGCACACGATCCCCAGAAACGCCCGCGCCCCCGCGTTCAGGTAGCGGTCGGTGCGGTAGAGGGCGGAGGTGCGCCGCTTCAGGGGCGGCAGGCCCTCGATCTGGGCGCGAGCGAGTTCACCGGAGGCGATCTCGGCGGCGGCCGCGGCTTCCGGCAGGAAGGAGACGCCCAGGCCCACCGCCACGAAGCTCTTGATCGCCTCCACGCTGTCGCTCTCCATCTTCACCCGGGGGGTGATGCCCGCGTCCGCCAGCGCCCGGGCGAGATACTCGCGGAAGCCGGTGCCTTCGGGGAAGAGGATGAGCGGGGCGCCGGCGACCTCCCGCGGGGTCACGGTACGGCCCGCCAGCGGATGATCGTGAGGCGTGACGAGGAGGATCTCCTCCTCGTAGAGGCCGAGCACGCGCAGGTCGGGGTGCTGCACCGACGAGGTCACCAGGCCCAGGTCCACCTCCCGCTCCAGCGCCAGGGCGGTCACATGGGCGCTGCGGCCGGTGCGCACGACCACGTCAATGCCCGGGTGCGCCTCGTGGAGGGCGCGGAGACACCCGGGCAGGTGGAAAATGCTGGTCGTGACCCCGGCGCCGAGCACCAGGCGCCCCGTCTCGCCGGCCTCCAGGTCGGCGATCACCTGGCGGCACTCCGCCAGCAGCGCCACGCTCCGGCGCGCGTAGCGGCGCAGCGCCTCGCCGGCGGGCGTCAGCGCCACGCCGCGCCCCGTCCGGTCGAAGAGGGGCACCCCCAGCTCGCGCTCCAGGGCGCGCACGTGCTGCGTCACCGCCGGCTGCGTCAGATAGAGCGCCGCGGCCGCCCGGGTGATGCTCCCCTCGTCCGCCGCCCGCAGGAAACTCCGTAACTGGAACAACTCCATTGCATCACGCTCGCTTATGCCTCAGATAACAACTCTCGATTCGCATTATACCACGTTTCCTGGTAGAATAGGTTGTTGGCGGGGGAGCAGTGACCCCTGACTACTGGCACCTCTTCGGGAAGGAGCGACCGATGCCGGCGACGATCATAGCGGGCGCCCAGTGGGGCGATGAGGGTAAGGGACGCGTGGTGGATCTGATGGCGGCGGAAGCGGACATGGTGATCCGCTGCCAGGGCGGACCCAACGCGGGGCACACGGTGGTGAACGACCGGGGGCGGTTCATCTTGCACTCCGTGCCCTCCGGGATCTTCTCTCCCCGGGCGCGCTGCGTCATCGGCGCCGGCACTGTGGTGAACCCCGCCGGCCTGGTGGCGGAGATGGCCGGCCTCGGCGATGCCGGGGTGGACCCGGAGCGGCTCCTTATCTCCGAGCGCGCGCACCTCATCCTGCCCTACCACCGGCTCTTCGACCGCCTGGAAGAGGTCCGCCTTGGATCGAAGCGCATCGGCTCGACGGGGCAGGGGATCGCCCCGGCCTACAGCGACAAGGCGGCGCGCTGTGGCATCCGCGCCGGCGACCTTCTCGACCCCACGGCGTTCCGGCGCCGCCTGGCCGAAGTGCTGGAGTGGAAGAACCGCGTTCTGACGTCGCTGTACGACCACCCCCCGATCGCGGCCGAGGAAGTGCTGGCCGAGGTGGAGCCCGCGGCCGCGTTCCTGGCCCCGTTCATCGGTGATACGGTGGGCCCCGTTCATGAGGCGCTCACGACGGGCAAGCGCCTCCTCCTGGAGGGGCAGCTCGGCGTCATGCGCGACCTCGACTGGGGCGCCTACCCCTTTGTCACCTCCTCCTCGCCGACGCCGGCCGGCATGGCCGCGGGCGCGGGCGTGCCGCCGCAGCACGTGGACCGCATCATCGGCGTGGTGAAGGCCTACACCACCGCGGTGGGCGCGGGACCCTTCCCCACGGAGCTGACCGGGCCCGAGGGCGACCGCCTGCGGGAGCGCGGCGGCGAGTACGGCGCCACCACCGGCCGGCCCCGCCGCTGCGGCTGGTTTGATGCGGTGGCCGTCGCCTGGGCCGCGCGCGTCGCCGGCTTCACCGAGCTGGCGCTGACCAAGGTGGATGTGCTCGACGGCGAAGCTCGCATCCCGGTGTGCGTCGGCTACCGCGACGGCGACCGTGAGATCGCCTCGCCGCCGGCCACCGCGCTGATGGACCGCGTGCAGCCGGTCTACGAGGAGTTCCCCGGCTGGGAGGGACCGACGTCGGCGGCGCGCACCGTCGCGGCGCTGCCGCGCGCGGCGCGCGCCTACATCGCCGAGGTGGAGCGGCGCTCCGGCGTGCCGATCACCCTCGTCTCCGTCGGGCCGGAGCGGGAGTCGGCGATCCCCTGGGCATCCGGGCCCGAACATGGCCGCTGAACCCCAACGGCCGAAGGCACGGCCGGGGAGACCCGGTGGAAGACCAAGTAGCGCCAGGGAGACTTCAAGGGCTGCCGCAGCTACTCGCGGCAGCCCTTCTGCTTGCGCGACCTGAGGCTATTGCGCGTTCCGCCGGATCCCGCTATACTGTCACCAGCGAGGTGACGGTGCCATGGTCTTCGCCGATCTGAAGAACGACTTCGTCTTCCGGCGCATCTTTGCGAATCACCCGGACATCCTCCGCGGGCTGCTCAACGACCTGCTGGATCGGCGGGGCGAGCACGCCATCGAGTGGATCGAGTATCTCCCGAGCGAGCAGCTCCCCCTGGTCGCCGGGGCGAAGCTCTCGATCCTGGACGTGCGCTGTCGCGACCGTGCCGGCGTCACCTTCATCGTCGAGATGCAGTTGCTGCACGTCACCGGCTTCCTCAACCGGGTCGTCTACAACGCCTGCAAAGCCTATGTCGACCAGCTTCGGGTGGGAGAACCGTACACAATGCTGGCAGACGTGGTGGCCATATCCATCTGTGACTTCGCGCTGTGGCCGGATGCCGTGCAGGAGGCGGCCGGTCTGCCGCCCGTGCCGATGCTCAGCCGCTGGAACATGACGGAGCGGGCATCCGGTACCCCCGCGGTGCTGCAGGTGCAGTATACCTTCCTGGAGCTTCCGAAGCTGCCCTCCGGCCGCCCGGCGGGAGGGGCGGAGCTGTGGGCGTGGCTGTTCGTCCACGCCCCGGAACTCACCGAGGTGCCACCCGACCTGCCGGCGGGGCCGTACCGGGATGCGGTGGAACTGGCGAACCAGGCGACCTTCTCGCCGGAGGAGATCGACGCCTACCGCAGAGTGGTCGACGAGATCCAGCAGGCGATCGAATACGGCGAAGCCAAGGAAGCCAGGGGGAAGGCGGCGGCGATCCTGATGTTCCTGGCAGCACGGGGTATCGCGGTAGACGCGGGGACCCAGGCACAGGTCACCGCCTGCACGGATGCCGCCACCCTCGACCGCTGGATCGCGCGCGCCGCGGCGGCGTCATCGGCCGCGGAGGTGGTCGCCGCGCCTGAGCGAGGAGCGTAGGCCCCGGGAGGTGCATATTGGCCCGTCGCCGACGCGGGCGTCGGTGCGTGGGACTCTGGTGGACGCTGCGGCCGTCTGTCCAGTGGGCTCGGCTGCAGAAGCGGAGGAGGACATGAGGCCATTCGGCCTTTTCCGTAGACCGAAGCTGGAAACCGTGGTGCCACTGACCCAGCTCTGCTATGACGTGGCCTACTTCGTCTTGCCGCACTATGCGTTCAAGGACTTGCCTAAGCTCACGCACCTCTGCCTGAACACGCCCAGAGCGGCAGGCCCGTTCTTCTACCTGATGGCCGCCGAGCTACGGAGCGTCCAGGCCGATGCGGAGGCCGCCGATCGCTTCCGCTGGCATCACGGGCAACTGAGCGGGGGGCGTGAGTATTTGGCATTGGAGTACCCGGTGCCGCCTCCAGTCGATCTATCGGGTGTGCCGATGGAGCAACTGCTGGAGGGCAGGTCCGAGCATGTGTTGGCCCCACATTTCTCAGCCATCATCTGTGGAGGCGGGGCCGTGCAGTACTTCATCCCGGGACAGGCGCCGATGGGTGGCGGCACGACGCTCCGATGTATCTTGCCCGAGGGCACGAACTGCAACCTGGGTCCCGGCCCCGAGCCGGAGTTGGCCGCGTTCCTCGATGCCATCCGGGAGCGCACAACAGGATAAGCCAAAGACTCGGTCCCGGACGTCCGGGCGGGAAACCGGCCCGTGTGAGCAGGAGGGCTGCCGCGAATGCGCGCGGCGCCCGCCACCCAGGTGCCCCCGCCCCCCACGCCGACCCCCCCCGGCCCCGGCTGCCTTCGCCCGGCCGGAGGTGCCGCATGCTCCCGCACGTTCCGTTCGCGCCGCTCTTCGTGCGGGCCGCCACGCCCGAGGCGGCTCCCCGCATGGAGAAGGTGAAGCCGCTCTTCCTGGAAGCCTGCCCGGTGGAGGACGGTGTGCCCTGGAGCGGGAGTCGGCCGTCCCCTGGGCGTCCCGATCCCCTGTCGTGTAGACAGTTGGGCCGCCGCGTGGTATGATCGGGCCGAGACAGGGAGAGCGGCCATGGGCAAGGCAATCCAGCGGCTCATGCCCCGTTCGCCCGGCGGATGCGGCGGAGCGGCTCCGACTGCGCCAGGACGGCGATGAAGTCTCCTTCGGCGAGAAGGGTGTCGGGGGCCGGATGGGTGGCGGCGGGGCCTTTCCGGTGGTGCAGGATGACGGAAAGCCCGAAGCGGCGCTCCACCTCGGCGAGGCGCAGGCCGGCGAGGCGCGACCCGGGCTGGATCGGGAATTGGGCCACGTGGAGTTGCGTCCCCGCCACCGTCAGGGCGTGGGAGACGCCGCCGCAGGCGACGGCGGCCGCGAACGCCGGGGCAGCGAGCGTGGACGTGCTGAACGCCGTCTCGATGCCGAACCCGCGCTTCACCTTCTCGGCCAGCTCCTGGTCGAACATGCGGAGTACCACCCGAATGCTCGGCTGGAGTTCGCGCGCGTCCAGGGCGATCTCCAGATTCGCGAGATCGTTCTCGGTGCAGGGGATGATTGCCCGGGCGCGGCGCACCCCCGCCTGCTCCAACACCTCCCGGTCGCGCGCATCGCCCAGAATGACCGGCACGCCCCGCTGGCGCACGCCGGCCAAGAAGGGGTTCTCCCCGTTCATCTCTACGGCCACGATCTCTTCGCCGCACGCGAGGAGCTGCTCGACGATGCGGTAGCCGAGGCGGCCCACGCCGCAGATCACCACGTGTTCCGAGTAGGTGGACGCGAGCGCCAACTGCCATTCCTCCTTACGCGCGCGCTTGTTGAGCAGGAGCACGCCGAAGCGGACCATGCCCTCACCCAGGAGCGCCAGACCCATGATCGGAACGATGAAGAAGAGCGCCTGCGCCCCCCGGTCGCGCGGGAAGGGGACGCTCGGTTGGACGAAGATCAGGCAGAGGATGGCGTAGAGCGCCTCCAGCAAGTCCAGCCCGCGGCCGCTCTCCGGGTTTACGTAGCGGCCGTGCAGCACCGCCGTGCCGATGCCGACGAGGCAGAGGAAGAGCGCCAGCGTGAGCCGGAACTCCCGGAAGAGCACGCCCAGGTCTCGCAGATCGGCGAGAACGTAGTGACGGTAGCGGCGCCACATCGCGGGAAGGAGTTCTCGGCCGCCTGCCCGCATTCCTGTTCCCCGAGGTCCGCGCGCCCGCGCGGCGGACAACGGCTGCTGGATCGCCTGCGCGATCCTCGAAAAGCAGGGGCCTGCCAACAACCATCCAGCACTGCCCTCCCCCCCTATCTGCGCGGCCCTGCGGCTCCGTTTTACGGGTGGGAACCGGTTATGGTATAATGGCTTCAGGAGGTGACCGGGGGCGCGGGCTCCCGGCGCCGGCCGAGTAGTCCTGATCGCCAGATGGCCGAATTCCCACCGCGGGAAACGGGGGAACCGAAACCGGGGCGAGCCCTGCAGCGGCTAGGGAGGGTACTCTTCGCCCGAGCCCGTCAGCTAACCCCGTAGGCGTGACGAAGAGGCGCGGGGGCTCGCGCTCCCACCAGGCGCTGATCCGGCCACGGTCGTCTGCCCGTGGCTTTCGCGTTTCCAGGGATGGCAGGGCACGGGACCCTTCCGGTGGGAACTACTGCCCGCGGCGTGCGGGCGGACCGGCCAGGAAGGCGGAATGGGGAAGAGGAGGAACGGGCGCGAATGGTGAAGGCACGACCGAGGCACCCCGTACTGGAGGCGCGCGCGCGCGAGTGGAGCCCGGGAACGAGCCTGGTCGAGTGCAGCGGGGAAGTGGACATCGAGACCGCCCCCCGCTTTCGAGAAGCCCTGGACGAGGGCATCGGCAGGAGGCCCCGGCGGCTGATCCTGGACCTGAGCGGCGTGCAGTTCATGGACAGCGTGGGCGTCGGGCACATCGTGAGCGTCTACAAGCGCCTCAGGCCGGGCGTCCGCCTGCAGATCTGCACGAGAAGCCCGCACATCCGCATGCTCCTGGAGATGGCCGGGCTCAACGGCGTGTCGTCCCTGCACGCCAGCCTGGCGGAGGCGCTCCAGGCAGCAGAATAGGCGCAGTGGGGTGGTGGCGTGCCGCCCCCATTCCATCACCCCCTGACGTGAGGAGACGTCCCATGCGCATTTGGATCCGCATCGGCCTCGCGTGCGTCTCGCTGGGGCTGGCCCTCGGCGAAGCGGGCGCCAAGAACTCGAGTGTCGTCTACCAACGCCGAACTATCCTCGGCCTGCCCGTCAACGTCATCACCGTGAACCTGAACGACCCCGAGGTGAAGGTCACGGCGGCCATCGCCCGGCAAGGCGTGGGCAGCTCCGAGGCGTTCCAGTCGCTCATCAACCGCGTACACCCGGCCGCCGCCATCACCGGTGCCTTCTTCGATACGCGCTCCCTCAAGCCGGTGGGCGACATCGTCATCAACGGGGAACAGCTCCACCAGGGAGTGGTGGGCACCGGCGTCGCCTTCACCGCGGACAACAGCGTGGATTTCGTGCCCCTGCGCCGGGGCCGCCGGACGGACTGGACCCCCTACGAGGCGGTCGTGTGCGCCGGGCCGTGGCTGGTGAAGGACGGGTGGCGCACCGTGCGGCCCCGGGCCGAGGGCTACCGCGACCGCTCGCTCTACGCCCTGCGGCCGCGCGCCGCCATCGGCTTCACCGGGCACCGCAAGATGCTGCTCGTCACCATCCCGAAGCCCGCCTACTATACCCACGTCAGCAAAGTGATGAAGGCCCTCGGGGCCGTCAACGCCCTCGGTCTCGACGGGGGTTCCTCCACCGCGCTCTCGATCCGGGGACGCATCATCAGCAAGCCGAGCCGGCGTCTCACCAACGTCCTGCTCGTGTACGACAAGCCTCACACCTACGAGCGCGCCATCACCCACCATCGCCTCTTCCCTCGCCGCCCGGAGCGCCGCCCCCCCACACCCGCGCCCCTGGAGTCCGCCCCGGAAGCGCCCCTCGCCCCCGACGGCGTGCTCGACCTTGATCCGGAGGGGCGGACCGGCGGCCCCGCATCGCTCTGAATCCTCAGCGCCTGCGCGTTCCTCTCCCCGCGTCTTCCGTCCTTCCCGTGCGGTCGCTGTCTCTCGTTCCCTACGGAAGGCTCCCCGCCTCCCGCCGGCTCTCCATGCCCCCGCATTTGCCATTCCCGCCCCACATCTGGTAGAATCATCGGTGGAGACGTGCCGGGTCGGGAGCAGGCCCGTCAGCTACCGACCCGGCTTCCGACATCCGAAATCGCAAATCTGAAATCTGAAATCACCCGGGGGTTGCCGTGCTTGATGAAGCCTTGCAGACATTGATGAAGGTGCCGTTCCTGGCGAAGATTGATTGCGATCACCTGAACACGGTCGCCCGGCATCTCCGCCGCAGAGAGGTGCGGCGCGGCGACGTGCTCTTCGTCGAGGGGGACAAGGGGCAGGCCGCCTACTTCGTTCACTCGGGCGCGGTGAAGGTCTACCAGCTTTCCTCGGAGGGCCGGGAGCGCATCGTCCATTACGAGCGCGCCGGTGGGTTCTTCAACCTGGTGCCGCTGCTGGACGGCGGCCCCAACCCGGGTACGGCGGAGGTGCTGGAGGACGGCGTCTTCTACGAGCTGCGCCGGGGCGTCGCCGATCAACTCATGGGGCTCTGCCCGGTGTTTACGCGCGCCATCGCCACCATGCTGGCCGGGCGCATGCGCTACCTCGCTTACGCCGTCGGCGAGCAATCGCTGCGCCACGTCGGTGGCCGCCTGGCGCAGCTCCTGATGGACCTCGCCGACCGCGAGGGCGAGAAGCGCAGTGGCGGCGTCCTGCTCCCCCGCCTCAGCCAGGAGGAGCTGGCGTCGCTGGTCGGCACCGTGCGCGAGTGCGTCTCGCGCGTCCTCTCGGAGCTGCGCCAGCAGGGCGTCGTGCGCATGGAGGGGAGGCGGATCGTGGTCATCAACCGCCCGGCGCTGGCGGCGCTGGCCGGCTGACCCGCACCATCCCTCGAATCGCGAATCGTTGGCACGCCTTGTGCCTCGCATCCCTTTGTGGTATGCTGTACGGTAGGAGGCGGGAGACCCCAGTAATAGCGCCATTAATCGGTATTCTGTTCGGTATCTTTGGCGGGCCGATTCTCCTGTAGAAATGCGGTGATAGACACCCCCCCTTCCGCCGCGCAAATGCGGTATTGAGATGTTCTGCGGCTGAAGGCGGATCCCTTCCCCTCCCCCTATCGCCGTTCGGGGTCGTTCGGACGTAGTTCCGATAATACATAATTATGTAGACTCGTCTGAACAGTTATGAGTGGGTGTAAATGTTAGTGAAGGGGTATGGAATCGGGTTCGGATCGGTGTTCGGTATGAATGCTTATGGCTATGTATGACAGGTCCTTCCTCCCCCCTCGCGTGCCCCTTCCTCCTCATTCTGCAAGCGTTCGGGCCGGTCCTGCGAGGAGAGGGAACGCAAGGGGAAGGGGAGCAAGCGTTTCCTGCGGCGCGTCCTAAGACGCTCTAAGGCGCGTTCTCGGGGTGAGACGGGTCATGGGCCGTCCGGGTCCTGTTTCGCGCATCCTTGGTCATTCTGGCGCGTCGTTTCTGAAGCATCGGGCAGGTTAGGTAACGTTACTGCCCTTCCTGGTGAGGTAACGTTACGTATACCACAGCCCCACAGGGGGTGGGTGGTGGGTGGGTGCAGAGGATTGTTCGTGCAGAACTCCGGTGGGGCAGCCCCTACCCCCCCCCGCTTTCACTCTGTAGACTAAGAAGGGTAATCGGGGGATCCTAACTGCGAAGAGAAGTCGGAATCCGAACTCTTTGGACAGCCTGCCACCCGTCTATTGCCAGAGGAGAGCCGCCATGTCACTGCTCGGGGCTGCGTGCCCTGTCTGCGGAATGTAGACGTGATCGCATCGTGGGCAATAGAAGAGCATATCCCACCGTTTCATAGCCTCTTCCCACCGCTTCAAGGGATCGTCCCACCCCTTAACACTGTCCTCCCACCGCTTCATAGTACTGCCCCACACGGCCATGATCCGCTTCTCGTCTGCATCAACCCGCTGTCGGAGTAGCATCGCTATGAGCCACAACGCTAGGGCCAATAGCCCGGCCACGAGACCCACACCCCAAGGGAACGTCACAGCCAGAATCAGGTAGAGGATCACCGATAGGATAACGCCGCATACCTCCACTTGCACCCTTCGTTTGACCATCACCCAGAACACCACTGGAGACATGAACAGGAATAGCAGGGTTGCAGGAGTAAGGATGAAGCAGAGGCCCAACGACAAGACGGCGCCAATCATCACTCCTTCATGGGTGCCCGCACTCCTCGGGGAGGGTGGGGTTGGCGGGCGCGGCTCCCGTACCTTTGGCTTGGCCGGCGGCTCCAGTTGTTTCGCCAGTAGGCTAACACTCCGCCCCGATTGGAAGTGCGGAACTACACCAATGCCAAGGTCGCCGCCCGAATCGGCACCCACGGCCAAGCCGATTCCCAGCTCGGATGCTTCCCGCGTTTCAGCATTCACTACGGCACTCACCTTGCGAACATCCACGTTGCCGCAATACGTACAGGAAGGGCAGGGGCGCAGGTGGGGGGAACTGCTGGGTGGGGGAGGCGCGCTCACTGGGGGGGCTTGCCCCTGGGGGGTGAACTGCGTTCGGTAGCGGTGTCCGCACCTCTGACACTGCACAGCCTGAAGCGGCGCGGGAGTCTTGCACGTCGGACATACTTTGTAGGGATTGGAACTCATGGCCTCCCCCTTCTCGGGCGTACACAGAAAAGGCTTGCCGTGTTTGTTCGGGTCGTGCCGTCGGACTCCTTCTCCGGTTCGGCGGCCATTTAGACACCGTTAGACAACCGGCGCGCAGCCCTGCGGGTTTGTGGTGGGGCTGTCTAAATGCGTCTAATCCCGGATCCTACTTTCCGCACACAGCCGGAGTCGCCCGAACGGTTAGGCAGGGAGGCGGGCGCTTCGCTCTGGGGTTCCGATTGCCGCGTGATTTGACAGCAGGGCAAGCGGTAAAGCGGTCGGAACAGGCGGTCGGAAAGGGGAGAGAACCGCTTACACGCTTGCTTACACTCTCTGTAAGCGTGTAAGTAAGTAAGCGTGTAAGCGGCTTACACCACTTACACCACTTACACCACTTACACGCTTACTTACTTACATACGTATGGGAGGAGGGATCCCCCCCGCCCCGTCTACTTGACGAGAGTATACACGTTCCGCTTGCCGTCCAACTCAATAACCCACCCCCTCCCGCGAAGGCGGGTTACTCGGGTCTGAAGCGTACCCTTCACCACCCCAAGGACAGCACAGAGTTCCTCCGGCGTCTTTGGACTCTCCTGAAGGGCGGTGATCAACGGGTCTTGCTCTGCTTGCTCCTCACCATCCTCCTCGCGAGAAACAAGATCCCACCAGCCCTCCCGAGGAAAACCTTTTGGCCGCTGTTGGATAACGAGTTTCTGCTCGTCTACCGCACGTCCAGTCGCCAGGAGTGTTCCCCTGCGGGTTCCGTGTGACCGCTGTAAGAGCAAGAAGTTATCGGATGCGTGTTGGAAACCGGTTCCTTGGATACAGTCATAAGGATCCTCATACTTCATTTTGGTGGTGTGAAGTACTGCGAGAACCGAGATTTGGCGGTCTTGCGCCATTGCCTGCAAGGGTTCCGCTGCCTGAGTACCTTCCCGATACCAGTTGCGTCCGGGGCTTTCAGGAGCAAAGCGCCCCCACGTATCGAGAATCACCAATCCGATCTCGGGATCGGAATCGAGTTCCCGACGTAGCAGATCAAGCCCCCCCGCGTCCATGCGAGGTACTCTGTGTTCAAGCGAGAGGTATCGGAAACGCGATCTCGGTGCCCCACCCGAGAGGAACCTCTCCCTGCGGTCTTTCAAACGTCTTTCGGAGTCCTCTAACGCGAAGTAAAGGACACCGCTCTTCTCGCAGGGCAGATCCCACAGTTCCTCCCCACCAGAAACGCACATGGCGATTTGCAGGCAGAGGAAAGATTTCCCCTTCTTGGATGGAGCCGCCAATATCGTGAGTCCTTCACTGACTGGAGTTTAGACTAATCAGGATTCGGACGGGCGGCCCATGTTTAGAACAGGGCCGCCCGGTGGCAGAACAGAGGTGTGTTAAGCGCCATCTACTCTGCCGATGAGCAGCTTACCAG
>JACQGM010000068.1 GCA_016199585.1 Armatimonadota bacterium
CATCGGCGGCGGCGACACCGCCCTGGAGGAAGCGCTCTTCCTCACCCGCTTCGCCAGCCAGGTCACCGTCGTTCACCGGCGCGACCAGCTCCGCGCCTCGAAGTACATGCAGGCCCGCGCCGCCAGGAACCCGAAGGTCGGCTTCATCTGGGACTCGGTGGTGGACGACATCCTCGACGTGGAGCAGGGGAAGGTGACCGGCATCCGGCTGCGCCACGTGAAGACCGGCGAGGTCTCCGAGCGCCCCACCGACGGCGTCTTCGTCGCCATCGGGCACCAGCCGAACACCGGCCTCTTCCAGGGGCAGCTCGACCTGGACGAGAAGGGCTACATCATCACCCACTCCGGCTCGCACACCAGCGTGGCGGGGGTCTTCGCCGCCGGCGACGTGCAGGACGCCACCTACCGCCAGGCGGTAACAGCCGCCGGCTCCGGGTGCATGGCCGCCATCGATGCCGAGCGGTTCCTGGAAGCGGAGGAGGCATAGCTGCCGCGCTCTCGCCGGCGCACTGCTGTCCCGCGCTCCCGGATCGCCCGGCAGGTCCGAAGCGGCCGACGGCGAACGGAGGGATACGCCTGCGCGTGCTGGAGGCCACCGCCGTGAGTCACGACTTCACACAGGGACATCCGCTCCCATCCGCGTGGTGGGGGGAGTTGAAGCGCATCCTGCGCCTGCGGCCCGAGCCCCCGCCCGAGGAGAGCCACGAGGGTCTCTCGGCGCTCTTTGTGCGGAAGCGCGAGGTGCGCCCGGCGGAGATCCGCACCTGCACCGTGCGCTCGGCCGACCACGTCACCCACGCGGCCAACCGCCTGCGAAGCCGCCAACCGGTGATCATCAACCTGGAGGAGATGCCGGCGGAGGACCGCGGCCGCGCCCTCGACTTCCTCAGCGGCGTTGCCTACGGGCTGGACGGATCGTACGAGAGCGTGGCCGCGTGGGTCTTCCTCCTGGTGCCCGGGAGCGTCGAGATCGTGGACGAGGAGTAGCGCGCCAGCGCGGCTCCCCGGTGCGCGCTCACGCCGGCGCCCCTACTCGCCGATCGCCTCGAAGGCGCCGGGGCCGTCGCCGGCGAACGTTACCTGCCCCGCCGACGTGCCGTCCGGGAGGGCGTGCAGCCCGCCCGTGCACAGGACCAACGGCCGGGCCTTGAACGGCGGGGAGAACGTCACCGTCTCCCCCGGGTAGGCGGTGCCGCGCACGACGCGCTCCTGCGCCCGGCTGGCGCGGGTGTCGTAGGCGAAGACCCCCAGCAGCGCCAGCGGCCCCTCCCCGGCAGTCACCCGCACCCGGTGCAGGCCGTAGGGGAACGGCCCGATGCCCTTCCGGTTCTCCATCCAGAGGTCCTCCCCGGCGGCGGTGCGGAAGGGCACGTTGGTCGCCTGGCGCAGGCACTCCCGGCCATCTACTTCCACGCCCAACGTGCCGCCGTCTGCCATGTCGGCGTAGGCGATGGAGAGGAACGTGCCGACGGCGTCCACCGTTACCGTCTCTCCGGGCGGCACTCGCACCTGGCGCGAGCCGTAGGGCGCCCCCCACTCCGACTCGAACGGTTGGGCCCGAAGGTCTCCCAGACGCCAGCGCGGGCTCTCCACACCGATCCACTGGCGGCCGGGCGCGGCGCGGGCGTCCACGGCCACGAAGCGCGCGTCCTCGCCGGAAACCTCCACGACATGGCGGTCTCCCAAGGAGAGGTGGCCGATGGCGAAGGTGCAGCTCCGGGGGTTACGCTTCGGCTTCGGCGCCCGCCGCGGGTGGGAGGAGAGCGTGCCGTCAACACTCACCGCCAGCTTGGGTTCGTTCCCCGCAGCCCACACGCAGACGACCGTGTCGTCCAGCAGGAAGCCGGTGCCCTTGCGGAAGCGCGGGTCGGGCTCCGTGTAGGTGCGGAAGTCGCCTTCCCAGCCCAAGGAGCGGATGCTGATCCGGTCGGGGGGACACGCCTGGGCGATGCCGGGCTGGATCGGGTCCACCGCCTCGAAGAGGCGCTCGATCTGCTTGTACCAGAGGTAGTGTGCGAACGCCTGCGGGTGGGCGTCCCCGTTCATCGGCGACCGCCCGTTGTAGTGCCGGGTGCTCAGGTGGAGGGCGCGGCTGAAGTCTACGAAGGGGATGCCATAGCGCAGCGACAGCTCCTGCAGGCCGCCGGCGTTGGGAGCGATCCCCTCGCGCCAGTTGTTGTTGGAGAAGATGAACTCGACGTTCGGGTAGTGCCGTCGGAACCAGCGGATGGCGCCCTCGTACTGCTCCACCTCGTCCGCGACATCAGGGTGGTACTTCGCGCCGAAACAGAGAACAACGAGATCCGGCCCCGGGCCTTCCGGGCGGGTGAAGAGATCCGGGTACAGCTCCTGCCACGTCTTCCCTTCGCGGTGGCCGTTGGCGGGTCCGGGCGGCAGAGAGAGCGAGGCGTACTCCGGGAACGCCGACTGTGCCTCGATCAGGTACGACCCGCTGCACGCCTCCGTGTTCACCAGGATCTTGTTGATCGGGAGGTCGAACTTGCGCAGCAGGGCGCACCGCATCCGGCCCCAGGGGTTGAAGTAGTGGTTCCAGCGCGCAAAGTAGTTGTCCCATTCCGGGTGCCCGACCTTCGACCCGTCGAAGGTCTGCTGCAGCGGCTGCTTGAAGGTGGGCGACTCGGGGTCCTCGTCGTAGAGGTACATCGGCGGGTTGGCGTCGCCGCAGTCGGAGCTGTAGCCGGTGAGGAGGATGTGCAGCGCCTCGCCGCGCCACAGCTTCTGCACGGTCCGCGGGAGGTGCCGGTAGAGCGCGGGGAGCGGCCGCCCCTCCGGGAGCCGGTTGAGCGCCTTCGGACTGCGAGAGAGGCAGGGGGAGTAGATCCAGACGTCGCTCTCGGAGACATTCGTGAACTCCACGGCAACGCCGATGGTGCCCGGGCCGAGGACCTCCGGCGGCCCGTCCCCGCTGCCCGGCGTCTGGACCAGCGCCCCCGCCACCTCAACGTTCTCGACGATGAGCTCGAAGTCCTCCGCATCGGCGGATAGCGCGCTCGCGCCGAGCGCCGGGGTCAGCTCGCCCCGGGCGACCTTCGCGAACGTCCGCTGGTCTTGCTGGCCGAAGTCGGCGGGTCTCCACTCGCCGGGGGCTCCGTCCACCTGCACCATGTGGACGGCGGCCCGCAGGGAGCGCGGAGCGCTCTGGCGGCCGAGCACCGAGAGACTCACCCGGTCGCCGAAGTCCAGCCCGGCTTCGGAGAGGAGCACGAACTGCGAGAGGCGCTTGCCCGGGTGGAGCACCACCACGTTGTCCACCGGGAAGCGCGGGCGGAACGCCTTGGCGCGCGGCGCGCGGAAGACCTCCGCGTCCCGGTGGGCCTCCTGATCCCAGCAGGCGACCGCCCCGGACTGGTAGGCCGAAGGCGTTCCCGAGCGCGGGCTCTCGAAGGAGTGAAAGCCGAAGCCGGGATTGAGGAGAAGGTTCGTCGGCTGCGGAGCCGGCGGAGGGAGCGTCTCGGCCCCGACCAACTGGAAGGCGAGGCCGCACGCTCCGATAGCGAGCGTTGCTGAATGGAGCATCAGACGGCTACTTCCTTGCGCACGTTGGGGCAGGCTGGATGCCGGCGCGTGCCGGAGGGTGCGTCAGAGCCGCAGGAGGCGGCACCCCCGCCGCGCGGCCCGGGCTAACCCGGAGCGCCTCCCGCCCCTGCCCCCGGGAACCGATAGACCAGCCCGCTCTCCGAAGGCTCGATCTCCACGTGGCCCTGGTCCGCCAGGCGGTCGAGGTAGCGCTTCGTCTCGTCGAAGGAGAGGTCGGTCTCGGCGGCCACCTCCAGGGCATTGACGACGCCGCCACGCCGCTGGGCGATGGTGAGCACCTGGCGCTCGATCTCCTCCCACACTGCCTTGCGCCGGGCAACGAGGGCACGGCTGACCAGGGCGATCCCGATGCCCACCGGCGCCACTCCGAAGAAGAGCACCATCAGCAACTCGCCGATGATTTGGCCGTCCTCGCCGAAGGAGAGCGCGGCGCCACCGATGACGGCGGACCCGATGAAGGCGAGTAGCGCGCCGCAGCCGATGTTGGCGTAGTAGTGAGACGGCGGTCGCTTTCGATGAATAGACATCCCGGCCCCTTCCCTCCCGGCGGGTCGGCACGCCGTGCCCGCCCCTCCCGCCAGGAAGTTCGACGCCGGGATCGGATCGCCTCCTTTCGCGCGCCCCGGCTCCCGGAACAAATCAGGCGTGTACCATCTCTCGCTCCCTGGTCTGCTCTGCGGCCCGGGGCTCTTGGGCGTGCTCCTGCGTGTGCTCGGTATCCACTCCCACCCCGTGCCGGTAGACCATGTGCCCGCCGAGCCAACCGGTGAAGGTGAGCCCGCCGATGCCCGCCAGGCTGAGAAGGAAGGGCCAGAAAGGAGCGCGTCTGCTGCCGTCGCAGGTGCGCCGGAGGGCCCAGTTGACGCCGTAGAGGCCCGTCAGCAGTCCGTTCCCGATGCCGTGGATGGTGGCGTGCTGCCGCCCGGGGCTCGGGTCCATGTCCGCGAACTCCGCGAGGCCGGTGGAGGCGGCGACGGCGGCGCCCGCCAGGCCGGCGGCCATCGTCGCATCCGCCACCTTGCGGAACCGCGGCTTCCCGGTGATGAGAGACAGAATGTCGAATGCGGCGCTGGCGGTCCACAGCCCGAGCGGGAAGGTGACCACCAACGGGTGCAGGGGGTGGTCCATCCACCGTCCCTGCAAGACGCGCTTGGTTTCTTCGAGATCCATAGCAACCTCCCGGTATGGTTTTCCCGGAAAGGCGCGCTCGCAAACCAGGCGCCGGGGCCAGTGGCCGCGTCGCGCACGCCTGGCCGGCAGACAGGAAGCGCCCCGGGTGGCCTCCCGCCGGGTGGCCGCCGTGGTCCTCCTGCCGGGCTGCGCGCCGGGCTCACTGGTGCGCCCCTTGCCTCCTCCCCGCCCGTGGGACGGAGGGCCTATCGGCCGGGGGACCATCGGCGCATCGGGATCCCGGTCGCGCGCGCCAGAATGAAGAGTAGAGGGGCGATCTGCCGCCCGGGGAAGCGGTCGCCGCGATGTCCGGTTCGGGGGGAAGTGACATGTGGGGGATGCCGGGCCGGTCCGCAAAGGCCCGGCGCCGGTGGCGCGTGGGAGGGCGTGTGGGAGTCCGGCGCATCGCGGCGACGCCTCCCGGCGACCGAGGTCGCGGGCAACAAAGCCGCGGCCGCCCGGCGACCGAGGTCGCGGGCAACAAAGCCGCGAAGTCGGCCTGCGCCGACTCGAAAACCGAGTTCTCGTCTCTTGTCGCGTCCCAGACCCCTTTCTTGGTTTCGTGGCCGCCCTCAAAGGCGAACTGGATGTACCCGTTGATGACAATCCCCGGCATGCGGAACTGGATTGACGTGATCCGGTCAACGAGGATCTCCTTATCGCCCTTCAGCCCTTGGGAGAGGAGCGCTCTCCACCCCTGGCGCTTGATGCGAACCCTATCCGCGAGCAGTTCAATCTGTCCGTTGACCCCCCTTGCCTCCATAAGGACTCGCTCGTGAGGAGACTCCGGCTGCCCCCCTTGGCAAGAGGCACTTGGCTGCACCCCCAGCGGGGTTCCCGTCGGGGTTGCCCCTGGGCGCTGCCCGGCCCCTTGCGGAGGAGCACCTGGGAACCGATACCGGCACTCGGGGCAGTCCTGTGCCCACGCAGGGACGGTCTGTCGGCACTGTGGGCACACCTTGGCCTTCGCTGTCCGGGCGGCGAAGCGATACCCGCACCCGGGGCATTCCCCCGAGAAGAGAGGCACCACGACAGAGCACGAGGGGCACCTCTTCGCGTTGGCAGCCATCCGCTTGTCATCCAAACCCGCACCGTCCCGCCCCAGTTCGCCAGCACTTCGCCGGCTCCTGCTCGTGCTGAGGACGTTCTGTTGCGGGTTCCCTGCCCCTCGGGGCGAAGGCCCACCACGAGGGGCAGGAGGGGAAGCCCTATCGTGCCCGCCGGATATGTTCCACGGGTGAGAAGGCGCGGTGCTGTGCCTCCAAGTCGGCTTGTGCCAGGGCAACATAGCGGTTCACCATGCGAAGCTCGGTGTGCCCCAGTAACTGCTTCAGGGCGAAGACGTTACCGCACGCCCGCAGGAACATAACAGCGGCGGTGTGCCGGAGGGTATGAGGGGAAGGGCGAACCCCGGTGACCCCCGCGCTGGCAGCCAGACGGCGGATCACCTCCAAGAGCCCGTGACGCGCCAGTGCTTCACCCATTCGGGCGCCCTGCTCGGCAAGGAACACGGGCGAGTCGGGATGGCGTTCCTCTTCCGCTTCGGCGATGTACCGGATCAGCGCCCTGGTAGTGGGCGCCGACAGGGGCAGGAGGCGGCGCTTGTTCCCCTTCCCCAGTACCTCGCAGCGGCGGTTCACCAGGTCAAGGTTCTTCATGCGAAGACCGCACACCTCAGAGGCACGCGCGGCCGTGTCTACCAGGAACAGCACCAGGGCTTCATCCCGCCGGGGGTGCCGTGACTGATGCGCGGCCACGAGGAGGGCTTTGACCTGTGCTTCGGTGAAGGGGCGGATCTGATCCTCTGGCACCTTCGGGCGGGGCACGCTCTCAATCGGGTTTGTGGCGACGATCCCCTCTTCCGCCAGGAAGCCGAAGAACGTGTGGAGGTCAACCCAGTAGTTCCGAATGGAGGCCGGGCGAAGCTGCTGTTCGGTGAGCCGGATGAAGAAGGCGCGCGCCGCCGTGCTGTCAACGTGGGAGAACTCCTCCTCCCGCAGGAAGCGCCCGAAGCGGGCTAACTCCACACGGCGAAGGGCGATGGTATTGGGGGAAAGCTGGCGGATCTCACAGTCAAGCAGCCAAACACGCCCCTGGCGTTCCAGTTCGGCGGTCTTGACGGCGTCTCTCGGGGAAACTAGTGAGCGTTTCGGCATTTGGTCCTCTCCCTTTCAGGGGGAGAGGACCGCCGAAAGCCGCATGGTACCTGAAACCTGGTGCCGAAGGCGGGATTTGAACCCGCACGGGCCTTCACCCACTAGACCCTGAACCTAGCGCGTCTGCCAGTTCCGCCACTTCGGCATCCACGACTCTATCATACCGGATTCCCGGTCTTCTGTCAACACCCTCTTGCAGGAGCCTGGGATTCCGACATAAGGACCAGGTCGGTGGATCCAGGCCGTAGCGGCGGAAGACCTGCTCGCGCGTGCCCACCTCCGGGGGCACTTCCCGCAAGCGCATTCCCGGCAGGATACTCAACTCTGTTGCTGGCGGGGGTTCACCGTGCTAGATTCCGATGCCTGTTCGTGCGTTACCTTCGCACGAACATACGAGCATCCGTGTGGCTGCCTGCCGGGTGCAGGGGCAGGGGATGCGGAGCCTACCCGCCCGCCCGGAAGACGAAATCCCCCGCAGGTGAACCCACAACCTGTGTGGGGGGCTGCCGGGCCTGCCGGGGCTACCGCTAGGGCTGCCGGGGGTGCCGGCGCTGCCCCGCCTTCGTCATCCTCTCCATCGTGTCCAGGGCGCAAGTCGATTTCTACACGAGTGTGCCACAGCGGTTCCCGGCTACCGCCCGGCCCCCTCCATTCTACCATCTCGCGGCCGTCACAGCAGACACG
>JACQGM010000082.1 GCA_016199585.1 Armatimonadota bacterium
ATGACCTCCTCGTCATCGGCGCCGGCCCCGGCGGCTACGTGGCCGCCATTCGCGCGGCGCAGCTCGGGATGAACGTGGGGTGCGTGGAACAGGATCCCGCGCCGGGCGGCACCTGCCTGCGCGTCGGGTGCATCCCCAGCAAGGCGCTGCTGGAGTCGAGCGAGCGCTACCGGGAAGCCCGGCATGATCTCACCCGCCACGGCGTCCGCATCGGTGAGGTAGCCCTGGATCTGCCCGCCATGCTGAAGCGCAAGGAGCAGGTGGTGCGCGCGCTCACTCGCGGTGTCGAGAGCCTCTTCCGGAAGAACGGGGTGACGCGCTACCGCGGCCGTGGGCGTTTCACCGGGCCGGGCCGCGTGACCGTCGAGGGCGAAGACGCCGCCGAGTTGGCGGCGACGCACATCCTCATCGCCACCGGGAGCCGGTCGGCGGCGCTGCCGGGCGTGGAGGTGGATGGCGACCGCATCGGCACCAGCACCGAGGCGCTGAGTTACCCCGAGGTGCCGGGACGCCTGGTGGTCATCGGGGCGGGGTACATCGGGCTGGAGATCGGCTCGGTGTGGCTGCGGCTCGGGTCGCAGGTCACGGTACTGGAGTACCTGGACCGCATCCTGCCGGGCATGGACGCCGAGGTGGCCGTGGAGGCTCACCGCGCCTTCCGCAAGCAGGGCTTCGAGTTCCGCCTCGGCTGCCGGGTGACGGGGGCGCGCGTGGCGGACGGCGAGTGCGTGGTGGAGGCCGAAGGGATGGCGCCGCTCCGCGCCGACCGCGTGCTCCTCGCCGTCGGACGGGTGCCGAACACCGAGGGCCTGGGACTGGAGGCAGTAGGCATCGAGACCGATCCGCGCGGGCGCATTCCTGTGGACGAGTGCTTCGCCACCACGGCCGAGGGGGTCTACGCCATCGGCGACGTGATCCGCGGGCCGATGCTGGCGCACAAGGCCTCCGAAGAGGGCGTGGCCTGCGTCGAGCGCCTGGCGACCGGCTACGGGCGCGTGAACTATGACGCCATCCCGGCCGTCTGCTACACCCAGCCGGAGATCGCCTCCGTGGGGCGGAGCGAGGAGGCGCTGCGGAAGGCGGGCATCCAGTACCGGAAGGGGAGCTTCCCCTTCGTCGCCAGTGGCCGCGCGCGGTCAATGGGGCAGGTAGACGGGTGGGTGAAGGTGTTGGCCGACGCGCGCACCGACCGCGTGCTGGGGGTCCACGTCATCGGCCCCCGCGCCGGCGACCTGATCGCCGAGGCGACCGCCGCGATGGCCTTCGGCGCCAGCAGCGAGGACATCGCCCGCGTCGTCCATGCCCACCCGACGCTTCCCGAGGCGCTGAAGGAGGCGGCACTGGGGGTGACGGGGGCGGCGATCCACGTCTGAACCCGGCCCTGTCCGTTCGCGGTGATGGGCGGCAAGTGAAGGGTGAGCCTGTCTCTCACCCCCCACCGATCACCCATAGACTGTGCGGGGATCCTCTTGGGCACAGCTTCGGGCCTTCGTGCTGACTCGGAGTCATCGGGAGCAACGTGCAAGCAGTGAGCCACGGGGCCCGCCGGGCCGGGACACCACCGGATGCACGCGACCCCTCGTCAACGGTAGTCGCCCTGTGCCGCATAGGGAGGGAAGATGTTGCCATCGGCGCTGCCGCAATCGGACCAGACGCACCCGTACTCCCCCTCGTGTTGCCATCTGCCGCCTCTCTTGACCAGATGGACGATGCCGCCCACGTACCCGGGCTCCCCATAGCCGTTTCTGCAGGGCGAGACCACATAGACCCGGATCCTCATGATGCCCCGCCGCAGCACCTTCAGAGTGACCACGTCGGCTTCCATGCTCTCGTCCCTCAGGGCCTGGGCGACGATGGGCCGAAGGCCGGCACCCCATGCGGCTGATTGAGACTCGACCACCAGGTACGGCATCAAAGGAAGCAAAGCCAGTGTGACGGTCCCCGCCACCGCGGCTGCCAATGAACGCCGTGATGGTCGCCGGGCGACTGCCACCGCCTCCGTGTCGGGAGCAGCCGTCTCGCCGGGCCGCGGCCCGCGCGCGTACAGGGTACGGAGGAAGAACACCTGCCACACGACGCAGACGAGGAAGAATGCGCCGAGGTAGGATAGCACCAGGTATATGAGAACATAGAACATGGTGTCAACCTGTATCGGGCCCCCAGGACGCCGGCGAAGCCTGCGTCCTGGCCGCGCTACTCCGCCAACTCCTTGATGACTCTTACGACCGTCCGCCCCAGATCCCTGTCCTCCTCCCACAGGACCCGGCTCACCGCCGGCTGGCCGGTGATGGTCCATGACTTGAGGCTCGGGTTGAACACGACGGCGCTGCCAGGTACTACGGCCACCATGGCAGAAGGGCGGCGCGATGGCCGCCCGCCGTGGAGGATGTTGACCAGCCGGACAAGCAGGGCGACATCCTCCCCAGTACCAATGACCACGGCATCAGCCTGCGTTGCGGCAAGTGCCCGGACAGCATCCGTCGCCACCACCTCGCGGCCTGTCCGCCGGAGTGCCCCGGCGAGCGCGCGCCGGAGTGCTTCCTGGTCAATGGCAACACGGATCTTCGGGCAGATGGGCTGCACGTGGGCGTGGTTGCGAGGCCCCGTAGTCTCCGTTACCTGGTCCTCGTCCCGTGGCGCGCCGGTTCCCTGACGGGCGGGGGCTGCGATGTCATCACGTGGCACTACCACTGGCTGCAACGGGCAGGCAGAAAGCAGGCGGGCCAGACCACCCATCAGGTTGTGGTCGTCCGACGCCACGGTACACAGCACGGCTCCGTCCGCCCGGAAATGGAGCGCGGGACTGCGCCGCGCTTGCTCAACGGAGACCAAAGGCACGATCGGGAAGTCGCGGCAGTTGGGCGGCTTCGTCGCTCTGCAGAAGTCGAGGATGCTCTGCTCCAGCTTCGCCACGTCATCATTCGTCTCAACGAAGATCAGCCTGACCCGGTCGGAGCCCCTGACCTCCTGAAGGCCCGCAGAGGCGACGGCCCTACACGAGTAGCCGAGGTGCTGTACGCGATGGCACAGGGCAGCCCGGAGCCTCTGGTTGTCTACTGCAACGACGACATCCACATCTGCCATGCTGGGCATCCTCTTCTGGAGTGCGCCAATGTCTACCTTGCGGTGGGCCGCATGGTTGTCCGCTGGTCGGTCGCGCCGCGGCACACCGTTCCTTCCATCGCACAGAAAGTTTCGGGTCTCGCCGCCGCCTTCCTTCCACTCCCCGGCAGACTCGCTTCGCCACCCGAGGCGGGGTATCCCGAGGCGGGCGCGACCAGATCTTCCACCGACGGCCTACATCGTATCCAACAGCCCCCAGAACGCCGCGGCGGCCTCCCGGAAAGCGGGCACGCCCCTCACGTGCGAGCGCAGCGTCACGATGCCGGAGTAGCTGCGGCAGCGGAGCATGGAGAGGATCTCCTTCACCTCGCCGTTGCCCCGGCCCGGCAGCGCGGGCGCGCCGTCCCAGGTGGCGTCATCCACGTAGAAGTGCGCGAGGCGCTTGCGCAGCGGGCCGCGGTAGAACACCTGGAGGAACGGCTTCTCCCGCGCGGCGGCGAAGCGCCCCGGGTTGAGCGCCAGGGGCGGCGCCCCCGTGACCTCTGCGAGCAGCTCCGCGTAGTGCGCCGAGGGGAGGCCGACGTTTTCCACGTAAACGGTACACCCAGTGGCCCGCAGGCTGGCCGCCGCCTCGATCTCCTCGCGCGTGCCGGCGGGCACGATGAGCGGCACCCCCAGGCGCCTGGCCCGCGCGGCGCCGTCGGCCCCTCCCGCGCTGCGGATGGCGGCCACCGTGATGCCGGCATCCGCCAGCGCCGCCCCGAACTTGTCGTGCTCATCGGGGGTCAGCTCCAGCGCCGCGATCCCCTCGCCGCGCAGGGCGAACTCGATCTCCGCCAGGTTGTCAGAGATGTCGCCCGCCACGGCGGCCAGCGTGAAAGCCTCCTCACGCAGGCGGGCCGCCTTGATCGCGCCGCGCTGGAGCACGCAGTCGGCACAGGCGGGGTTGTCGCAGAGAACGGCGGCCGGGTCCGCGCGCAGCGCCTCGATGGCCACGTCGAGCATTCGCCGGGCGTCCATGAGCCGGCAGACGGCGCTGCCGATGCGCCCGACGCGCACCACGCCGCGCTCGCGGAAGAGGCGGTCGAGCCCGATGAAGTTGCGGTGCGGCCCCGCCATGGCGGCGACGGGGATGGTGACCTCGCGGCCATCGTCATCCACGTAGGTGGCGGTGACGTGGGTGAGGTAGGGAGACCCGGCGATCGCCTCCGCGGCATGGAGCGTGGTGTTCCGGTCCTGGTCCACGCCGAGGAGCAGGATCTTCCCCCCGACCTCGGCCAGGCGGTAGTAGGGCGTCCCCTCGGCATAGGCGGTGGGGACCTTCTCGTGGTCGCGGATGAGCTCCGCGGCACCCGCGCCGATGGCGGCCACGGAGTGCGTCGGGTGCTTGCTGCGCACGGCACCCGGCCGCCGCCGGAAGGCATCGGGGATGGCACCCAGCGGCGTGGATGCCGTGCGGCGGTCGAATGGCCGCGCCGTGGCGAAGGTGGGCACCATCACCAGGCCCGCGGGGCCCACGGCTGCCAGCAGGGCATCAATGACGGCATCCGGGCCGCCCTCTACCCGCCCCAGCGCGGCCACTGAGGAGTGGACCAGGACCTTATCGCCCGGCTGCAGCCCCAGCGCCCGCAGCCCGGCCACGATATCGTCACGTGTCAATGCTCTCACGAGATGCCTCCAACAGAAGGGCTGCCCGGCAGGGGGTGGCGCAGGCGCCGCGGATCTTCAGCGGGAAGGCGACCAGCCGTCCGCAGCGCCCTGAGAGGCCCCCCAGGTTCGTCAGCGGGGCCAGCAGCAGGTTCACTTTCTCCCAGAACTCGGCCCAGGGGAACTGCATCGCGGGCACGCGGTCGAAGCGCGGGAAGTCGCCGCCGAGAAGCCCGATGCGCCGCTCGAAGAGCCAGCGCGCCGCGTCGCGCTCGATGTA
>JACQGM010000072.1 GCA_016199585.1 Armatimonadota bacterium
CCGAGGCAAACGGCCCACACCCCCGCTTCGGACCAAGTGCCAACCCTCTCGCAGGGCACGGATCCGGGCGGACGCAGGCCCTCCCCTGCCCCCCGGGGCGCACCGTGTGGCAGTGATGAAATGGCCCGATCCCCCGCACCAGTCATGCTGAGGTTCCGAACCGAAGCATCTCCGCCGGGCTTCCGCTACAGGCCCGGACCTGCAGAGGTTGTCGAGGGGGAGATCCTTCGCTGCGCACAGGACGACAGACTCGGGGGGCCAGTCGGCCGGTCGAAACAGCGCTCCTCGCCCGCCCGCTCCCCGGATCCTGCTTGCCGAACCGACCCGCAGGACACGCCGTCTCCGCGTCGAACACATCCGTGGGACCCGGCCGCCCTGCCGCCGGGTGAGGGTGAGAGCAAATGCCACAGCTACCGTGCGTGAACCTGGGCGGGCTGCAAGTCAGCCGCCTGATCATCGGGGGCAACCCCTTCAGCGGCGTCTCGCACCAGACTGCCGAGAAGGATGCCGAGATGCTGGACTACTACACCACGGCGCGTCTGAAGCAGACGCTGGCCGAGTGCGAGCGCCTGGGGATCAACACCCTGTTCGCCCGCGCCGATCAGCACATCATGCGCCTGGTCCGCGAGTACCGCAGCGACGGGGGCAAGATCCAGTGGGTGGCGCAGTCGGCCCCGGAGATGGGATCCCTGGAGGCCAACATCCGCCGGGTGAAGTTCTTCGGCGGCGTCGGCTGTTACATCCACGGAGGCGTGGTGGACCAACGTTTTGAGCGGGGCGAGCTGGAGAGCCTGCGCCCGGCGATGACCCTCATCCGCGAGCTGGGCATGGTGCCCGGCATCGCCGCTCACCAGCCGGGGGCGCACCTGGAGGCCCAGCGCATCGGGCTGGGGCACGACTTCCACATGGTGTGCTTCTACGACCTCACCGGGCGCCGGGGGCAGATCGAAGCCGCCAGCAAGGACGAGCGATTCCGCCCCGAGGATCCCGCGGCGGCCGTGGCCGCGCTGCGGCAGTTGGAGCGCCCTTGCATCGCCTACAAGGTCTTCGCCGCCGGGCGCAACGACCCGCGCGAGGCCCTCGCCTACGCCTATTCGCACATCCGGCCGACCGACGCCGTCCTGATGGGAGTCTATACCCGCCACCAGCCCGACCAGATCGAGCAGAATGTGCGCACCGCCCTCGCGTGCGCGGGATGACCCGGCGCCGGCGGGCCGTCGCGAGAACGCCCCGGCCGCGGAAGAGGTGAACATGAAGGACAACGGACGCATCCTGGCCGTCGGTGCGCACCCGGACGACGTGGAGTTCCGGTGCGCCGGCACGCTTGCCCGGCTGCAGCAGAGGGGCTACCGGATCTTCATCGCCACGATGGCCCCGGGCGACTGCGGCACCGCCGAACGCGCCCCGGAAGAGATCATGCGCGTTCGTCGCGGGGAAGCGGCGGCCGCGGCCGCCATCCTGGGGGCGGAGTGCTTCTGCCTCGATGAGCGCGACCTGGCTATTGACTACGATACCGTGACCCGGCGCAAGGTCACCGGCCTCCTGCGGCACGTGGATCCCTTCCTGGTCTTGACCCACCCGCTGGCGGATTACATGGTGGACCACGAGGTCACCGGGCGGTTGGTGCGCGATGCGTGCTTCACGGCGGCGATCCCCAACTTCGGCAGCTCCGGCGGCGAGCGGCACACCGAGGGCATCCCCTACCTCTACTACTGGGACCCGATCGGCGGCACCGACTACTACGGCGACCCGGTGCCCGCCGGCTTCCTGGTGGACGTGAGCGAGACGATCGGGGTGAAGGAGAAGATGCTCGCCTGCCACGAGAGCCAGCGCAACTGGCTGCGCCGCCAGCACGGCATGGATGAGTACCTGGACTCGATGCGGCGCTCCGGGGCCACTCGCGGCCAGGAGATGGGGGTGGCCTACGCCGAGGCGTTCCGCCAGCACCGCGGGCACCCGTACCCGGAGGACAACGTGCTGGCGAAGCTGCTGGAAGCATGAGGCATGAGACTCACGAACGACACCTATCTGATCCTGATCAGCTCCGCGAAGTCGGGAAAGACAGAGCGCTACTACCGCGACAAGGATGGATGGCTCAAGGTGTCTATGCGCGGGCGTGAGTTTCGGATGACTGCCGAACAGGTGCTCAACCACCTCTTGCCCGCGATGGCTGGCATCAGCCCGCACGCGATCGTCAGAGTGGAGCACCACGAGCAGGGCGTCGTTTGACGAGTGCGTTGGGGCACGCACGGCGCGGGCTGCGGAGGCACTCGTGGCAGAGATGCCTCGGCGCTTCCAAGGAACGCGAACGTGTGGATGGCCCGGAACAGCACCGATGGAGTAACCATGCCCCGGGGATATGGTAGCCACCGAGACTATCCGGTGGCACTGAAGCCGCTCCTTGCGTCCTGCAATATCGCGGCTCGTGCCATCGAGCGTGACCTGGGCATCAGGAACGTTGACACCTACGCCCCTCGCTTGAGCGAAGACCAGGCCAAGGTGATCGCCGGGTATGTTATGCCGTTCCTTCCATCTTACCTGGCGCTGCCGGCGTTGAGTCTTGTTGACCGCACTGAGTTCGTGGACAAGGAGGTCCGCAAAGGGAAAGGTCGGTGGGAGAAGCGCATCCTGGATGCATTGAACCGGCATGCGCAGGTCAGCTTTCGCAAGCGGCACTTCGAGATAGGCGGCGAGCAGTTCGAACTGGACGCGGCGGCGCCGGCACAGGGCGACGTCGAGATCGGCATTGATGTCAAACGGATCGAGGCCCGCCGAGACATCCACAAGCGGTGCGATGAGATCGTGAACAAGGCGAGCAAGCTCAAGGAGGCCTTTCCCCAGTCACGGTTCGCGGCCGTAGTGTACTACCCCTTCATTGACGAGCACATCAACATCCAGAACCGCCTCCGGTCCTCGGCGGTGGATCAGGTGGTCTTCGCATCCGACTCCGTCGCTTCGGTGGAGAATGCGGTGGTCATGTTGCTCTCGATGCTGGAGGTGCCGCCGGCATGAGCAACGAGACCAAGCACCTGCTGGTCCCGGGCGATGCCCGGGATCTCTCTTTCCTGGGGGACGAGAGCATTCACCTGGTCGTAACGTCGCCGCCTTACTGGACGCTGAAGCGGTACCACGATCACCCGGGGCAGATGGGTCACATCGGGGATTACGAGCAGTTCGTCAAGGAGTTGGAGAGGGTGTGGCGGGAGTGCTACCGCACCCTCGTCCCCGGCGGACGGCTCGTCTGCGTGGTCGGCGACGTGTGCCTGTCCCGGCGGCGGAATGGCCGGCACGTGGTCATGCCGCTCCACGCGGATATCGCGGTCTCGTGCCGGCGGATCGGCTTCGATAACCTGAACCCAATCATCTGGCACAAGATCGCCAACGCCAGCTATGAGGTGGACAACGGGAGCCGGTTCCTGGGGAAGCCCTACGAGCCGAACGCAATCATCAAGAACGACATGGAGTTCATTCTCATGCAGCGCAGGCCCGGGGGCTATCGGAAGCCCACCGAGGAGCAGCGACGGCGTTCGATGATTGACAAGAGGGATTTCGGCGACTGGTTCCGCCAGTTCTGGAACATCACCGGCGCCTCGACGCGCGAACACCCGGCGCCTTTCCCATTGGAGATCGCCCACCGACTCGTCCGCATGTTCTCGTTCTGGGGAGACACGGTGCTCGATCCCTTCTGCGGCACCGGCACCACGATGATCGCCGCTGCGAAGCTGGGGCGGAACAGCGTGGGTGTGGAGATCGACCCTCACTACTGCAGGGCGGCTGAGCAACGAATCGAGGGAGAGCTGCTGAGCCTCTTCGGGGGCGTTCGCTTCGAGGTCGCAGCGGCAGAGTCGGCAGTTACAGCCGTCGCCCCGAGTGTGTGCTGAGGACCGCTCAGGGGTTGGGTGCCGTGGTACGCGGTGGGCGGAGTGCCTCTTCTTCCGAGCTCGTGATCCCCGCGCGTCGGGAGCAGCATCAGTGACCCAACCGCCCGCGGAGGTAGGATTCGCTGCAAAAAGCGGTATAATGGAGATAGCGCCCGGTCCCCCCGGCCGGGCGAGGCGTGGCACGCGCAAGGGAGGAGAACAGCCGATGGGGGATCAGCCGGGGTCCGACCGGGCGAGCAGACTTTCCCTGGCTCTGAAGGCGCTGGATGACGGGCACATCGGGCAGGCGGTGCAGCTCCTGCAGTTCGCGACAACCGTTGACCCGGGGAACGCCGAGGCGCACTTCCACCTGGGCCGCGCCCATTTGCTGCGGGAGAATCTGCCACAGGCGGAGACTTGCTTCCGCCGGGCCGTCGCGCTGGATCCCGCCGGCTTGCCCGCGCGCTGTGCCCTGGGCCGGGTTCTGTTCCGCCGCGGGAGCTACGAAGAGGCTCGCCCCGTGCTCGAGGAGGCGCTGCGCCAGGACCCGCAGTGCGACGAAGCCCGCGAGACGCTCGATCTGCTGCCGCGCCCGGAGGACCGCGAGCTCCTGGCGCGCTCGGCGGCCGAGGACCTGCCACTCGCCGCGCTCCTTCCCTCCCGCCCTGTTGGACTGCCCAACCCGATGCGGCGCCTTCTGGCGATCGGGGGGGTGGCCGTCGCGGTCGTCAGCAGCCTCTACCTGCTCCAGGCGTTCGTTCGCATCCGCACGCTCGTGCCGGGATCGCCCGAAAGGGTGATTGAGTCAGCGCGCCCCCTGGAGCGGACGCTCACCGTGGATGTCGGAGCCCCGGGCGAGCAGCCCGGGGAGACAAGCCCGGCCCCGCCGGCGAGCGCCACCGATGAGAGCGCGGCGCCGGCGGCTGCGGAGTCCGTGCCGGGCGCCCGAGGCGCCGAGGACCTGCTGGCGCGCGTCTACGGCGCCCAGAACCGATTCCGCGCGGCGCACGGGCGCTACGGCTCCCTGCGGGAACTCCAGCGCAGCGGCCTGATGGCTGCGGATGTCTTCGCCGGGCCACCGCAGGCCCGTTACTCGCACGCCCTGCTCAGCGATGCCCCCGCGACAACGGACACGTTCCGAGTCACCGCCACTTTGCCCGATGGCCGCGCCATGACTGTTGATGAGTCCGGTCGCATCTCGCAGCCATAGCCGTCCGCACCGCCGCGAAACGGGACCGGAGCGCGGGAGTGCGAAAGATTTCGGATCCATAGGTACTTCGTCACTCCCACACTCCCACACCCCCATACTCCCACACCCCCACACCCCACTCCCACGCCACGTTTCCCCGCGCCCACGATGGGAATAGCACCTTCGGGGTGAGGCGACAATGGCAGCGAAGCCGACGAAGAAGGAACAGGCGGTCGGTCTGTATGATCAGGGGCTGATGGTCGAGGAGATCGCCGCGAAGCTCGACTGCTCGCCCACCTACGTCGCCAACGTGCTGATCGAGAGCGGGCGCACGCCCGATTACGTGGATCTCTACACGCACACCGGGCCGCAGAATCCCTACGCCCGACGGCTCGCGGGCATCCTCCGCTTCCGCACGACCGAGGCGGCGCGCGAGAGCATCGAGCGCATGGATCGCCTCTACCACGAGTATGAAGCGGCCGGCGACCGGCGCGGGCAGCACCAGGTGCAGCTCCTGGCCCTCATCGGCCGAAACCGCGCCGAGGGCATCGGGAAGCTGGACGCCGCTCGAATGTTCACCGACTGGCTGCTGGCCCACCTGACCGTGCGCCCGCAACCGCCGCCTCAGCGCGCATCGGCAGAGCAAATGGCGACGCCCCGGTCCGCCTCGTAGAACACGCGGAAGCGGTTGTCCGCGCCGCAGCGCGGCTCCCATGCCAGCCCGAAGGCGCAAGGCCGGTCCTCGCTCCGCCGAGCCGACGACGAGGACGACGACGGCGACGAGGACGATTGGGGCAACGACCGCCCCTACCGTCCCCGATGGATCGTGACCTTCTTCATATCCACGCGGTTCCCGGCCACGGCCTCGCCCGTCTCGGTGTCCTGCAGGATAACATCCTTCCGGCAGCGCGCCGGGCGTGCCGGCGGCGTCTGCCAGGCGGGTGTTCCCCGGGCGGGGGTGGGGATCCTGCCCGGAGAGCGATGTCTTCCACAACGACTGTAGCAGGCTCCGCCCCTGGCTATCAGCGCCCGAGCAACACCTCGACCTCCCGGATCAGGAACGGCAGGTTGGGCTCCGTTAGGCTAAGGCCCGGCGCGGGGATGCGGTTGTGCTTGGCGTCAGGAGGAACGTGCTTGTGGTGCGGATCCGTGTCGGCCAGGGTCGGATCGTTGGGATGCGGCTGCGAATCGCACCAGTACAGTTCCTCGCCGCCACGCCAGACTTCGTAGCTATAGCCCTCAATCGCCAGCGAGCCGCTATCCCAGGTCAGGCGCTCGAACACGTTCAGGCGGTAACCTTCGGGGAACGACACTTCCCCTGTGAGTTCGGCGAACATCCTCCCACGCTGATACAATACAAGGGTCGAACTGACAATGCACGGGAACTGGTCGCGCAGCGTATAGACGAAGGTCCCGTACTCACGCAGCGACTGGAATGGGGTCATGGCGCGCGGTTTTCTCAATCACCTGGGTGACGGTGTCGGTTCCCATCCGAAGGGCCTGAATGGCAGAGCGATATTGTTCCCGTCGGCGCAGCCACAACGTGTAGGCGCTGGCCCATGCGGTCCAGTCCCGCACCCAGGCCGGCGAGGCCGGCTCCTCGCCCTGTGAGTAGGCATCGTAGAAAGTCTCAGACAGAACGCCGTACTTGCGCTCGTAGCTGCGCAGTTCGTCTTCCAGGCTGTGGATGTCTTCCAGAATGTCCTCGAGCGTCATGGTATTGCACCCCTTCCAGCCATTATACCACGACCGCCGGTGTAAGCATCGTGGCGGTCGCTCACGTCCGTCGCTTCCGCCTCGAAAGCCCCGGCCAGTTGCAGCAGCGCGTCCTCTTCGCCGGCGGAGGCGGACCTGGTCAGGAGGTCCCGCGCGATCTCCACCGGCGTCCGCCCGGACTCGCGGCTGCGGTTCTTCAGCACCTGATAGGTTTCCTCAGGCACGTCCAGGATCAGTGTGAGGCCCATTGTGTCACCCCCTCTCGGATATCACACCACAATCCGCCTCCCGCACCGCCGCCACGAACGCCCGCACCTTCTCCGCGTCCTTCACTCCCGGAGAGACCTCCACCCCCGAGGAGACGTCCACCGCGTAGGGGCGCACGCGGCGCACCGCTTCGGCCACGTTCTCCGGGTTCAAGCCGCCGGCCAGGATGAGCGGCACCTCGAACGCCCTGGCGGTGAGGGCCAACTCCCAGTCGAAGGTCTGCCCCGTGCCGCCGGCGGCGCCGGACACGAAGGTATCGAGCAGGAAGGCATCGGCACACTCGCGGTAGACGTGAACGGCGATGGCGTCTTCACGGCTGCGGATGCGGAACGCCTTGATGATCCGCGCCGGGCAGAGCGAGCGCAGCCTCCCCAAGTACTCCGGCGGCTCCGCACCGTGGAGCTGCACGGCTGTCAGACCTGCGGTGCGCGCCGCCACAGCCACGGCCTCCGGCGCCTCATCCACGAACACGCCGACCGTGCTCACCAGCGGCGGCACCGCCCGGGTGATGATAGCGCCCGCTTGCTCCGGCGTGATCCGCCGCGGGCTCTCGGCGAAGATGAAACCCAGGGCGTCCACCCCGTCGGCAACCGCGCCGATGGCGTCCCCCGGGCGGGTGATGCCGCAGACCTTGATCCGTGTTCTCATCGCTTCCTCAGAGCACGACAGGGGACGGGGGACCGGGAACCGGGTGAGCGACCGCGATGGGCACCGGCAGCGGATGAACAGGCCCGTTGGACTACGTCGGGATCCGGGGAGGCGGAAGCGCGCTCCCCTACTCCTCCGCGAACAGCTCCGCCACGAACTTCCTCGGGTCGAACTCCTCAAGGCAGTCCAGCTTCTCGCCGGTGCCCACCAGGAGGATCGGCACCTTCAGCTCCTCCTGAATGGTGAGGACGATGCCGCCCTTGGCGGTGCCGTCCAGCTTCGCCAGCAGAACGCCGCTCACCTTCACGGCGTCCTTGAAGGTCCGCACCTGCGAGACGGCGTTCTGGCCCGTGGTGGCGTCGAGCACCAGGATCGTCTCCTCGGGGGGATGGCCGAGCTCTCGCTCGATGACGCGGTGGATCTTCCGCAGCTCCTCCATCAGGTTGACCTTGGTGTGGAGGCGGCCGGCGGTATCCACCAGCACGGCGTCGGCGCGGCGGGCGCGCGCGGCCTGAATGGCATCGTAGACGACGGCGGCCGGGTCGGAGCCCTCCTTCTGCCGGATCACGTCCACCCCGACGCGCTGCCCCCACACTTCGAGCTGGTCGATGGCGGCGGCGCGGAAGGTATCGGCGGCGGCGAGGAGTACCTTCTTCCCCCGCCGCTTCAGGATGTGCGCCATCTTGGCGATGGAGGTCGTCTTCCCCACGCCGTTGACGCCGACGAAGAGGTAGATTGCCGGGGGCGACGCGGGCCAATTGAACGGGCGGTGGCCCTCCAACAGGAGGGCCACCAGCTCGGAGCGCAGGTGGGTGCGCACCGCTTCGGCATCGCGCAGGCGCTCGCGCCGGACCGCCTCGCGCAGATCGCCGACGATGCGCATCGTCGTGTGGATGCTCACGTCCCCCGTGACGAGGAGCTCTTCCATCTCGTCGAACAACTCGTCGTCAATCCCTCGCCGCGCGGCGAGCGCGTTGTCAATCCTGCGGAAGAGCCCTCGCAGCATCAGCGCACGACTACCTTTCGTGTCTGCTCGGCGTGGTTGCCCGCGGCGTCCACGGCGCGCACCTCCAGGGAGTGTTCCCCCGCCTCCAGCGCCTGCGTGCGGATCTCGAAGCGCTCCGTTTCGCCGTCGAAGATCCCGTCGGCGGCGGCCGCCGAGATCCATTCCCCTTCGTCAACGCGGTAATCCACCCCGGCGAGCGGGATCCCCGCTCCGGCGTCGCCGGCGAGCGCCACGGAGCGGTCGGCGGCGACGGCCGGGTCGCCGGCCAGGCTCAACTTCGGCGCGGCGTTGGAGATGAGGATCGGGCCCACGATCTTCTCCACCGTGTGCGCGTCCGCCGGATTGCCGGCGCGGTCGCTCGCCACCACCTTGATCAGGTAGCGGCCGTCGGGCACTTCGGTGGTGTTCCAGGCGTAACTCGTCTCCTTGAAGGAGTCCGTCTTCCGCTCTTTGACCTCGGGCGCCTTCTTGCCCTCGTCCGGCTTTCCGGCGCCGGGCGCCGCCGCCGGGGCGCCGCCCTCCGGAGCAGCCGGCAGGGGAGCCGGGGCGGCCGCGGCCGGCTGCCGACCCGCGCCGGCCGGCTCCGGCGCGGGGGGCGGCGCCGCCCCGTCCGCCGGAGGCTTGGGCGCATCGGCGCCCTCCTCCGGTGCCTCGCCCGCGTCCGGCGGGGTGGGCGCCGGCTTGCCGTCGGCAGCAGCCGGCGGGCCGCTCTTCCCCTTCTCCTTCACCACGCGACTCAGCTTCACCCAGGTGGCGCCGTCGTCGCGCGAGTAGAGCACGTTGTAGATGAGCGCGTCCTTGTCCGGGTCGCTCCCGGCCCAGCGGATCGTCTGCTTGCGCGACCAGGCATCGCCCGTCTTGGGGGCCGACACGGTGAGGGTCGGCGCCTGGTTGCGCGGCAGGTAGACCACGGCCACCTCGGAAACCGCCGGGAGCGCGCCGGGCTTCTCCGACTCCAGCACCGCCCGGTACTGGAGGTAGCGGCCCGGCGGGCTCGTCACCGTCTGTCCCGGCTTGGCGTACGCCGGCGACCACCGGCTCCAGGTGGAATCGGGCTGCTCGGAGTTGCCGGTGCGCGTCTGGAGGCCCACGCGGGTGCCGGCGGGCGTCGCGGCGATCCAGGTCAGCCGGCCCGGGCGGGCGATCGATCCCGCGTCGCGGACGGCGGAGTCGAACACGCCGCGCTGCGGCTGCGTCGCGGCCAGCCGGTAGATATCGCCGGTGGCGCTGCCCAGGGCGACGCCGCCCGCGTCATCCACCGCCAGCGCCAGGAACGTCGGCGCGTCCTTGTTCTCGATCTTCTCCACCAGCGGCTCGCGCGGGGCGTCCTCGACGCGGTAGACGACGGCGCCCGCCGTCGCCCACACCACGCCCGGCCCCCCTTCCGCCAGCGCCGTGATGCCGGCGGCGGACTTCTCGTGCAGCATCCGCGCGTGCCCGTCGGCGGCCACGCGGAACACCGTGCCCCGCGGCGCGGTGCCGACGAAGAGACCGCCGCGCCGGTCGGGAGCGACCAGCGTGGCCGTGGCGCCCTCGCCGGGGTCGAAGAACGTGCGCACGCGCCCGTCCGCGGCGATGCGGAAGACCACCGCGTCGGCGCCGGTGCCGGCGTACACCTCGTCGCCCACCACGGCCAGGGAGATGACGTAGGGATCGGGCACTGTGGCGAAGAGCGCGCCCTTGCCGTCGGGGGTGATGCGGTAGATGCGCCCGTGCGGCGACGTGCCGGCATAGACGTTCCCCTGCGCGTCCACGGCCAGCGAGAGGATGTACTCCTCCGGGCTGCGCCAGAAGCAGCTCCCGGCGCCGCCGGGCGTCACCCGGAACACCAGGCCACTCGGCGCCGTGCCGGCATAGACGTTCCCGGCCGCGTCCTTCGCCAGCGCCAGGATCTGCAGCTCCCCCGACTTCAGCACCGGCTCGACCTTACCGCCCGCCGCGCGGTAGAGCACGCCGCCGTCGCCCGTGCCAGCGTAGATTGCCCCGTTGGCCGCGAGGAGCGACCAGGCGTAAGCCGCGTCGAGAGCCGCGTCCTTGCGCAGTGAGGGCGCCAGCACCACTTCCCCGCGCGAGGAGATAGCCACGCCATCCAGACGGCCGCGCGCAAACGCCTCGGCGGTGTTCTGGCGCCAGACCACCGGGGCCCGCCCCGCGGCCTTCACCGGGGCCTCCACCTCGGCCTTCTTCTCGCCGCCCGCATCCTTCCCATCCGCGCCCTTCTTCTCCTCGGCGGCGGCGGCCCCCGCCGGCGTCGGCGGGGTCTTGGCCTCGGAGTCACCCGCGGCGGCCTCAGGCCCGGCGACCGGCTCGAACGCGGCAGCGGGCTGAGGAACCGTAACAGGAGACGGGAAACCGGCGACCGGCCCGGTGACACCTGCCGCCTGCCGGCTGCCGCCGGTCAGCAGCAGATCCTCCATGTCGCCGAGGTCGTCGTCGGTCGTGGGGCGCGGAGCCTCTCCGGTGCCGGGAGGGGAAGGCGGCGGGGGCGACGGCTGCCCGGCCGGGGGACCGCCCTTCTCCTTGTAAACGCGCCGCTCGATGCCCAGGGTGATCATCGCCATGCCGCTGACGACCCAGGGCGTCGGCTCGGCGCTCTTCACCTCATCCGGCTGCAGGCGCGTGGCGCTGTTGCGCGGGCTGCGCATCACCTCCAGCAGCCGGGGCGGCAGCGTGCGCAGCTTCTGGCCCTCAATGCTGGCGGTGAACGTCGGCAGCGACAGCCTTCCCACCAGCTCGTTGTTGCCCTCGCGCTCCAGGTAGTGATCCACCAACTGCTTCAGGCTGGTGGCGGGCGGCATCGGCG
>JACQGM010000085.1 GCA_016199585.1 Armatimonadota bacterium
AACAACGCGGCGCAGACGGTGGACCGCATGGTGGACGTGTTTCCGCCGGGGCAGCAGGAGCAGATCCGCTTCCAACTTTCCAATAACCTGGAAGCCGTGCTCTGCCAGCAGCTCCTTCCCCGCGCCGGCATGCCGGGGCGGGTGTGCGCCATGGAAGTGATGCTCTGCACCGCCGCGATCCGCAACCTGATCCGCGAGAACAAGGCGCACCAGATCCCCTCGATGATCCAGACGAGCGCCGGCGTGGGCATGCAGACGATGGATCAGCACCTGCGCGACCTCTACCAGAAAGGGCTCATCGCCTATGACGTCGCGCTGGAGCGAGCCTACAACCCCGACGAGTTGAAGAAGATGCTCCATGGCAAGGAAGGCCCGGCGATGGGCCCGGGGAGATAGAGATTTAGGATTTACGATTTGCGATTTTTGATTTTCGATCCCCGATCTCGCGTGAGCGGAAGAATCTGAAATCGAAAATCCGAAATCAGGAATCTCGGGAGAGTGCCATGCCGACATTCGAGTACACCGTACGCGACCAGAGCGGCAAGGTGGTCACCGGCACCCGCGAGGCGGAGAACGAGGGCACGCTCGCGCGCGGGCTGCAGGAGGAGGGCTACCTGCCGGTGCGGATGAGGCGGGTGCGCGCCCGAGCCCGCCGCCGGGGCGCGCAAGCCGGGCAGCCCGTGCTAGTGGATGCCACCAAGAGGAAGAAGACCGGCGGGATCATCATCGGCGGCGTCAAGCTGAAGGACCTTTCCGTCTTCTCCCGCCAGTTCGCCACGATGATCAACGCCGGCGTCTCGCTGGTGCGCTGCCTCTCGGTCCTGCGCGAGCAGACCGGCAGCGCGCGCCTGCGCCAGGTGATCCTCGACCTGCAAACGGAGGTGGAGGCCGGCGCCACGCTCTCCAGCGCCATGAACAAGCACCCGAGGACGTTCAACAACCTCACCGTCGGTCTGGTGCGCGCCGGTGAGGTGGGTGGCGTGCTGGATGAGACGCTGGAGCGTCTCGCCACCTTCCTCGAAAAGGACATGGAGCTTCGCCGCAAGGTGAAGGCGGCCATGACCTACCCGACCCTGGTCTTGATCGCCGCTTTCGGCATTGTTACCTTCCTGGTGACGTTCATCCTGCCCAAGTTCATGGCGATGTTCAAGGACCTGGGCGTGAAGGAGATGCCGCCGACGACGCAGATGCTGATGGATGTCAGCAACTTCCTGACCAACGGCTTCCCGCACCGCCAGATCATGGTCGGCGCGGTGGCGTTCGGCCTCTGGATCGCCTTCAAGCGGTTCACGCGCACCAAGTTCGGGAAGCGGCTCTGGGACATGTTCCGGCTCAAGATTCCGGTCTTCGGCAAGCTGAACCACCGGATCGCCATCGCCCGGTTCGCCCGTACGCTGGGCACGCTGCTCACATCGGGCGTGCCCATCCTCTCGGCGATGGAGACCGTGGCCGCGACGGTGGATAACGAGATCATCGGCGATGCGATCATGAAGGCGCGCGCCAGCATCCGGGAAGGGGAGTCCATCGGCCCGCCTCTGCAGAAGAGCAACATGTTCCCGCCGATGGTGGTGCATATGGTGAGCATCGGCGAGGAGACGGGCGCCCTCGACGGCATGCTGGGGAAGATCGCCGACTTCTACGAGCAGGAGGTGGATGCCGCGCTCCAGTCGCTCACGGCATCCCTGGAGCCGATCATGATCGTCGTGCTCGGCCTGGTCGTCGGCTTCATCGTCATCTCGATGTTCATGCCGCTCCTCGCGGTGGTGAGCAGCCTGAGCGCGGGCGACGAAGGCGGTTAGGAGGGCCATCACCATTCCCCCCTCGGCGGTGTGGCACTGGTTCTGGCTGTGCATGACGTTCGCGCTGGGACTGGCGGTCGGCAGCTTTCTCAACGTGTGCATCTGGCGGATGCCGCGCGATGAGTCGGTGGTCCGGCCGCCATCCCACTGTCCCGCGTGCGACGCCCGGCTGCGCGCGCGCGACCTGGTGCCGGTGTTCAGCTTCCTCCTACAGGGCCGGAAGTGCCGCTACTGCAAGGCGCCGATCTCCTGGCGCTATGCGGTAGTGGAGTTGACCACGGCGGTGGCGTTCCTCGGCCTCTATCTGGTGGATGGCGCGGGCGCTCCGCTCCTCTTCGACGCCCTCCTGGTCGCGGCGCTCATCGCCATCTTCGCCATAGACCTCGAGCACTACATCATCCCGCACGAGCTGAACTACTTCCTGATGTTCACCGGCGTGGCTCGCGAAGTTTATGGCCGCCTGGCGACCGGCCAGTGGTCCCACCCCGTACACCTCCTCGGAATCCCCGTGCCCGCGTCGGTGGTCGGCATCGCCCTCGGCGTCGCGGTCTTCGCCGGCATCGGCTGGCTCGGGCAACTGGCGTTTCGCCAGGAATCGATGGGCGGGGGCGACCTGCGCCTGGCGGCGGGCATCGGCGCGCACCTGGGGTGGCTCGGGCTGACCGCCTCCGTGGTGCTGGCGGTGGTGGCGGGCGCGGTGGTCGGCGTCGGCCTGATCGCCACGGGCCTGAGGAAACGGCGGGAGTACATCCCCTTCGGGCCATTCATCGTGCTCGGCGCGCTCGCCGTCGTCTACGCGGGACAGTGGGTCGTGCCGGGGTTCCTGGCCCTCTATGGTTTCCACCCCGAGAACGTGCCGATACGCTCGTGGCCGTAGGTCCACGCAACATCTCCGATAGCCGGCACGCTATCGAACAATGTACCGGGACGCTCAGCAGGCGCCTGGCGATGGAACGATATGCGCGCCGTCGGCGTCAAACGTTCAGAAGGCAGTTGCGTTGCCCGCTACGGCCATTCTCACTGCAGTGAAGGACGGTAAGAGATGAAGAAGCGAGAGTGCGGGTTCACCTTGGTCGAGCTTCTCACGGTCATAGCGATCATCGCTTTGCTGGCGGCGATCCTCATGCCGGTGCTCAACCGGGCGCGTGAGAGAGCGCGGCAAGCGCAGTGCATGGCCAACCTGCAGCAGATCGCCCAGGCGCTGCGCCTCTACAAGCAGGATTACCGGGGGTTCCCGATGGACGTGCTGGACACGCGCCGCCCTATCGGTAACAACTTCTGGTACGGCCCTGCCGGTAACTATACTGCAGGCTCCAGCGCGGTCGCCGGCTATGGCCTCGCGTCGCTCTGGCCCCACTACATCACCAGCTACAAGATATTCAACTGCCCCAACGCCAAGTCGAGAACCCCCGGAACAAGGGCTCCGGATTTCCTTGCGCCCGGCGGGGTCGAGGGCTACATGAGTTACGATGGCTGGGATCCCGCCTGGGCCTCGATGGCGACCCACGTCGGCAGCCAGCAGGTAGCCTACGCGAACGGGAACGTGTTCAACCAGCAGCGCGTCGGCCTGAAGTACGCCGCGTTCTGGTCGGTATCCGGGGGGCAGAACAACCCGAACCGCTCCGAGCGCCGTCAGCTCTGCTGGCGCAACCCGGACGAGGGGACGGTGGTGACCTGGTGCCACCGCCACCGCGCCAAGCCGGACCAGACGACCCTGAACACCCAGGACCGAGACCTGGTCGTCTGGCTGGGCGGCACGGTGAAGTCGGTGAACTCGGCCGGCGAATCCGGGCACGGGGCGACTCCGTAGGCTGGCGGGAGAGCGTGCGGCTGGCCGTGAGGCCCGGTTGTCGAAGGGAGACACGCAGATGGTCAGGAAGCGAGGGGGCTTCTCCCTCGTGGAGTTGCTCACGGTAATCGGGATCATCGTCGTCCTGGCTGCGATCCTGCTGCCGGTTCTGGGTCGCGCGCGCGAGCAAACCCGCCGCACCCAGTGCATGTCGAACCTGCACCAGATCGCGACCGCGCTGAAGCTCTACAAGCTGGATGAGCGCGCCTATCCCTTCGACCTTTCGGAGACAAGCGCGAACCCGGGCGCCAACCAGCGGCTGTTGATCGCCGGGGAGCGCTGGTTCGGCCCCGTTGACCCGCAGACGGGCCGGCCGACCACCGGCCCCGGGTACGGCCTGGCTACCCTCTTCCCCGACTACGTGCAGAGCATCAGCACCTTCAACTGCCCGAACAACGAGGCGACCACCCTGGATACCGACGACCCCGACTACCGGCAGGTCCGCGATACCTACCAGTCGTACGACGGATGGGACCCGCTGCTGCTGCAGTTGAAGTACTGCCGTCTCTGGCGGCCGACGCCCAGCGGGCAGCAGGATCCGGACTTCACGCGCCAACTCTATTGGCGCTACCCGCCCGAGGATACCGTGGTGACGTGGTGCGCCCACCACCGGCGCGACGCGCTGGGGGCGCAGTTCCAGTCCGGAGACCAGGACATCGTCCTCTATCTGGATGGGTCAACGCAGATCGTACCCACGATGGTCGGGGATCCCAGGCTGGGGTCCGGCCACCTCTCCACGCCCGGGGAGGAGTAGGTAGTGCGGGCGCGGACAGAGCAGCGCCCCTACGTGCGATGGGTGCATTGCCCGGCATGGGCGCAGACAGAGCAGCGCCCCTACGTGCGACACAGCGCATTGCGTAGGGGCCGTGCTGCGTCTCGGCCCGGTTCGCTTCGCACCGACGCGGTTCCGCAATGCGGTTGTGTCAGCCGAGCAGGCCGCGGGTGGCGAGGAAGACGAGACCCATGAGCGCCGCCAGGCAGAAGAGGATCGCGTAACGGGCGACCGGCGGGCGGGCCACGACCATCACCTGCGCGTCCCTGCGGCGGCGCACGTGGTGTCCGATGCGCGACCCGGCGTGGAAGCTGGCGCTCATGGCGACGACCGGGATCAAGAGTGCCAGAGGGAGGCGCTGACCGATCTCGAAGGCCCATGCGCACAGGCGCGCGCCCGCGCCCGCGGTGAGGACCTGCCACGACGAGGGCGATGCCGCCGCCACTGCACCGGCGCCAACGGCCAGAAGGCCCGCCAGCGTCGCGCCCCAACCCCATGCGGATCTGAATCTCACGTTGTAACCTCCTGGTAGGATCTGGCTTGGTGTTCCGGGATGCCCGGCCGGAAGCGGGTGAAGGGCAGATTTCCGCCCGGCTGCGAAGGCACCTTACTGCTCGCATTATAACATGCGGCTTCGCAGGCTGTAAAGCGCGACTCCGCCGGAACCCCGCCGCCGATGCTTGCTTCCCGGCGCATCCGGGTAGAAGCAGCCGAGGAGGGGCACGGCGATGGGGTTCCGCCCGGGGTTCGGGGTGTTGGTGGCGCTGGCGGGAGCGGCGGCGATGGCCGGCGGCGGCTGCCGGCAGGCGGCGCCGGACCACCAGGTGAAGGGATACCGCCAGGCGCCCGGCACGCTCGCGCCGGCGCCCCGGCGGCCCGCCGAGAACGCGCCACCCGCGGGGGAGGCGCGGCCGCCGGCATCGCACTCCTCCCCTGCGCCGCCCGTGCCCGGTCACCGGAGCAGCAACACGCCAGAGGGTCAGGACCTCTCGGATACGCTGATGCTGGCCTCGGATGGCCTGCTCTCCGATGCCCGGGTGATCGACAACCGGCGGCTCTACGTGGCGCTCGGGCCGGAAGCGGAGCCGGGCATCGCCCGCGAGCTGGCGCGCGCCCTGATCGTGATCATGCACGAGCGCTTCCCCGGCGCCGACGTGGCGGTACACATCAGCGACCAGGAGCGGCAGCCGCTCCTGGATGCGTCGCTGGATGTCTCCGAGGGAATCGTCGTCTTCCACGCTCGCTAGGCGGCCGGCGGCGGTCTCACCGGCTCGATTCCTCCCTCTGGAGCGCCTTGTCCAGGTAGGCCAGGGGGCAGCTCACGCGGACGCCGGCCACGCTGAAGGTGACGATCTTGCCGGAGCGCGTCTCGCTCACCTCCTCGATGCACGCGCGCTGCCCGGCGAAGTGCCGCAACAGCACCCCGCCGTCATCCGGCACCCGGAATGTCCTTCCGGGGCGACAGCGCACCTCGTCCAGTGTCCACCGCATGTGTGTGCTCTCCGCCTCTGCCAGTCGCGAGTGTCCCCTTCTTCGGGAAGCAGGCGGCCATATCCTTGTCCATTCCGCCTTCGGCGCAGCACCGACAAGGGAGCGGGCGCCCCGGGGGCGAATGAGATCGGGACGACACAAGGGAGGGCGGTTCGTGTGCCGACCTGCGTCCTCTCCCCGCCAGTCCGAAGCGATCTATCCGAAAGGGAGGTTACCGTGGTTGAGCCGATCATCCGTGCATCACTCCTCAAGAAGCTGATGGTCCCAGGGACCTTGCTCCTCTTCTCTCCCGGGGCGCCCTCGGCGGGCGCGGCCACCTACTACGCCTCGCCAGCCGGGGGCGGCGACGGCCTCCGCGCCGACAGCCCCTTCCGCATCGCGGACTTCTGGGGCGTCGCCAAACCTGGTGATACCCTCCTGCTCCTGGACGGCACCTACCGCGGCCGCGACGCGATGATCAACCCACCGAACAACCTGAACGGCGAGCCGGGGAATCCGATCACCGTGAAGGCGCTCCATGACGGGCAGGTGGAGATTGACGGGGAGGGCGCCAACACGCCCGTCGCCCTCACGCGCAACAACCACTTCGTGCTCGAGGGGTTCAACGCGCACGGCTCGATGCAGAGCGTGGTCATCCTCTGGTACTCCTCGCACAACATCATCCGCCGGGTGTGCGGTTGGGATGCCTTCGACGGGAACGTGAACATCTTCGGCGCCCGCCACGGCGAGCACAACCTGTTCGAGGACTGCGCGGGGTGGGGGATCGCGCGGAAGGTCTTCTCCAACTCCCAGCAGGGGAACCACACCACCTTTCGCCGCTGTTGGGGCCGCTGGGAGGGCTCCCACTGCACCGGGCCGAAGCTCGTCTTCGCTCTCAGCTACAACAGCTACCACGCCCTCGCGGAGAACTGCATCGGCACCTGGAACGCCATCGGCATGCGGGAGTCGTACGACCTGCAGGACGCTTCGGGCAAGCCCCTGACCGGGAGGAGCGCGGCGCACTACGACCACTACGAGGTGCGCATGCCGAGCGGGATCTTCTCCCACGACGCCCCGGATGGCGACAACTCGCGCGTCGCCAACGCCCGGCTCTTCGGCTGCATCGCCTACCTGCGGAAGGGGGAGCGTTTCCACTCCTCCTACAAGTGGTGGATCGGCCCCTACAACCTCAGCCTCCCCGGCATCGCGCTCACGGACTGCCTCTCGATCATCGAGCCGGGAGGGTGGGATACGATCAGGAATACTCAGTTGGGCGACCCGAGAGAGCCGGGCCTCAACACCGCGGAGAACCTGACGCTCATCGGCGGGAAGGACGTCCAGATCCATCCGGAGTGGAAGACACGGGGCATCCTCGTCTCTCGCGACGGCTCCGAGCTGACCGCCAACGGCAAGCACATCCTCGACCCCTCGCTCAACGGAAGCAAGGGCGGGGCGACGATCATGAAGCGCTACGTGGACGGCAAGCTGACCGACGAGGACTTGTGGCCCTGGCCGATGAACCAGCGGATCATAGACGCCATGAGGCGCTCCGGCCGGGAGCCGGTGGACGTGACGAAGACGGTGTTCGAGTTCTGCGGGGGCACGCCGCCGCCGATTGGTCTCGCCGCGGACGGCGACGGCGGACACGTGCCGGGGAAGTGAGGTCATCCCGATGTGGCTCACGTTGCTCTTTCCTGCCTGGATGAATGTATGGGGAGCGGCCCAGCCGCCGGAGGTCGCCGAGATGGCGGCGCGCACCGTGCCCAAGGTCCGCATCGCCGATGACCGGGAGTTCTTCGACGCGTGGAACCTGGAGTACCCCGGCATGGAAGCGGTGAAGGCGGCCGTGCGGGCCGGGGATCTCGCCGCCGGCAAGGTGGCGCTCAAAGAGTACTTCCTCCAGCGCCGCCAGCCGCGGTGGCGGCTCAACCACTGGGAGATGCCCGCGACGCGCCAGGGAAGCGCCGGGGAGCACCCCAAGTTCCGTGAGGGCGAAGATGTCCTGGCGCACCGGTTCGATGGCTACGAGTTCGGAGAGAAGATAGACTGGAACTGCTACCCGAGGAAGTACCCCGACGGAACCCCGGACCCCGCCGTCACCCCGAGTCCTGTCACGTTCGTCCACGTGCCGAACGTGCTCGGCCCTCTCTACTGGTTCTCTCTCGACGAGCGCTACGCCAAGGAGTTCGCCGACGAAATCACCGACTTCGTGAAGAGCTGCCCGGCGCCGGAGACGTGCGTATTCCAGGGGCCGCCGGGCTGGAGCCGGCTCCGCTCGATCAACCCCATCTGCGGCACCTGGTTCGACGCCTACAACTACTTCCTGCGCTCGGTCCACTTCACGCCCGAGGTGAATGCGCTGATGCTCCAGGGCTTCATCGAGAAGGCGAGATATGCGGTGCGGAACCCGGACAACGTCAACCGCTATTTCGCCCAACTGAGCGGCATCCACGCCGTCGCCTCTTACTTCCCTGAGCTGAGGCAATCGGCGGGGATGGGCCAGTTCGTGGTGCGCGCGCTCGAAGCCGCCATTCGGGAGGAGTTCTACCCGGACACATCCTCGAAGGAAGTGTGCCCCGGCTACCAGGGGATGTACCGATCGGCGCTCTCCCGCATCCTGGCTCATTCGAGAGACATGGGGCGTGAGCCTCCCCGGGAAGTGCGCGACGCTTTGGAGGGATCCTGTGACTTCTACGTTCGGTTAGCGACCCCGCTCCGCGGGATCCCCGCGTTCGGGGACAGCGGGCCTTCCGCGCAGTTGGCCGAGGTGTTCTCCAGGGAGATCCTCCCCTTCATAGACAAGCCGGAGTTCCGCTGGCTGGCAAAGAACGGGAGGGAGGGCAGCCCCCCCGCCGTCACATCCCTTCGGCTGCCGTGGGCGGGCTTCTACGCTATGCGCTCCGGCTGGGATGAGAAGGCGCTCTCCCTCTGCTTCGACGCCGGTCCCCTGGGCAAGAACCACTGGCACGAAGACTTCGGCAACTTCGAGTGCTACGCCTACGGCGAGCGCCTCGTCGCGGACATGGGCAAGTACTCCTACTCCTTCTCGGAGTGGCGGCAGTACTTCGTGTCGTCGCTGGCGCATAACGTCGTCCTTGTTGATGGTCTCAGCCAGAACCGCGCCGCAGACATGGAGGCGCCGGAGAACGTGGTGGTCACCCGCCCCCGCGAGCGCGACTGGCACTCCGACGCCGTGTTCGACCTGGCCTGGGGCGTCTACGACCGCCGGTGGGGCGACTACCGAGACGGAAACCACTGGTTCGCGAAGTGGGGGAAGAGCACGGCGAGGCACCTCGCAACCCATCGCCGCGATGTCTGTTTCGTGAAGGACCGGTATTGGATCGTGAGTGACCGCCTCGCAGCCCGGGGCCGCCATTCGTATTCTCAGCTCTTCCACTTCGAGCCGGGCCGCCAGGTGCGCGTGCTCGAGGACGGCCGGGCGCGCACCGTGGACCCAGGCCGGGCGAACCTCCTGGTCGTCCAGGCAGACCCCGTGCCCGTGGAGGTGATCGAGGGCCGCGAGCACCCGATACAGGGGTGGTACGGGGAGGGGGGCTTTGATAAGAAGCCGGCGCCGGTGCTCGCCTTCAACCAGGAAGCGACCGATCGTATGAGCTATGACACCGTGCTGTTCCCCCTGGACGTGGGTCGGGACGCCGACGTTCGGGTGACGCGCCTCCCCGCGAGTGATGCATCCGGCGAAGCGACCCCCGTCGATCAGGTCTGCGCCTTGCGCATCGAGACCGAGGAGGGCACCGACTACTACATCAACGACCTGCGCCAGAAGGAGATCGGCCCCCAGAACGGTCGCGTCAAGCACGCGGGTCCGGTCCAGACGGACGCTCGCGCCGCGGTCGCACACGTGGGACCGGCGGGCACTCCGGGGAAGGCGAGTGCCGTGGGCGGGTCGTATGTTCGCGTGGACGGAAGAGCCATCTGGCCCCGGTAACGTGGGCATTCGCCCGATCCCGTGTGTTCTCTGAGACCTCAGCGCCTCAGTAGTCTGGTGAACTGCCAGGCGACCCTGGTGGATGATCACCTCACGCCGGCCGGCGAGGTGGTGGTCCGACTCGACCGAAGGCCGGCATCTGCGGAGTGGCGGACTCCCGACGGTGAGGGGGGTCCGCTGGAGATTGAGCGGCGGAACGAGGCCTACTGCGCGCGCGTGCCGCAGACGGAGATCTACAGTCTGGTCGTGCTGACCTGGTAGGCGAGAGATGTCCCGGCCGGTGCGGCGGGCTGGGGCCGATACGGACCCCGGCGCGCTCGACCAGCCGGCGTGCCGGGTCTGCCGCGGCCAGGCTCAGCCGCTCCTCCGGCGCGGGCAACCGCTGATCTACGTCGGGAGCGACTTCTATCGTCAGGCTCATCGCCGTTCCTCCGGGCACATTACGCCACACGGACGGCCGCGCCAGAGCCACCGGAACCACGTCGGTGCAGAGCCACGCGGCCACAGACGACAACCGATGCCCCAGCAAGGCCGGCACCTCAGGGCTGCGTGCCAACCTCCCGGGGGTGCACGGCGGTGATCTCGTCGTAGCGGGCGAAGTCACTCGGATTGAGGGTGAGGAGGTGGGTGATGCCGTGTGCCAGCATCACCGCGGCCAGGCGGGCGTCGTGTGCCTTGACGCCGGAGACCGCGTGCGCCGAGACGAGGCGGCGCCACTGGGGATAGACGGCGCCGGTGTCTGGTGCGAGGTCGAAGACTCGTTCGATGCGCGACACTTCGGCGTCGGCCCAGGCAGCAGTGTAGCCGAAGCCGTTCTTGTCCAAAGGCCGCGTCGCCACGTTCCAGAACTCGATCAGGTTCTGGGGAGTCACGAGCAATTCTTCATGACGGCGTCTGATCTCCCTGATGGCATCTCCACACAGCGCGTGGAGAGGGTGCTGCGATTGCACCCACCGCAGGAGCATGTTGGTGTCAAGCAGCCAGGAGATCATTCTCGCTCCTCGTAGAAGCTCTCGCGCGACACGGCTTCATCTGATAGGAGCGGCACCGACGGGTCCACACTCTTGCCCAGCGCCTCGAACTCCCGGCTCCACTCTTCTGGCGTCAGCGGCTTCCGCGGCGGCAGCGCGGCCGCAGGCCCGGGTGGCAGGCCACCCTCAATCAGCCGGCGGGCCAGGTCATCCCTGCTCAGGCCGCGCCTCATAGCTTCTGCGCGCAAGCGCTGGTCCAGATCAGAGTCCAGGTCAATCGTCAGAGTCATCGGCGTTCCTCCGCAATGGCATCATACCACGTCAGTAGCCAAGAATGAGTACGCCGCGAAGCGGTAGACTCAGACGGTTACTGGCATACAACGTATCAAGGAAGCGAACCACTGTCTCGAAATCACGGCCAGTAAGGTACTGGTTCCTCACGGCGATACCCAGGCACTCCACGCCTTGCATCATGCAGGCCTGGAAGAGGTCTTTGAGGAACTGGTTGTTCACCACGGCGCGGCCGGCCTCGACCTCAACCACGAAGCCCCCGGCCTCGTGGAACGCATCCGCGTCGAACGACTTCTCCGCCTTGCCATTCAGCCCGAACAGCACTGGAACGGTCAGCTTGTCCTCCCGGCGCTTGCCCACCTCCACTCGGAACCCTCCCTCGATGAGCTCGGGCGCTACTCGCGCGAGGACGCTGTTGCTATCCAGCGAGTGACTGGCTGAGTCTATGTCATCGCTCACCGAGCAGAAGGCCTCAACCACCACTCGTGCCAGTTCGGGCGCCCTGTCTGATCTTGGGAACCACGCCCAGTTAACCATCAGAGTTCCTCTCCGGAACGGATCGCCTATGATCTTCCCTGCTTCCCGAGCACCTTCTTGTGCAGATTGTACAGCACCGTCAGCGCCTCCACCGGCGTCATCGTGGTCACGTCCAGCTTGCGCAGCTCCGCGACCACCGGGTCCGGCTCCACGTCGAAGAGCTTGAGCTGCACCGTCTGCGCGGCGGGGACCACGGCGCGGTCGCTGGGGAGGCCGGGGGCGCCGGCGTCCTGCTCCTCCAGGGCGGCCAGCACCGCACGGGCGCGGGTGATGACGGAGCCGGGGAGGCCCGCCAGCCGCGCCACCTCCACGCCGTAGGAGCGGTCGGTGCCGCCCGGCATGATCTTGCGCAGCCAGACGATGCGGTCGGCTTCTTCCTTGACGGCGATGCGGTAGTTGCGCACGCCCTCCTGCGTCTTCTCCATCTCGTTGAGGTGGTGGTAGTGGGTGGCGAAGAGCGTCTTGCAGCCGATCTGCCGGATGTGCTCGGCCACGGCCCAGGCGATGGCGAGGCCGTCGTAGGTGCTGGTGCCCCGCCCGATCTCGTCGAGGATGAGGAGCGAGCGCGCCGTGGCGTTGTTCAGGATGTTGGCGGTCTCGTTCATCTCCACCATGAAGGTGGACTGCCCGGACGCCAGGTCGTCCTGGGCGCCGACGCGGGTGAAGATGCGGTCCACGATGCCGATGCGAGCGCGGTCGGCGGGCACGAAGGAGCCGATCTGGGCGAGGAGGGTGATCAGGGCGACCTGCCGTAGGTACGTGCTCTTCCCGGCCATGTTCGGTCCCGTGATGATCAGGAGCTGGTGATCGGCGCCGTTCAGGACCACGTCGTTCGGCACGAACCGCTCCTCGGTCTGATACTTCTCCACCACGGGGTGGCGGCCGTTGGTGATCTCGATGGAGTCGCTGTCGTCCACCTCGGGGCGGACGTAGTAGCGCTCGGAGGCGACCTGGGCCAGGCCGGCGAGGACGTCGATCTGCGCCAGCACGCGGGCGCACGCCAGCACGGCATCGGCGCGGGTGGCTACCTTCTCGCGCACCTGCTGGAAGAGGCGGTATTCCAGCTCGGTGATCTTCTCCTCGGCGCCGAGGACCAACGCCTCGTACTCCTTCAGCTCGGAGGTGATGAAGCGCTCGGCGTTGACCATCGTCTGCTTGCGGGTGTAGTTGTCCGGCACAAACTGGAGGTTCGGCTTGCTCACCTCGATGTAGTAGCCGAAGACGTTGTTGAAGCCGACCTTCAGGCTCTTGATGCCGGTGCGCTCGCGCTCGGTGGCCTCCAGGCCGGCGATCCACGCCTTCCCCTCGGCGCTGTTGCGGCGCAGCGTGTCCAGCTCGTCGTCGAAGCCCTCGCGGATCAGCCCGCCATCGCGGAGCGAGAGGGGCGCGTCCTCGCGGATCGCCCGCCCGATCAGATCCACCACCTCGGGCAGCAAGTGGAGCGCCTCGCGCAGCGAGAGCGTGGGAGCCGCCTGCGCCCCGGCCAGCGCCTCGCGGACATCGGGGATCCGCTCCAGCGAGGCGCGCAGCGAGAGGAGGTCGCGCGCGGTGGCGGTGCCGGTGGCGATGCGCGCGATGAGCCGTTCCATGTCGGCGACCTTGCGCAGGGGGGCGCGCAGCTCCTCGCGCACCAGCAGGCTCTCGTGCAGCTCCCGCACCACCTCCTGGCGATCCTCGATGTCGGCGACGGCGAGCAGCGGCTGTTCCAGCCAGTGGCGCAGCAGGCGCGCGCCCATCGGCGTCACTGTGGCGTCAATGACGTTGAGGAGGCTCTTGGCGCGGCTCCCTTCCCCGAGCGACGCCGTGAGCTCCAGGTTGCGCCGGGTGGCGGCATCCAGGATCATGAACTGCTGCGTGGCGTAGGTGCCGACCGTCTTCAGGTGCTGCAGCGACGCCACGTGCGTCTGACGGAGGTATTCCAGGGCCATGTCGGCGGCCTGGATGGCGAGCGGGAGGCCCTCACACCCGAAGCCGCGCAGCGAAGTGACGCCGAAGTGGCGCAGCAGGCGCTCCCGCGCGGCGTCGGTCCCGCCCGTGCGCCCGTCGCGGGGTGTGACGTTCAGGCTGAGGGCGCGCCGGAGGGCGCCCTCCAGGCCCTCGGCATCGGCGGGGACCAGCACCTCGGCGGGGGAGAGCCGGCTCAGCTCCTCCAGCAGGTCCGCCTCGGCGGTCTCGCCGCCGATCTGCGTCACCAGGAACTCGCCCGTGGAAACGTCAACGATGGCCAGGCCGTAGCCGCCGATGGCGCCCGCCACCGCCGCGAGGTAGTTGTTCGCCTTCGCGTCGAGCATCGAGTCTTCGAGGAGCGTGCCCGGGGTGACGATGCGGGTGACCTTGCGGCGGACCAGCCCGCGGGCGAAGCGGGGGTCCTCCACCTGGTCGCAGATGGCGACGCGGTGCCCGGCGGCGATCAGCTTCGCGATGTGCTTCTCCACCGAGTGGTAGGGCACGCCGCACATCGGCAGGCGTCCCTGCGGGCCGACGTCGCGCCCGGTGAGGACCACGTCCAGGATGGGAGCGGCGATGGTTGCGTCGTCGCCGAAGAGCTCGTAGAAGTCGCCCAGGCGGAAGAGGAGGAGCACGTCGGGATGCTGCCGCTTGATGGCGGTGAACTGCTGCAGCATCGGGGTCAACTTCTCTTCCATCTTCGCTCCCTGGTCAAGCCCGCCATCCGCGGCGCGTGGCAGCCGCTCTGCTGAGGAACCGGCACAAATTGTTATCTGATTGGTTCGGGAAGAGGGGATGGGATTCCTTGCGCAGCCGGGGCGACGACGCGCCGCCAGCAGGGAACCGACCTGGCGCTCCCTACAACGTCACGATCTCCGCCGTGTTCGTCTCCGTATCGCACTGGGCGCGGGCGGCCTCGGCACGGCCGCCGCCGGGGTTGGCAGCGGCATGGTGAATACGGTATAATGCGGGTATGGACGGTGAGGGTAACGGCCCAGCGGAGAGGCCGGTGCATTGGGTCGGATCCGCTCGGCGGGCCATGGCTCGAATGCCGCGGCACGTACAGCAGGTGTTCGGTGCCGCTTTGCAGGAGGTGCAGCTCGGGCGCATGCCAAGCATCGCCGCGCCGTTGACAGGGTTCTCCGACGCCGGAGTGCTGGAGTTGGCAGAGGATTATGTTCGCGACACGTACCGCGCCATCTACACGGTGCGGTTCGCTGAGGCGGTATACGTGCTGCATGTCTTCAAGAAGAAGAGCAAGCGTGGCATCGCCACGCCAAAGCCGGACATGGAGCTTGTCAGGAGGCGGCTGTCGGACGCGGAGGCGGATCACAAGCGATGGGTGGAGGAAACGGAGCGCAGACATGGCGGATGACGAAGTTGAGCGTGGGAGCGGTAACGTGTTTGCCGACCTGGGATTCCCCCGTCCGGAAGAGTACAAGGCGAAGGTGCTTCTGGCCCTGCGAATCAAGGACCGGATCGCGGACCAGAACCTGACACAGCAGGATGCAGCGCACCGGATGGCCCTGAGCCAGGCCGGCGTCTCCAAGATCAGTCGGGGCATCGTGAGCGGCTTCACTTTCGACCGGCTCTTCCGCTGCCTGAACGCCCTCGATCAGTCGGTGCGCATCGTGCTGGAGAGCGCGCCGGAGGAGCCGGGGCGCGGTCGGCTTTCGGTAGAGGGGGCGGTTGCGGGGGCTTGAGTGAGCGGGGCCGTGCAGAGGCGCTCAGGATCACACGGGAACCGCGCATCCGTGTCGTAGGCCGCGTGAGTGGGGTCCTCGCACACTAGCTCCCTCGGACCCTACCAGGCCGGTGGCGGCTCAGCCCCGCGCTCTCCGGTGAATCGGTGGTCCGGAACCTGGAAGAAGATGATACCACTCCGGGACGAGATACCATCGCGACGTTTTCCCCTGGTGATGACCGCGCTGATCCTGGCGAACGTCGTGGTCTTCCTCTACGAGGTCTCGGTGGGACCGGCGGCGCTGAAGGATCTCTTCGCCACCTACGGGGTGGTGCCGGAGCGCCTCCGGCACGCCCTCTCCGGGAGCGAGGCGGGCGGTCCGGCGGCGACCACCCTCTTCACCTCGATGTTCCTCCACGGCGGGTGGCTGCACCTGATCGGCAACATGTGGTACCTCTGGATCTTCGGCGACAACGTGGAGGACCGCATGGGCCATGGCCGCTTCCTGGCCTTCTATCTGCTCGGGGGCGTGGCAGCCAGCCTGGTGCATATCCTGTCGGATCCCCTCTCGGGGATCCCCAGCGTCGGCGCCAGCGGGGCGATCGCCGCCGTGCTCGGGGCCTATCTGCTCACCTTCCCCACAGCGCGGGTCGTCGCCCTGGTGCCGATCTTCTTCTTCCTGCAAATCATCGAGCTGCCGGCGCTGCTGGTGCTCGGGTTCTGGTTCGTCGCGCAGCTCTTCAGCGGACTGGGCAGCCTGGCGGTCAGCTCCGCGCAGGCGCAGGGGGGAGTCGCCTACTGGGCGCACATCGGGGGGTTCGTGTTCGGGATCGTGGCGCTCCCCTTCTTCCGCGAGCGCCGCCGCTCTCCCTGGACCCACGACGGCGAGCGGCCCTGGCCCTTCTGAGTGTCGGAGGTAACGGACAGATGGATGGATCCAATGGCGGCGGCTTCGCGAGCTGGCTCAGCATCTTGTTCTGGGTCTTCTTCCTGGTCAGCGTGGTGGCGCCGATGCTCCAGCAGCGGATGCTGATCTTCGAGCGCCTCAAGCTGATGCAGTTGATCGAGCGGAAGCGGCGCACGCGCGTGATCACGCTCATCCATCGCCAGGAGACGATGAGCATCCTCGGCTTCCCGATCGTGCGCTTTATCAACATCGAGGACTCCGAGGCGATTCTGCAAGCGATCCGCCTCACCCCGCCCGACGTGCCGATTGACTTGATCCTCCACACCCCCGGCGGCCTCGTCCTCGCCGCCGAGCAGATCGCCTGCGCCATCCAGAAGCGCCCCGGCCGCGTCACGGTGATGGTGCCCCACTACGCGATGTCCGGCGGCACCCTCGTCGCCCTCGCCGCCGACGAGATCCGCATGGATGCGAACGCCGTCCTCGGCCCGGTCGACCCCCAGGTGGGCGAGTACCCGGCGGCATCCATCCTGGCGGCGGCTGAGCAGGAGAACCCCAACCGCGACGACCGTACCCTCATCCTCGCCGATGTCTCCCGCAAGGCGATCCGCCAGGTGCACCAGACGGTGAAGTGCCTCCTGCGCGAGAAGATGCCCGAGGAGAAGGCGGAAGCGATCGCCGAGGTGCTCAGCTCCGGCACCTGGACCCACGACTACCCGATCCAGGTGGAGGAGGCCCACGCCCTCGGCCTGCCGGTGAGCGAGGGCCTCCCCACCGAGGTGTATGAGCTGATGCGCCTCTACCCCCAGCCCGCGCAGCGCCGCCCCTCAGTGGAGTACGTGCCGGTGCCCTACCATCCCCAGCCCGCCCCCGGCGCCGGCGGCGAGCGGCGCACGGTGCCGGGACCGCCGCGGAAGCGGTGACGGGCATGTCGTCGGGTCGGCCGCCGATCCGAACGGTCCCTGAAACACTGCCCCTCTCCGCGCGTCTAAGGAGCAAGTACTGCTCACGCTGCGGGCGGCGACGCGGCGTTCCGCTCACTCATGCCCGGCGTTCCTGGAGGGAAGCTCATGGCAAACATCAACATCCGCGATGCCGACGGGGCGGTGAAGACGGTCGGCACCAGTGAGGTGAGCGAGATCCACCGCCCGCAGCACGTCCTCTACGGCCCGGACGGGAACCCGCTCATCCCGAGCGCGGCGGCGGCGGCCGACGGACAGGCGAACCCCGTCACGGCCCTCGTGCGCGGGGCGGTGCAGGGCTTCAACGGCCCGCACGAGACGGACGACCCGCCGGGCACCCGGGGACCGCTGGCGCAACAACACCGAGACGGTCTTGCTCCCCCTGGT
>JACQGM010000086.1 GCA_016199585.1 Armatimonadota bacterium
CGGCGATTGATCGCCGGGTGTGCCCGGGCGGCGGGGTGAGTTTGGGGGGATGGGGCGCCCGTGCAGGGGGCCGGGGAGGAGACAAGGGAACGCGATTGACCAAGCGCAACGACGGCGCCACCATCCCGGAGAACTGGTACCTCCACCTCCACGAGTTCCTCTACACGAAGGGCGAGCAGGAGGCGGAGCAGGAGGCGTGGCTCATCCGCGAGGCGCTGGGGCTGCGGCCCGGCCACCGCGTGCTGGATGCGCCGTGCGCAGCCGGACGCATGGCGGTCTACCTGGCGCGCGCGGGCATCCAGGTCACCGGCGTGGACATCAACCTGTCATTCCTGCGCCGGGCGCGCGAACGTCTCCAGAAGGAGAACCTGCCGGGCAGCTTCTGCTGCACGGACATCCGCCGGCTCGGCTTCCGCCCCGCCTTCGACGCCGCCTATAACTGGTGGACCAGCTTCGGCTACTTCTCCGACGCCGGCAACTTGCAGGCGCTGCGCAGCCTGGCCGCGGCGGTGCGTCCGGGCGGGCGCGTGCTGATCGAGCAGCCGAACCGCCTCCTCATGCGCCGCCTGCTGGTGCCGGTGGTCTCCTACGGCCCCTGGACGCTGCGCAACTGGTGGAACGCCTCCCGCCAGCGGATCGAGTGCATCTGGACGCGCACCGTCGAGGAGCGCGAGGAGGCCTACCCAATGAGCATCCGCCTCTACACCCTCTCGCAGTTCCGCGAGCTCTTCCGGCGCGCGGGCCTGCCCCTCGAAGCCGCCTACGGCGACTACGAGGGGCGGACCTATCACGCCACGTCGCCACACCTGGTGGTGGTCGGGGTGAAGCCGGCCACCGTCAGCTCTTGACCTTCTGAAGCGCCTGCCACAGGGACCAGAACCGCCAATGGGTCACGGTGGACCACACCCGCGCGTGCTGTCCCTCCGCCAACGCCGACTTCGCCCGGGCCAGGCTTTCCGTCAGGAACTGCCGGTCGTCGTCGGTCAGGCTGGCCGAAGCGCCCGCAGCCGGGAGCAACCGGGCGACGCTCTCCAGGATCCGCTCCATGTGCGCCTTCTCGTGGTCGGTGATCGCGCCGGTGCGGTATGACTCGATGGCGAGGCGCGGCGAGGTGACCCGATAGGCCACCACCCCGTAAGGCTCCAGGGAGATCGGGAGCACGCTCTTGCCGTCTTGCTGCTGCAGCGCCACCTGGGCGCCGCCGACCAGGTCGTACACCTTGCCATCGGTTTCCAGAGTCAGGCTGCCGCTGATCTGCCAGTAGCCGGGGTTCGCCACGTAGAGGTAGCTATCTGTCCCCCGGTGCAGTTGGCGGATGGCGAAGTTGGTGGCGAACCCGGTGCCGAGCGCCGTCTCGAACTTCTCCTGCGGCAGGCGGGTGAGGACGCGGGCGAACGCGCGGATCTTTTCCTCGTGCCCGACGTTGATGTTGAGGTCGGTGAAGCCGTAGATCAGCGCGTCGGGGTCGCTGGCGATGAGCGCCTGGAGCATCGGCTCGCGGGCGTGGTAGCCTCCCGGCTGCGGCAGGGCGCGCACGCGGTTGTAGCTCATGATCCAGTCCGAAGCGACGAGCCGGGGCGCCTCGTCCCGTGAGCCGGAGTAGCCCGGCGTCGGCGAGAGGTTCTCGTCCCAACTGGTCCGTACCAGGGCATAGCGGTGAGCGCCCTGGTCGTAGCCGGAGACGAGATCGGGATCCACCTTGGGGATCCAGAGGAGCGGGTCCTGCGAGGCTCCCCCTTGACGCCAGCCGATGGTCCAGCGCCCCACCCAGAGATCCGGCGTCTTCGTCAGCAGGGCGAGGTCCAGGGCGGAGTCCCTGAGCACGTCCTGGTAGGGCCGCCCGCTGGCGAGCCAGTACTTGAAGAAGCCGGTATCCTCGATCGGGAGCACGCACATCACCTGCCGGTCCGGCTTCGCGGTGCGCACCGTGCGCACCGTGTCGGCGAGGAACTCCTGCACCTTCCGGCAGCGCCAGGCGGTGAACTGCTCCTTGAACGCCGGATCCGCCAGCAGCGCCCGGCGCTTCTCGAACCGCTGCGGGTCGTCCGCCGCGATGCCGAGGGCGAGTCCGGTCTCCTTCTGCAGTTGGGCGAAGGAGACATCGTCGTAGCTGAGCGCGAACGGGTCCTCGTAGCGGGGGTAGATGGCGAAGCCGGGCAGGTAGTAGGGGGCGTACTGCGCGTCGCCCAGGAGCAGGTGAATCCCCTTGAAATGAGGGAGATTCCCGAACTTGGCCTGCACCTCGCCGAGCAATCCGTGGAAGCGCTCGCGGTTGACGGGGTGGAGCCAGTTCGTCACGACAGTGCTCCACACGTTGCCGTAGACCTGCTCGCCCTTGCCGTTGACCATCCAGAGGGTATCGGCGCCCCTGGCTACCTGGGCGTTGTTGGCGAACGTGCCGAGGTTGCGGAACTGACTCCACTCGAGGCCGGCGAAGAAGGAGACGCCATTCGCGTCGAGCACATTCGCCAGGACCGTCTTCGTGCAGTCGGGAATGCGAGCCGTGTCCACCTCGGCGTGGCGGGCGAAGGGCGTGTTGTACTCCTCGTACTGGTAACACCCCATGATGTGGACGTTCTGGCCCGTGTACCGGAGATACTGGCAGTATCGCTCCGCAGTGTCCTGCATCCACACCAGGTCCTTCACGAAGCGCCGGGTGAAGGGCAACTGCTGCTCGGCCTCTTCCTGCGGGGCGGACAGCGGCTGGCCGGTGCCGAAGTTCATGCCGATGCCGGACGTGAAGTAGCACCGCTCGGTGTGGATCCCGAGAAGGCGCGCATCCCCGCTCCCTGCCGATGGCAGCTCTCCCTTGATGCGGTAGACCTTCAGCGACCTGGCGGCCGCCTTCAGTCCCGACTGAATGTTGACGACATCCACGGAGTGAGCCCCCGCGTCCGCGACGTGGATCCAGGAGAGGCGCTGCATCTTGTCGGTCAGGTAGAACTTGCCGCCGGTCTCGGCGCCCACCCCGGACTGGCTGTTGGACCAGGCGGCGTCCACCTTGCTGGAGATGGACACCTCGATCTCTCGCTGGGCATCGTCGGGGTACTCCAGCTCCATCAGGTAGAACGAGCCCGGGTGCCTGAACTGGAACCGGTAGCTGAAGGAAGCGCCCCGCCGGTCTGCCGTCTCCCGGTAGACGAGGTCTCCCTTCCTCACGATCCGGGGGGTGGTGACCGCCACCGCGGGCTGGTCGCGCGAGCCGGGCACCGCCTCCACGCACGGGTGGGGATCGTTCGGGTCGGTGAAATCAATCGAGTCTTCCAGCTCCAGGTCCCGGCCCTCCCGGAGCTCCCCGCCCGCTCCCGGCGCGGGCGCGAACTTCCGCAGCACCATCAGCGGCTCTCGCGGGCGCTCCTCGATGACACCTGACTTGCCGCGCAGCGCCAGCTCCACCGTGTAGACGCCGCGCCCGAGCTGGCCCGGAGCCACCGTGTAGACGAGCGACGTGCCCCGGGTGCGGAAGCTGCGGAGGGTGCCGCGCTTCTGCGGGGCGCTGAGGCCGGCGGCGTCGGCCCGGCCCAGGATATACTCCAGCACGGGCGCCTGGCTCCTTAGCCCGGCGGGAACGCGTACCTCAAAGGACACCGGCGCCCCCGGGTGGTAGATGAGGTCGGGCTGCCCTGGCCGCTCGATGACCAACCGCCCCTGGTAGGCGGGCATGGAGAGACTGCCGTCGGCGCTGCGACTCCTGATCTGCGACTGGTAACGGCCTCCCTCGTAGTAGGTGAGGTGGTCCTGCGACTCGCCCGGCGCCTTCCAGGAGGAGTCGTCGTAGCCGACCTCGTTCCATCCCTTCCCGGCAACCGGAGAGTACTTCCACGAGGCGTCGGTGCGCATCGTCACCGGCTCGCCGGCGACCGGGATGACGGTGGCCTGAAGGTAGATGAAGGGCGAGTGCAGCACGCGGTAGCCGCGGAACGCGATGCAGTTCTTGCCCGGTTTCAGATACGGGGCGAGGTCCACCCCCGAGACGTGGTAAAGGAAGCGGGGGCCCTTTCTCTTCACCTCCCGGCCATTCACATAGAGAGTGGTGGCGATGCGGTTCACGCCGAACCAGCGGACGTCCGGCGGCCCGCCCACATCCGCGATCGCCCGCCATATCTGGCCGGAGGGGAGCACGAACTCCTTGCGAACGTAGCCCTCACACCGGGGCTGCACGACCCGCACGCGCTCGACCTCGAACCGGGCGCCCCGCGGTCCGCTGATCTGGATCTCCGCGCCATCGGGGGTTGGAACCTGCGGGGAATTGGGCCGGAACTCCAGCTCCTGCCAGTCCCCTCCCTCAAGAGTGGCCTCCGCAGGGGCGCTGACCGCCCGGTCGCGCGCCCGCGCATCCATCGCCTTCCCGTCGGCCCACCAGAGGAGGGTCCATTGGCTCTGCCCCTCCGACTGCCTCACGCGGACGCGAACGATGTTCGTCTCCTCCCAGAGGTCCGCGACCTCGGCAACGGGCTGCCGCCCCTGATAGTTGCCCCAGCCAAGCGTGGCCTTCTCCCCGGAGAGCGTGAACCGCAGCGCGCCGTTCTCGACCGCCACGTTCTCCACGCCCTCGAAGAAGGTGAAGTTGGCCTGCCGGTCCCCCGGCAGGAAGGTCTTCACCTGCTCCACCCGGGGCAGCGAGAGGAAGCGTCCCCAGAACGCTTCGTCCACGGTCGGGTCCGGAACGGATGCCCCGACCGTCGAGCACCAGAACAGGCTTGCCAGTGATGCCGCAAGCACCGATCTCACCATTGTGGTCCTCCTTCCCTGAGCCCGAGGTCCCGGCCGGCACAGGCCCCCCCACGGGAGCCGGACGGCTGCCTCAGGGCGTTCGGGGGAATCCCGAGCGCGGCCGTCTCCGCAGCGAACGGGCCGCAACCCCTACTTCGCTTCGAGGGCGCCGCCCTCCTTGCCGATCGCGCGGATCCCACACGCCCGTTCGGCAGCAGGATCAGGAGAGCCGAATCCTCGCGTAGCTCATCGTCTGGGGGGTGTCGGCGCGGTGGCCGAAGAGCTCCATCGCCGCGGACGGGGGCGAACCCCCGCGCGTCGTCGCGGTGAAGAAGCGACGGAACGGCTGCGCCAGCGGCACACGGATGGGAGGCGAGACGCTGCCGTCGGTGTGGATCTCCACCAGGCGGTTCTCGGATACGGGGCTCCCCTCCGCGCTCTTGCCGCTCACGTAGTAGAGGACGAAGAGACGGTGGTCGGGAGTGACCTGGAACCTGCCCGTTCCGGGAGCTTCGTCCGACCGGCCCTCCTCGGCGAGGCAGAGCGTCTGGCGCCGCACCACGCTCCCGTCGCGGATGACCGCGTAGTTGAGGGCGTGGCTCTGCTTCTCCCCCGGGTAGAAGCGATCGCGCAGGTGCGCGTCCATGGCCTGTTCCGTCCAGAGAACGTGTATCGCGCCGTCAGGAGCGACCCACAGGTCGCCGGGGGATACCGAGCCGGACGTCTTCTCGCGGCTGGCGATCTCGGTCCACGGCGCGAAGGGCTCGGCGGTGATGTCGGGCGTCCAGGTGTAGAAAAGACGCCGGAAGTCGTAGTGGCCCTTTCGCCCCGTCAGCCCCTCCTTGTAGGCGCGCCACTCCCGGTTCGGCTCGATGATGTCGCTGACGCCGCAGAAGTGGACCGCGCGGTCGCGGAGCGCGACGTTCGGGTAGCAGACGCGGACCGGCTGAGGCTCCTCGTAGTCTGCGCCCCGGGGCCAGATGATCCTCCCCCGCGCGCGCCAGGCGCCCTCTCGGTCGAGGAAGGACCACTCGGCGTGCGTGTAGCCAATGTTCTGGAAGAGGATCAGCCCGTGGTTCTCCCCGTCGGCCGCGAAGGTGCGGTAGGAGTGCTCGGCGAACGGCGGGTCGCCCTCCCACTGCGGCAGGAGCGTCCGCGGCGCGGCCTCCGGGTCGGCGGCGCGGAACTGGAGGATCTCGGGGCGCGCCGGGCCGGTGCGCGCGGCGGGGTCCTTGGCGATGGTCGGGTTGGCGGAGAGGAAGAGGCGGCCGTCGGGGAACCCGACGAGCGGGCAGGGCTCGCGGGTGCGCCCTGACGGGTCCACGCGCACCTTCTTCCAGCCGTCCGGCTCGCGCGCGAAGAGCATCCAGCGGCAGTTGTTGAGCGGGCTGGCATCCTTGAGCGTCTCCATGCCGCTGGCGAAGACGCGCTCCCCGATCCGGACCAAAGAGGTGGACCCGTAGCACCACGTCGGCCCGGAGCCGTTGTTGGCGGGCTCGAAGCTGTAGACGTCTTCTTCGACTTCGACGATCGGCGGCGCGGCAGGTTGCTGCGCCGGGCGCGGTGTTCCTGGTGTCATGAATCGCTCCCTCCACTGCGGCCGACGCTGCGTGGTCCGCCGCGGTGTCTCGGGTGCCCCTACGGCCAGGAAGCGGACCAGGACGTCAGGCCGTGCAGGCGCCTCGGAGTCTGCCCGCAGCCACACCGGCGTGCCTTCCCGCGCCGATGAACGGGCACGCCCTCACTTCATTGGCCGGGCGCAGCGCACAATGGCCGGGCTAATGCCTAACGCTTTCCTTATGCTCTCGGGGCAGACCTTGATGCTTCCCTGATGCTGGATCTGCCATAATAGCATTGTGAGAGCCGAGGGCCGGTGCCCGGCCGGCCCTCGGCTCACCGTTCCCTCCGCCCGCGTTCTTCCCGCCCGCTCTCGGCCCTCATCGCGCCCGCGCGGCTGCGGCCGCGTGCCCCGTCTGCGCCGCTACTCGTCAGGGGGAGGCGGCGGCATGGGTGGAGGCGGGAGACCATCCTTCGGCAGGTCCCGGGTGTGGTTCACCTTCGGGAGGTAGAGCTGATAGCTGAAGTGCGGGCTGTTGGCTGCCGTGTGGCAGGGAACGCACGTGTGCTCGCCCCGGGTGGGGGTGGCCCGCTCCGGGCAGTCCGATGCCTCCCGGTCGGCGGCGATCACGTGACAGCTCGTGCATTCGACGCCGCCGACGTGAGCGGCGCGGTCGAAGACCTTCTTGTTCCGGTAGCGCGTAGAGTGGCACGCGATGCACTCGGGCACCACGCGGGTCCCTTTAGCCAGGCTCTTCATGGCGGTGGCGTGACGGGTCTGCTTCCAGCGCCGGGCCTCCTTCGCATGGCAGCGGCCACAGCGCTGCACATCGCCGGCAGTTCCGGGCACTATCTCCTCCTTCAGCCAGGCACCCATCCCCTTGGTGAACTGCTGCTGCTCGGCCGCGAAGTACTCCTTCACGTCGAACTCGATCGCCTTGTCGCCCGCCTCTGCGGAGCGCGTCGGCAGGATGGCGAAGCGCTCCATCCGTGGCTGCCCCAGCGCGGGGAAGACCACGTCGAACATGCCGACCTGCACCGCCCCAGGACCGGTGGGCAACAGCGTGGCCTCCCCGATCTTCAACGGCTCCTTCAACTCGCGGGCCTCGAGATTGCCGATGATGACGTTGGGTCCGGAGCCGCCGCAGCGACGGGCGAGGTCTTTGTCGGCATCCAGCCCGAGTTGGCTGAGGAGCACCAGGAAATCGCACTGCCCGCGCAGCTTCCGCAGGGCTTGGGCCGCTTTGTCGATGTAGGCGCCGGCATCTTCTCCCGCCGGCATGGGCGGGACGGCCGTCGTGCCGATGGCGCGGCCCTTCAGGTGCTGGACCGCGAGGGGCTTGGTCAGCGCGTCCAGGGCGTCGCCGCGCGGGAAGGCGCGCACCAGCGGGATCTTGTTCCTGCTGGCCTCACGGGCGAACGCATCCCCCAGGCGGATGTCCAGATCCCCGGTGCCCACCGCGTGATAGCCATCCATCGCCATCACCCTGAGGACGAGCGCCGATTTGCGCGGCTCGGCGGCCGCGTTGCCGTTGTCCACCACCACCAGGCGGTGGCGGATCTGCTGCAGTGATAGGAGTAGCGTGTGACGAAGGGCCAGACCGGCCTCCTGGGCGCTCGGTCACCCACAGGTTTCGAGGAAGCCCCGGGTATCCGTGGTGTAGGCGACGGCGATCGTCTCGCGCAGCCGCCGCTCCACGCGCGAGTTGTTGATGCTGACCCGGACCAATGGGTACCAGATCATCACTCCGAAGAAAACGATGAAGGCGTAGAGCGCGATGCGCGCGCGTGCGTGTCTATCCATGATGGTAGTCCAGTCTCGGGAGTTCGTCGGTGGCTATGCTTCAGCTCCGAGCCACATTTCGTCGGCGAACAACTCCTGGAAACGCGGGCGGGAGCCGAGGTTCAGGAAGCGGACATGGCGCTGCAGGTCAGGGGGCACGCCGCCGTTTGGCGACAGGAGCGCGATCTTGGCGCCCCGGAGGGCGGCGTTGCCTACCGGGACCGTGCGCTCGCTGCCGAACTTGAACAATCCGATCTTCTCGGCGCTCTCGACACCGAGGGTATTGCCGAAAGCTCCCGCCAGGTAGAACCGGGTGACGTCCTCAAGGCTTTTTCCCAGCTCCTCCAGGAGCATCCGCAGCCCGGCCGCGATGGCTGCTTTCGCGAGCTGCAGCTCCCGGATGTCGCGCTGGGTGATGTAGACGGGAGGGGCGACCATCAGCCGGTCGCCATCGGCCAGGCGGCCCGACGGCGCCAACAGCTCCAGGTCGAGAGCCGCGGCGACGGCGTCCACCAGCCCGCTGCCGCAGACTCCGCGGGGGTCGCCGCCGCCGATCACCCGGGCATCCATCCGGTGGTCGGACACGCCGACGCGAGCGATGGCGCCCTTGCCGGCGCGCATCCCCAGCTCGATGCGCCCGCCTTCGAAGGCGGGCCCGGCGGCCGTGGAGGACACGATGATGCCCTCGCGGCTGCCGGCGACGATCTCGCCGTTGGTGCCCAGGTCTGCCGCCGCCACCAGGCGCTCGCTCTCCAGCATGCGCGTGGCCAGGATGCCGGCGAGGATGTCACTCCCCACGAATCCCCCCAGGTTCGGCAGGAAGTGAACGGCAACGTTTGCAGGGAGATCCCATCCCAGGGCAGAGGAGGGCGCGGCAAGCGGCGCCACCGTGTGGGGCACGTGCGGCGCGAGCGCGAGCTGCTTCAGCGGGAAGCCCCACATCAGGTGCTGCATCACCGTGTTGCCGACGACGACGACCTTGCGCACCGCTTCCCATGGCGCACCCGCCGACTTCACCAGCGCCGCCGTCATCCCGGCGAGCTGGCGGTTGACGCTCTCTTTCAGCTCCTCGCCGCCGCCACCGAGCGCGTGCTCCAGGCGCGACATCACATCCGCGCCCCACTTCGCCTGCGCGTTCAGGCCGGTGCGCACGGCGCGCACCTGCCCGGTGGCGAGGTCCAGGAGTTGGGCCACCACGGTAGTGGTGCCCAGGTCTATGGCAACCCCCAGTCCTTCCCGGGGTTCGAACGCGAGTGGAGTGTTGTCGCTGAGGATGAGGGTGTCCCACTGGCGCACCTGGAGGACCAGGGCGCTCTCGACGCGGGCGCGGCAGGCGAGGCGCCACCCCTCGGCGATCTCACCGGGGGTGAAGAGCGCCAGGTCCATCGGGTGAGGGGGCAGCGTCCCCTCGATCACCTGCACGCGGCACCCCTTGCAGCGGCCGCGGCCGCCGCAAGGGAACTCGACTCCCAGCGGGAACAGCGCATCCTGCAGCGGCTGCCCGGGCGCGGCGTCCACCTCCACACCCGGGGGCAACACTCGAATTTTCATCGTGTTCGAGCAACTCCTTCCTCGACCCATATTCGTGCCGGCATCGCTCGATTCCTGTGCTTGCACGCCCGTTGACAGCGGATGCGCCTGCGTGCTATACTGCCGCAGAGGCACTGACCGGGCCGCCGATGCCATCGCTCCCTGTTCTCTACCCGCTGCTCGCCCGGCGCGATGGCGCGGCCCGCTGAGAGGAGAATGCACCTCATGAGAAAGACCCTTGGGTGGTGCGCCGCGTTCCTTGCCGTGTACCTGATCGCTGGCGCTCTGCCGGCGCGCGCCGACCTCAGCTTCGGCTACGAAGCGCGGCTGATCGGCATGGGTGGCGCCGGCCTGGCGATCATCGACAACCCGACGCAGGCCGCGCTGGTGAACCCGGCGGCGCTTTCGCTCCCGCGGAGCCGGCGCCTGGATGTGGAGTGGCCGAACTTCGGCTGGCGCGTCGAAGGCGTGAATGTGTGGGACGCCCTCGGGAAGCTGAGCGACTTCAGCGTCAGCGCCTCCGAAGCCCTCGAGATGTATAACGACTTCCGAGACGCCCGCGACGGCGTGAGCATCGGCGTCAACTCCGGCATGGGGCTCGCCGTCGGCCCGGTGGACTTCCGCCTGCGCTCCCAATCCCGCCACCGGCTCAACAGCGTCACCGTCGCCCCCTCGGGCTCGAGCGTGGCGGCGAGCGCCGACGTCTTCGGCGCCACCTACCTCGCGCCCTCGGTCGGGTTTGGCTTCCGCGCGCCGGGCGCCCTCCGGGAGAAGCTGGGGGGCGGCGACCTCCACCTTGGCTTCCGCGCCAAGGCCGCCCGCACCTACTACAACCACTGGGTCGTTCAGCAGGATACCGCCGGGAACGTGACCACCCAGCAGCCGACCGGCGCCGATGACCGGACGTCCCTCCACGACACCAAGATCGGGCTGGACGTCGGCCTCCTCTGGCAGCCGGCCGCGTTGCCTCGCACCACGGTCGCCTTCACCGTGAACAACTTGATCGAGTCCGGCCTGGACGTGCCGTCCACCGCCGGCGTGGCGCCCGCGGGCGAGAACGTGCTGCCGCGCACGTACAACCTGGGCGTCGCCTTCCGCGGCCCCGGTCCGGTGCGGCTCGCCGCCGACATCCTGGATGTTACCGGCCAGAGCACGGCCGACGGCAAAGCGCAATTCCGCGCCGGCCTGGATCTCGGCATCTTCCGCGTCGGCTACAACCAGAAGTCGGGCTTCGCCGCGGGGGTGTCGCTGTTGGGCCTCTCCATCGCCTACGCAGGCGATACGCCGATCGTGGCGAGCCAGACGTTCAACTTCTGAGGTGGCGTTCCGCGTTCCGCGTTCAACGTTCAACGTTCCGCGTTCAACGTTGGGATCGGGTCCCGTTTGGCCCGGAGGCCGCTCGTGCCAACAGTTGCCGAACACTCGATATCGAACATCAAACGTTGAACCTTGAACGTTGAACCTTGAACGCGGAACGCGGAACCCCCCATGCGCTACGGCATCGTGTCGGACATCCACGGGAACCTGCAAGCCTTGGAGGCCGTCGCGGAGCGGTTGAGCGCGGACCGGGTGGACGCCTATCTCTGCCTCGGCGATGTCGTCGGCTATGGCGCCGACCCGAACGCCTGTTGCGAGCGGGTGCGCTCGCTCCCGGGGCTGCGGGTGGTGGGGAATCACGACCGGGCCGCCATCGGCGCGTTCGACCTGCAGTGGTTCAATGACCACGCCCGCGCGGCTCTGGAGTGGACGGCGCGCGTGCTCACGCCGGAGAACCGCGAGTTCCTGGCGGCGCTGCCGGAGACCGCCTCCGGCAGCGCCTTCCTGCTCGCGCACGGCTCGCCGGCCAACCCGGTGGCCGGCTACATCATGGACGCCTTCGGGGCAACGGCCGGTCTGGATGTCCGGCGCGAGCCGCTCTGCTTCGTCGGCCACACCCATGTTCCCGGCGCCTTCGCGCGCCCGCGGGGGCGGCGGCTGTGCGCCCGCCTGGATTTCCGTCCGGGGCAGCCGTTGGCGCTCGCGCCGGACTGCGAGTGCCTGGTGAACTGCGGGGCGGTGGGCCAGTCGCGCGACGGCAACCCCGACGCAGCCTGCGGCGTCTATGACACCGAGAGCGGAACGGTGGCGTGCCTGCGCGTGCCCTATGATGTCGGCGCGGCGCAGGCCCGCATCCACGCCGCCGGCCTGCCCGCGTGGCTGGCCGACCGGCTGGCTCCGGGCCGATAGACAGGGGTGATCGGCATGGTGAGAGCGTGGTGGCTGGGTGGTTGGGTAGTTGGATGGTTGGGTGGATCGAGCGCCCGGCGGACGCCGCTCTCCTTGTGCGGGGAAGGCGCAGCCAAGGATCCAGCCACCCCATTCAGGGGCCACCGCCTCTCCCTCGGGTTCGGCCTTCTCCTCATGCTCCTCGGCACTCCTGGCTGCCACGCGCAGGGAACCGGCGCTTCCCGCCCGGCGGTGGACGCCCCGGAGTTCGACGGGGAGCGGGCGATGCAGTGGCTGCGGCGCCAGGTGGAGATCGGCCCGCGGGTTCCCGGCACGGAGACGCACCGGGAGGCCCGGCGGGTCCTGGCGGCGGCGCTGGGGCCGGGCACCCGGGAGCAGGAGTTCACCTACCTGGCGCCCCACACCGTGGTGCAGATGGTTAATCTGATCGCGAGGTTCGGTCCGGAGGAAAGCGACCGCATCCTCCTCTGCGCCCACTGGGATACCCGCCCCTTCGCCGATCAGGATCCCGATCCCGCCAACCGCTCGAAGCCGGTGCCGGGCGCCAACGACGGGGCATCCGGGGTGGCTGTGCTCCTGGAGATGGCTCGCCTCTTCCGCGCCGCGCCGCCCCCCGTCGGCGTCACGGTGGTCCTCTTCGATGGCGAAGACTGGGGTCGAACGCTGGAGACGATGTTCATCGGGTCGCGCTACTTCGCGGAGCACCCGGTGGGCGGCCCGTTCCGCTACGGCATCCTGCTCGATATGGTCGGCGACGCCGACCTCCAGATCTACCGCGAGCGCCACTCTCAGGACCGGGCGCCGGCCGTCGTGGACCGCGTCTGGCGGGCGGCCGAGGAGCTTGGTATCGAGCACTTCCGGCCCTCGGTGCGCCACACCATCGAGGACGACCACATCCCGCTGCTCCAGCGCGGCATCCCCGTGATTGACGTCATTGATTTCGACTACCCGTACTGGCACACGGTCGAGGATACTCCTGACAAGTGCAGCGCGCGCTCCCTGAAGCTGGTGGGCGATGTCGTGCGGCGAGTGGCCTACACGGCGGCGCGGGCGCCGGCAGGCGCGGGCGTGCCATAGAGCAGCGACCGGGCCCCGCGTTGGCGCGGGGCGGAGCAGGGCTGATGGATAGTGAGAGTGTGCCCTTCGTACCCGCGCTGGATGAAGCCCTGGGCGAGGCGATGGAGCTCCTGCGGGCTCGCGCCGGGTCGCTGATGCTCCTGGATGAAGTCTCCGGGGAGCTGCGCATCGCCGTGGCGCGCGGCCTGCCGCCGGAGGTGATCCAGCGGGCCCGCGTGCGCGCCGGTGACGGGATCGCCGGGTGGGTGTTCCTCCACAGCCGTCCGCGCCTCCTGCACCGGGAGGAGCGCGCGCCCGATTCGCTGTCGGGGGGCAACCGGCTCGACTCGGCGATCAGCGCCCCGCTGCGCGTCCGCCGGCGCACGATCGGTGTTCTCAACATCAGCGATCCCGAAGGCGAAGACTTCGGGGGGGCGCACGTGCGCATGCTGCTGGTGTTCGCCCGCCAGGCGGCCGCGGCGATTGAGAACGCGCGCCTCTACCACAGCCTGCAGCGGCGCATGAGCGAGTTGAGGGCGATCTACCGTACCGGGCAGGCACTCACTTCGTCGCTGAACCTCGGGCGGGTGCTGCGGGAGACGCTCCGCCGCGCCACGCACGTGCTCGGGGCGCGCTCCGGCTCGATCATGCTGATCGATCCAGAGGAGCACGAGCTGCGCATCGCGCACGCAGTGGGCCTCAGCCGCGAGATCATCCAGCGGACGCGGGTGCGGGTGGGGGAGAGCATCGCCGGGGCCGTGGCGCAGTCCGGAGTGCCGATCATCCTGGCTGAGGGCGAGGTGGACGAACGCTCGCTGGTGGCGCGCGACCGTGAGGTACCTGATGCGGCGATGTGCGTGCCGCTGCGGGTGCGTGGCCGCGCCGTCGGCGTGCTCAACATCAGCCAGCGCACCGCCGGGGGCAGCTTCAGCGGCGACGAGCTGCGCTTCCTCGCCAGCCTGGCCGACCAATCCGCAGTCGCCATCGAAAACGCCCGCCTTTACCACCGCTTGCAGGGGGAGGTGAGCTTCGCCAACCGCGAGTTGATCCACGCCAACCACCTGCTGGAGCACGAGAAGGCGAAGATCCAGGCGGTCGTGGACGGGATGGCCGACGGCGTCATCGCCATCAACCGCGCCGGGCGGATCACGTTCCTCAACCCGACGGCCGAAGCGATGCTCGGCATCCCCGCCCGCGACGCGGTGGGGGGTGGGCTGCGGCGCTGGCCGACGGGGAAGGCGCTGCTGGCGGTGATCGAAGAGGCGCGGGGGAGCGACGGCATGAGCGTGGTGAAGGAGATCGCCCTGCCGGCGGCGAGCGACGAGCGGCGCGTGTTCTCGGCCAACGTCTCGCCCCTCCGCGACGAGCGGGGTCGCCTGGGCGGCTGCATCGCAGTGCTCACCGATGTTACCGACCTCAAGGAGATCAGCGACCTGAAGACGGAGCTCGTCTCGTTCGTCTCGCACGAGCTGCGCAATCCCGTCACATCCATCCTGGGCTTCGCGGAGATGCTGCGCAGCCCCGACGCCAACATCCAGCCGGCCATGAGGGAGGAGTTCTGCGGCATCATGGTCGGCGAGTGCCGCCGCCTCCTGTCTCTGGTCAATGAGGTGCTCGACGTCTCGCGCATGGAGGCCGGGCGCGGTTTGGACCTTGTCCTGGGTCCGGTGGACGTGCCCGAGCTCCTGGAGCGGGCGGTCGGCGCGCAGCGGACGTTCACCAGCCGCCACGAGTTGGTGCTGCAAGTGCCGGAGCCGCTCCCGATCATCATGGCCGACGGCGAGAAGATTCATCAGGTCATGACGAACATCCTCAGCAACGCCATCAAGTACTCGCCAGGCGGCGGCACCGTCGTCACGTCGGCCAGCGCGCGGGGCGGCCGGGTGCGGGTCAGCGTGGCGGATCAGGGCCTGGGCATCCCGCCGGAGATGATCGGGAAGCTCTTTCAGCGTTACTACCGGGTGGAGACGAAGGCGCACACCACCATTCGCGGCACCGGGCTGGGTCTCTTCTTCGTGAAGGGCGTGGTGGAGGCGCACGGCGGCAGCGTGTGGGTGGAGAGCCAGCATGGCAAGGGATCACGCTTCTCCTTCGAGCTGCCGGCCGCGCCGGGGGGATAGCGGCGGATCCCGGCCACCGGTGGTGGCCGCGCGGCCGGGACCAAGCGGCGCAGGCGCACCCGTGCTTGACCCGATCTGGCGTCTGTGCTAGAATCCCGCCGATGGAAGGACCCCGGCCCGACGCCCGTCCCACCGATGCCCCGGGGATCGCGCCCCGATTGCCGGGTGGAAGGAGACGCTCGCCTTGCGCCTGTCACTGGCTGTCACGCTCTGCACCCTCGCATCGCTCTGCCCCGCCCGCAGCGACCCTCCCACCCCGTCGTTCTACGGGCCTTCGGGCGCCATCCTGACTCCGTCGGCGGTGACGCTCGGCGGAGGCCGCTACGCGCTCTCGCTGCGCTACCGTGAGCACCGCAACCACATCGCGGTCAGCTACAGCCCGCGGGGCAGCGTGGAGGTGGGCGCCACCGTGGCGGATCCCTCTCGCCCCGGCGCGGAGCCGACCGAGTTCGGCCTCAACCTGAAGTACATGCTTCTCCGCGAGAGCGAGTGGGCACCGGCGATCGCCGTCGGCGTGGGCCTGTGGGATGTCGCCCGCGGGGAGGATGACGGTCAGTACGTGGTAGGGCTCAAGCGGATCGGCCTGCCCTGGCCGAAGCAGCCGGTGAAGCTGGCCGTCGGCGGCGGGAGAGGCGTCTTCGGCAACCTCTTCGCCAGCCTCTCCGTGCCCGTTCACCCGTGGGCTACCGCCCTGGCCGAGTTCGACGGCTCTCACCCGAACCTGGTCGCGCGCGTCACGCTGCCGCGCGGCTTCTGCGTGGACGTCGGGTCGCTGAACTGGACGCTGGGCGTTGGCGCCACCTACGGAGCCGAATGGTGAGCCGCGCGGCACCGACCGTGCCGGATGAGGTTGGGCATCGTGCGCGGGCCAAGGGATGGTGCGTGGCGAGCGAACCGAACTCGCCACGCACCATCCCTTGGCCCGCCTGTTCCACCCGTTGTCAGCTCGCCGCTACCCGGCCGTGCGTCACGTCGCTGCGCCTGCCGAGCCAGCCGCCCAGCACGGCGGCGCCCAGGCCCAGCAGGGAGCCGATGAAGAAGCCCCAGGCGGTGTTCATGATGTCGCCCATGCCGAACCCCGGCGCCGCCATCATCCTCGGCGACAGGAAGCCGAAGACGCCCGTGATGCCAAGGGCCGTGAGCAGCGTGCCAAGCGCCAGGGTCAGCGCCCATACGACGATGCCGTGCCAGATGCCGTTCATCGCCGTGAGCGAGTTGGCCAGGCGCGCCGCGACCAGGCCGCCCAGGAAGAGCGATATCAACGCCCAGATCGCGGTCCACAGGCCGAGGGCGCTCAGGTTGGGCGCGATGCCGCCCGTGGCGCTCTCCGTGAGCCCGTACAGGTTCAACCCCAGCCCGAAGGCGCTGAGGATCATCTGCGTGGCGAGCGCGACCAGCAAGCCGGACCACACAGCGCCCCAACTGAGTCGCTCGAGGCCGGTTGCGGGCCATGCGGCAGCCGCCGGGGCGGCGCCACCCGCAACCCCGCGCTCGGGCGTGTGTCCCGTCGGGGTGATGTGGATCTCCTCGCCTCTCTCTCTCTCCATTGCATTCCCCTCCTCAGGGAAGTGACATGACCCATTCCCTGCGCCTCTCTTTTTCCGGTGGTGTGCGATGCTAAACCCGGTGCCGCCCGTCTCATCCCGGGGCAGTGGGCCGCCGATCCTCTCGTCGGCGCGTCCGGCAATGCGCTGCCCATTCCGAGCCCGGCGGCACTCGCCCGAGAGGCGCCGCCGGTGCTCGCCGGCGACTGGTCATGAGCCGGTCTCCCGATGCTGGATCGGGGAATACCCTGACCGCAAAACCAGCCATTCCCCGATAGACAGACGGCGAGAGGAATGGTAAAATACGGGTTGTTAGGGGAACTCCCGTTTCAGAGCGGGGCCTTGAGGTCACCTCGGATCCTGCCGCCGCGAAGGCCCGCTGCCTCACCTTCCGACGCAGAACACGTGAGCGCGACCTCCTTGGACGGCAGTGCCCGGCCCCCCGGGCCGGGTGGGGACAGAGACGATATGGAACAGATAGCGTCCGCAGGGGGCAGCGCCTCGCCCCCGACGGCCGTCACTCCCGACCCGTCCTTCCTGCGACAGGTGGAGAAGGCGGGAGGGGCCACGATCTCCCCTTGCTTCCAGTGCGTGAAGTGCTCCAGCGGCTGCCCGCTCACCTTCGTCATGGATCTCCTGCCCAACCAGGTGATCCGCTGCGTGCAGGTCGGCCTGAAGGAGGAGGTGCTGCGCAGCGACACGATCTGGCTCTGCGCCTCCTGCGAGACCTGCACCACCCGGTGCCCGAACGGGGTGGACATCGCTCACCTGATGGACACGCTCCGCCAGATCGCGCTGCGGGAGAACGTGACGCCGTCGCAGCCGGGCATCGTAGCGACACACGCGGCCTTCCTGGCCGAGATCCGGGCGCGCGGCCGCGTTCACGAGATGTTCCTGGTGGCCCGCCACAAGCTGCGTACCCGCAACTGGACCCGGGATGTGGCCCTGGGATGGGAGATGTTTCGCCGCGGCAAGCTGAAGCTGCTGCCCAAGGGCGTCAAGGGGCGGAAGTGGCTGAAGGAGAGAGTGCCTAGAGTGAACTAGAGTGCCTGGAGTGCGCTAGAGTGACTAGAGTTAGGAGTGACCGCGCTCAATCCAGTTGGCCATAGTGCGGTGCCATCGCAGCTCACTCTAGTCACTCTAGCGCACTCCAGGCACTCCTAGCTCCGCACTCTCGGGAGAGCTATGGACCAGGTTCTTTCCTACTATCCGGGGTGTTCGCTGCACGGCACCGCGTCGGAGTACGATGCCTCGACGCGGGCGGTGTGCGAGCTGCTCGGCATCCGCCTGGAGGAGCTGGAGGACTGGAACTGCTGCGGCGCCAGCTCTGCCCACGCGGTGGACCACGAGTTGAGCGTGCTCCTGCCGGCACGGAACATCGCCCTCGCGGCGAAGGCGGACAAGGATCTATTCATCCCCTGCGCCGCCTGCTACGGGCGCTCGAAGGTGGCGCAGGCGGCGATGACGGAGGATGCCGGCCTGCGCGCGAAGTTCGGCGAGGCGGTCGGGATGGAGTACCGCGACGGCGTCGCCATCCGCAGCATGCTCGACCTCCTCGCCGATCCCGACGTGCTCCAGCGCATCCGGGCCGGGGTGAAGCGGCCGCTGCGGGGGCTGAAGGTGGCCTGCTACTACGGCTGCCTGCTTGTGCGCCCGCCGAAGATCACCGGCGCAGCCGACTATGAGGCCCCGGAGACGATGGACCGCGTGGTGGAGGCGCTGGGCGGCACCGCCGTGCCCTGGTCCTACAAGACGGATTGCTGCGGCGGCGGCTTGGTGCTGGGCCGTCCCGACGTGGTGGGCCGTCTTATTGACCGGCTGATGACCCGGGCGGTGGAGGCCGGGGCCGCCGCCCTGGTGACCGCCTGCCCGATGTGCCAGGGCAACCTGGACACGCGCCAGAAGGATGCCGCGCAGGCCCTGGGGCGCGACTACCAGCTCCCGATCTTCTACATCAGCGAGCTCATCGGCCTGGCGATGGGCCACCCGAAGCCCGAAGCCTGGTGGAAGAAGCACCTGGTGGATCCGCGGCCTCTGCTGGGAACGATATGATGAACAACGGTCACAAAGCGAACGGGCAGCCCGTTGGCTCTGTTCTCGTCGTCGGCGCGGGCATCGGCGGGATGCAGGCGGCACTCGACCTGGCGGACGCCGGCTTCAAGGTCTACCTCTCCGACAAGTCCAGCGCCATCGGCGGGCGCATGGCGCAGCTCGACAAGACCTTCCCCACCAACGACTGCGCCATGTGTACCATCTCCCCCAAGCTGGTGGAGGTGGGCCGCCATCGCAACATCGAGCTGGTGCTCGACAGCGACGTGATGGACGTCGCCGGCGAGGCGGGCGACTTCAAGGTGACGGTGCGTGCCCGCCCGCGCTTCATTGACATCGAGAAGTGTACCGGCTGCGGCGACTGTGAGAGCGTCTGCCCGATCCCGATCCCGGACCGCTTCAACCAGGGGCTGGCCGAGCAGAAGGCGATCCACAAGCTCTACCCCCAGGCGGTGCCGAGCGCCTACGCCATCGCCAAGCGGGGCGTCGCTCCCTGCCGCGATGCCTGCCCCGCCGGGCAGCGCGCCCAGGGCTACGTCGCTCTCATCCGCGAGGGCCGCTACGAGGATGCGCTCCGTACCATCAAGGAAGACAACCCCTTCCCCGCCATCTGCGGCCGCATCTGCAACCACCGCTGCGAGGACGCGTGCAGCCGCAACAAAGTGGATCAGCCCGTCAGTATCCGCGCCCTCAAGCGGTTCGTCACCGACACGATCTACTCGGGGCCGCGCGGGCCCGTCGAGCCGGCGGAGCGAGTCCACCCGGAGCGCGTTGCCGTCATCGGATCCGGGCCGGCCGGCCTCACCGCCGCGCAGGATCTCTGCAAGATGGGCTACGGCGTCGCCGTCTTCGAGGCGCTGCCGGTGGCCGGCGGCATGCTGCGCGTCGGCATCCCCGAGTTCCGTCTCGCTGCCGAGTTGATCGAGCGCGAGGTCCAGGACGTCCTCGACCTGGGGGTGGAGCTGCGCCTGAATACCCGCATCAACGACCTGGCCCGGGTCTTCAACGAGGGATTCCAGGCCGTGCTCGTTGCCGTCGGCGCCCACGAAGGGCAGAAGCTGCGGATCGACGGGGCGGATCTGGAGGGCGTGCTGATCAACACCAGCTTCCTGCGGGAGGTTCGCCTGGGCAACCCGCCGCCGCTGGGGAAACGAGTGGCCGTCATCGGCGCGGGAGACGTGGCCATGGATGTGGCGCGCACCGCCCGACGCCTCGGTGCCGACGTGGACGTCTACTACCGGCGCACGCGCGACGACGCCACCGGCGCGCCCGAGGAGATGCGGCAGTGTGAGGAGGAAGGCGTCGTCTTCCACTGGCAGGTCACTCCGGTGGCGATCACCGGGGAGACGGGCCGGGTGACGGGAATGACGTGCGTGCGGACGGAGCCCGGTCCCCTCGATGAGAGCGGGCGCCCCCGCCCGGCGACCGTGGCAGGCTCCGAGCACTTCGTTCCGTGCGACAACGTCATCTTCTCGGTGGGGCAGAGCCCCGACCTGAGTTTCATCCCGAACGAGACGGCGGTCGCCATCACGCGTCAGCGGACGCTCCAGGTGGACCCGGCGACGCTGGCCACCGGTCACCCGGGGGTGTTCGCCGCCGGCGATGTGACCACGGGCACCACTTTCGTCATTGATGCGATCGCCGCCGGGCACAGGGCGGCGCAGTCCATCGCCCGGTATCTTCAGTATGGGAGTGTGGGGGAGACGACGGGAGACCGGAGACCGGAGACCGGAGACACGCCCCCCGTCTCCCGTCCCCGGTCGGACCCCCGTACCCCCAAACTGCCCGTCGCGGAACTCACCGCCGAGGACATCCAGGCGCGGATGCGCCGCGGCGAGATCAGGATGGCGCCGCGCCAGGGAGTGGCCGAGCTGCCCGCCGCCGAGCGCCTGGGGAGCTTCGCCGAAGTGGAGCTGGGCCTCACCGAGGAGCAGGCGAAGGCGGAGGCAGAGCGCTGCCTCTCCTGCGGCATCTGCTCCGAGTGCCTGAACTGCGTCTACGTCTGCAAGGCGAACTGCATCCAGCACGACATGGCGGAAGCCACGCGCGAGCTGGGGGTGGGCGCCGTCATCCTGGCCACCGGCTACGATCGATTCGACCCGACGCTGCGCCCCGAATATGGCTTCGGGCGCTACCCGAACGTGATCACGAGTCTGGAGTTCGAGCGGATCCTTTCTGCCTCCGGCCCGTTCGAGGGGCACGTGCTGCGCCCTTCCGATCACCAGGCGCCCCGGCGCGTCGCCTGGATCCAGTGCGTCGGCTCGCGCGATACGGAGTGCGGCAACGGCTACTGCTCCTCCGTCTGCTGCATGTATGCCACCAAGCAGGCGATCATCGCGCGCGAGCACGACGCCGAGATCCAGCCGACCATCTTCTACAACGACCTGCGCGCCTTCGGCAAGGGCTTCGAGCGCTACTACGAGCGGGCGAAGCGGGATAGCGGCGTCCAGTACGTGAAGAGCATCGCCTCCACCGTGAAGGAGCAGCCGGGCACGCGCAACCTGATCATCCAGCACGCCACTGAGAACGGCGAGGTGAAGGAGCAGGAGTTCGATCTGGTGGTCCTCTCGGTGGGCCTGAAGCCCTCGGCGGAGACGCAGGATCTCGCCCGGAGCGCCGGGATCGCGCTGGATGACTTTGGCTTCGTCCGCTCCGGCACCTTCACACCGAACATGACCTCGCGCGGCGGCGTCTTCACCTGCGGCGTCGCCGAGAACCCGATGGATATACCCGAGACGGTCATGTCCGCCAGCAGCGCCGCGGCCCTCGCCGCCGAGCTGCTGGCGCCGGCGCGCGGCACTCTGGTGGCGCCGCAGGTCTATCCGCCGGAGAAGGAACTGAACGGCCAGGCTCCCCGCGTGGGCGTCTTCATTTGCCACTGCGGCTCCAACATCGCGCGCGTCGTGGACGTGAAGGACGTGGCGGCCTACGCGGAGACCCTCGGCAACGTGGTTCACTCCGAGGACAACCTCTACACCTGCGCGACCGACACGCAGCGGAAGATCAAGGAGATCATCGAGGCGAAGGGTCTGAACCGCGTCGTCATCTCCTCCTGCACGCCGCGGACGCACGAGCCGCTCTTCCAGGAGATGCTCCGCGAAGCGGGCCTGAACAAGTACCTCTTCGAGATGGCGAACATCCGCGACCAGTGCTCGTGGGTCCACGCGAATGAGCCGGACCGGGCCACCGACAAGGCGAAGGACCTGACGCGCATGGCGGTGCAGCGCGCCGCCACGCTGCAGCCTCTCTTCGAAACGAGCCTGGAGGTGGTGAAGAAGGGCCTGGTGATCGGCGGCGGCCTGGCCGGCATGACGGCCGCGCTCTCCCTCGCCCGCCAGGGCTTCGACACCTCTCTTGTGGAGCGAGAGGACCGGCTCGGCGGGCGTCTGCGCGACATCACCGCGACGGTGGACGGCGAGGACCCGCGCGCCCTCCTCGAAGACCTGGTGAGGCAGGTGGAGAGCGAGCCGCGCATCACCCTCTACACCCACGCCGAGGTGGAAGACTTCACCGGGCACGTCGGCCGCTTCCACACGGTGATCCAGAGTCAGGGCGAGCCGGTGAAGATCGATCACGGCGTTGTCATCGTCGCCACGGGCGGCGCGGAGTATAAGCCGAGCGAGTACCTCTACGGCGAGGACCCGCAGGTTCTCACCCAGCTCGAGCTGGAGGCGAAGCTCGGCGTGTGGGAGAGTGCATCGGCGACCGGGGACCGGCGACCGGGGACCGGCAGCGCGCCGTCCGGCTCGTCTCCCGTCTCCGGTCTCCCGTCGCTGCCTAACCACATCGTCATGATCCAGTGCGTCGGCAGCCGCGACGAGGAACACGTCTACTGCAGCCGGGTCTGCTGTACCGAGGCGGTGAAGAACGCGCTGCGCCTGAAGCGGCTGAACCCGGAGGCGCAGGTCACTGTCCTGTATCGCGATGTGCGCACCTACGGAACGCGTGAAGTGGCCTACCGCAAGGCGCGCGAGGCGGGGGTGCTCTTCGTCCGCTACGAGCCGGAGAGCAAGCCGGTGGTGCGCGCGGAGAACGGTCGCCTGGAGGTCACCGTTACCGACCCGGTGTTGGGCCGTCCGCTGCGGCTGACGCCGGACGCGCTGGTGCTCAGCAGCGCCGTGCGGGCGCACCCGAGCGCGCCGGACGTGGCGCAGAAGCTGAAGATCCCGCTGGACGCGGATGGGTTCTTCCTGGAGGCGCACCTGAAGCTGCGCCCACTCGACTTCGCCAGCGACGGGATGTACCTCTGCGGCCTGGCGCACTCGCCCAAGCCGATTGAGGAGACGATCACCCAGGCGCGCGGCGCCGCGGCCCGCGCGGCGGTGATCCTCTCGAAGGATGTGCTCCAGGTGGGCGGCATGGTGGCCCGGGTAGACGAGGAGAGGTGCGCGGCCTGCCTCACCTGCGTGCGCGTCTGCCCCTACGACGTGCCGGTGATCCGCGACAGCGCCGCCTTCATCGAGACGGCGAGCTGCCACGGCTGTGGCTCTTGCGCCGCCGCCTGCCCGGCGCGGGCGATCCAGGTGGGGCACTACAAGGATGAGCAGGTGCTGGCGAAACTGGTGGTGTGAGGTCTTGATCATATGAGCGAAGACAACGGCTTCGAACCGAGGATAGTCGCTTTCTGCTGCCAGTTCTGCGCCTACGCGGCGGCGGACCTGGCGGGGTCCATGCGCGCGCAGTATCCGCCCAATGTGCGCATCGTGCGCCTGATGTGTACGGGCAAGGTGGATCCGATCTTCCTCATGAAGGCGTTCGAGGAGGGGGCCGACGGCGTCTTCGTGGCCGGGTGCCTGGAGGGCAACTGCCACTTCCTGGAGGGGAACATCCGGGCGAAGAAGCGCGTGGGTTACATCAAGGCGCTGTTGGAGGAGATCGGCGTCGGCGGCGAGCGCCTGGAGATGTTCAACATGTCGTCGGCCGAAGCCCCGAAGTTTGTCGCCGCCGTCAACGAGATGACCGAGCGGATCAAGAAGCTGGGGCCCTCTAAAGTGGCGAAAGTAAGCTAGAGTGACTAGAGTAGCCGGAGTAACTGACGTGACTGGGACGAGTTTGGCGCGCCCCGGGGCGGGCCCGAAGACGGCGGTGGTCCGGAACACTCTAGTCACTCTAGCCACTCTAGCTCACTTTAGCTCACTCCGTTGCTGGGAGGTTCAACCGTGGAGACGCTTATTCTGGATGGTAAGCAGATTGCCGAGGAGATGCGCGCCGAGATGACGGCCGAGGTGAAGCGGCTGAAGGCCGAGCACGGCCTGGTGCCCGGGCTGGCCGTCGTCCTCGTCGGCGAGAATCCTGCCTCGATCTCCTATGTCACCGCCAAGCAGAAGGCGGCCGAGGAGATGGGCATCCACTCCGAGGAGCACCGGCGCTCCGCCGATTTCGCCGAGGAGGAGCTGCTGAAGCTGGTGGATCAGCTCAACAACGACCCGAAGATCCACGGCATCCTGGTGCAGCTCCCCTTGCCGAAGCACATTGACGAGACGAAGGTTCTCTACAAGATCGACCCGGACAAGGATGTGGACGGCTTCCACCCGGTGAACCTGGGCAAGCTGATGATCGGGGAGCCGGCGTTCCTCCCCTGCACCCCGCACGGGGTGCAGCAGATCCTGGTGCGCAGCGGCTTCAACCCCGATGGGAAGCACGTGGTTATCGTCGGTCGCAGTAATATCGTCGGCAAGCCGGTGGCCAACATCCTGCTGCAGAAGAAGCCCGGCGCCAACGCCACCGTCACCATCTGCCACACCGGCACGAAGGATCTGGCGCAGTACACCTGCCAGGCGGATATTCTGATCGTCGCCGCCGGCCGGCCCAACACGGTGAATGGCGACATGGTCCGCGAGGGCGTGGTGGTGATTGACGTGGGCGTGAACCGCATCGAGGACGCCAGCCGACCGCGCGGCTTCCGCCTGGTGGGCGACGTGGACTTCGAGAGCGTCAAGCCGAAGGCGCGAGCGATCACGCCCGTCCCCGGCGGCGTGGGCCCGATGACGATCACGATGCTGCTCTACAACACCATCGAGTCGGCGAAGATGCGACTCAGTGCCTAGAGTGAGCTAGAGTGCCTGGAGTTGGGGCACCGAGCGCGGAGGGCGCCTTGGGCAGCATACTGGCGACGAGCGACCCGGAGCAGCTTTGGGCACTTTAGACACTCTAAACTCTAGGCACTTTGGACACGAGCTATGGTAATCGCAGAGAGAAAACCGATCGCCGAGATCCGCGAGATGCTGGAGGGGTACCGGAAGGTGCTCGTCCTCGGGTGCGGCACGTGCGTGACCGTGTGCATGGCGGGGGGCGAGAAAGAGGCGGCTATCCTGGCCTCGGCGCTGCGCATGGCCGAGCCGGGCAAGGAGTTCGTCGAAGCCACCGTCGAGCGCCAGTGCGACCGCGAGTACATCGACGGCGCGCGCGCGGACGCGCAGGAGTGCGACGCCATCCTCTCGATGGCGTGCGGCGCCGGAGTCGGCTTCACGGCCGAGGTGCTCGAGGGCGTCCGCGTGCTGCCGGGGCTCAACACCAAGAGCATCGGCGTGACGGAGCAGCCGGGAGTCTGGGTCGAGCGCTGCCTGGCCTGCGGCGACTGCCTGCTCAGCCTCACCGGCGGCATCTGTCCCATCGCGCGCTGCTCCAAGAGCCTCCTCAACGGCCCGTGCGGCGGCTCGCAGAACGGCATGTGCGAGGTGGATCAGAAGAACATCCAGTGCGGGTGGCAGTTGATCTACGACCGCCTGAAGGCCCTCGGCCGCCTGGATCTACTGGAAGAGATACGCCCGCCGAAGAACTGGTCGGCCGCGCACGACGGCGGCCCGCGGCGCGTGGTGCGGGAGGATGCGGTGCTATGAGCGAAGGCAACGGCTACAAGTCGGGCAGCCGCCTGGAGAAGGTACTGGCGGAGGGGCACTTCGCAATCACGGCGGAGTTGGGTCCGCCCAAGAGCGTCGACGTCGCGGTGATTGACCGGAAGGCCGGCTTCCTGCAGGGCAAGGTGGATGCCGTCAACATCACCGATAACCAGACGGCCGTGGTGCGCATCTCCAGCATCGCCGCCGGTGTCCTGGCGCTGCAGCGCGGCCTCGAGCCGGTGATCCAGATGACCTGCCGCGACCGCAACCGCATCGCCATGCAGTCCGACATCCTCGGCGCCTACGTCCTCGGCTGCCGCAACCTCCTCTGTCTCTCCGGCGACCACCCGTCCTTTGGCAACCATCCCAGTGCGCGATCCGTGTTCGACCTGGACTCGATCCAACTCGTGGACATGGTCCGCGCCATGCGCGACGAGGGGAAGTTCCAGTGCGGCGAGGAGATCCGCAACGGCAAGAAGGACCCCGTGGTGCCGCCGCGGATGTTCATCGGCGCGGCGGAGAACCCCTTCAGCGACCCGATCGAGTACCGCGTCGTCCGCCTGGACAAGAAGGCGAAGGCCGGCGCCGACTTCATCCAGACGCAGTGCATCTACGACATGCCCCGCTTCAAGCAGTGGATGGCGCAGGTGGTGGACCGCGGCCTCCACGAGAAGGTGAAGATCCTGGCGGGAATCACGCCGCTGAAGTCGGCACGCATGGCGATGTACATGCGCGACGCCGTGGCCGGCGTCACCGTGCCCGACGAGTTGATCACGCGCATGGAGAAGGCCGAGGACCCGACGGAAGAGGGGATCCGCATCTGCCTGGATCAGATCGAGGAGCTGAAGCAGGTCCCCGGCGTCGCCGGCATCCACCTGATGGCGATCGAGTGGGAGCACAAGGTGCCGGAGATCGCCGAGCGCGCCGGTCTGCTGCCGCGGCCTTCGGTGGAGTGAGGGCGGGCGAGGCGCGGAGCGGGGGAGCGCAGAGGCGCTGAGGACTCAGAAGACGCTGAGGGATCTTGGGGTTGCGGGTGCGGGGAGTTGCGGGTGAGTCCGAATCTGGTGCATGTCCCGGGGCGATGAGAGCGAGGGCGAAGTGGGCGCAACATCCGCGAGACTACGCCGCGAGGACATCGATCTGCTTCGCGAGCGCGACAAAGTGAGGCAGGAGCACCCCGGCCTGGCACGCAGCTACGAGGAGTTCCTGCGTTCCTTCGCGGACTACCAGCACGCCGCACGGCGGCTTCAGCGGGCCGGTGACCCCGATTCCCGTATGGGGCCGCGGTGGCGCGCATGAGTGACCGGTTTTCGCCCCCCCAGCGTCCTGCTTCACGCGAGACGGATCATGCTGAGCTCCCGGGGACGTCCAGTGAAGGGGTCAGGCGCCGAGCGGCTATCTACGTCCTGCACCACCTGGGCGATGCCGTCTGCGTGGGGGTCCGGTATGGGCTGACGATGGCTGGCGCCTGGACATCGGTATCAAGGGCCGCTCCGGCGTCTACGGCCATCTATTCCTCTCGCCGCAGGAAGCGGCAGTCCCGGCGCGGAGCACCTCACGGATGGAGCTGCTGCAGGCCCTCGATGCTGAGGATACCGCGCCTTCGCCAGACGAATAGCGTTACCTGTCTTCCTGCCTGTGTGCGAGCCGTGCTCGAACACTACGGTTTCCCCCTCTCGGACGAGGAAGCCATAGATATGTGTGCCACGGAGAGTGCGAGGTCCTGGTATCTACGGGATAGGCAGTAGCTCTGTGAGCAACCGGATCTGAAGGGCCGATGCGAAGCTGATGCCCCTGGGGATCGGCCCGAGTTCCACCGCTGGTTTGCCCTGTGTGTCCTCCTGAAATTCTGACCGCTTTCTTCCTGAAAAGATGACTATACAGAACATTAGTGTGAGTTCACCTGCGTGGGCATCTCTCCTTTCCAGGCGGACAGGGATGCCGCTGTTTCCGAGCACCAGCACCGGCTGCCACGCTCCGCTCGTCCTCACTGGCCGCTCCCCACGGCGCGCGCCTCGAACCAGGCAGCCAGGCCATCGAGTACCGAGCCGACCGGGATCTGCGCCGCGACGGGGCATTCCGCCTGCCGCGCTCGCCGCACGGCGGCCTCCAGCCTCTCTACCCGTGCTTCCAGGGCCAGCAGCGAGGCCCGGTTGACCAGGATCATATCCGCCG
>JACQGM010000008.1 GCA_016199585.1 Armatimonadota bacterium
CCCCGTTGCCCCCGGCAGCCCCCCACAAGTTGTGGTTTCACCTGCGGGGCCTTTCGTCGTTCGGGTGGGTGGGTGGGTGGGTTCCATAGCCGCGGCCTCGCCTTCCTCTTCAACCTCGGGGGCAACCGCCTCACCCGGCAGGATAGCATACGGATGTTCGTTATATCGTGCGACACCTGCGAACAGAACGAAGGCGAAGGCGGCAGAAGACAAGACGGCAGTGCGAGCAGCGCAAGGGCAGGCATCGTCATCCAAGGCATCGTTCATCCCGGTGAACCCCCCCCCTCCATCAACAGAGTTGAGCATCCTGCCGGGAATGCGCTTGCGGGAAGTGCCCCCGGAGGTGGGCACGCGCGAGCAGGTCTTCCGCCGCTACGGCCTGGATCCACCGACCTGATCCTCATGTCGGAATCCCAGCGCCATCCGCGGTACTGCAAGAGCGCCTCGTTCACCGTGGGCAGGATGCCATGTAGCTCCGGCCGCGGGCGCGAGAGCGCGATGCCGCGCCACCCGGGCGCTGCTCGGGGAGATTCCCCGTGCGGTAGACGGCCATGCCCCGGTCTCAGTCGCGCAGCTTGTAGCTGTACAGACGCGATCCCCCCGCGAAGTAGATCCGGCCATCCAGGAAGTCGCCCCCGGCGGAGATCGTCACGGGCGACTCCGCCAGGAGCTCGATGGCGAACGTCTCCGGGTTGACGCGGGCGATCTTTTTCGTAAAGAGGATGTAGACCGCCCCGTCAGGGCCGGGCACGAAGATGCGCGGCCCCTGGTGCCACGTGGTCGGCCCGAACTGCGCCTCCGTCTGCTCCTCGTGGACCACCTTCCGCTCAACCGGGTCGAAGACGAAGAAGCGCGTCTGGTTGGCGAAGCCGTAGACGAGACCTCGCGGCCCCGGGAAGAGGTCCATGTATGCCTGCACGCCGGGGAAGAGCGCCTGGTGCCACTCCACGCGCTTTGCAGCCATGTCCATGAGGTAGAGCTCGGCGACCTCCGCCTTCTTCTCGCCGCCGGTGCCGGGGTTGGTGGTGGTGCCGCCGAGGAGCTTGCCTCCCGGGAGCGCCACCAGGGCGTGCGTGGAGTGCTGCGGGAGGATGGCCGTGTGCTCGACGAGCGTGCCGGTGCCGCTCTCCCGGTCCCAGAAGAGAAGGCCCCCGCCGGTGTAGCCGTAGCCGGGCGTGCCCGCCAGGATCAACGTCTTCCCGTCGGGGTGCGCCAGGAGGTCGTGTGGGCGGTGGACGGTGGGGGTGCAGTCGGTCAGGTAGGCGGGGTTGCCCTCCTTGTTCCCCTTCTCGGTATCTACCCACGGCCTGGCGGGGTCCCATTCGAGCAGGAAGCCGCCGCCGTAGCCGCCGACGTAGAAGCGGTCGCCTTGCCGGGCCACGACGTTCCACTGACTGTATGCCGGGCGGGTGACCAACTGGTCTGTTCTCGGGTCGTAGCTGAAGCAGCGCGCGGGGGCCGCCGAGGCGCCGCTGATGGTACCGTCGGGGGAGACGGCCAGCCCCATGATGTACGCGCCGTTGCTCTGATAGTCGAAGTGAAGCTGCTTCACCTGGCCCGTCTTCGGATCCTCAACCTCGAGGAGGCGCCCCGGCACGTCGCAGGTGACCAGCCGCTTCCCGTCCGGGAAGTCGGCGTGGAACAGCATCTGGTCGCGGGTGATGATCGGCTTCTCGCGCTTCTGTTTCAGCCTGCCGATGCGCTTCCCTTCACCCCCGTGGAACTCGTACCAGCCCTCTTCCGCGCCGCGCAGGGGAACGCCGTAGACCTTCCCGTTGAGGTCGCGGTAGACGTAGGCGGTGCCCAGGACTCGCTCCCCCTCCGGGAGCATCGGCCGGGCGGTGCCGCTCTCGGGGTCGAAGGCGATGATCTGGCTCGCGGTGTTGCCGATGGCGAAGTAGATCCAGCCGGCGTCGTCGGCGGCGACATAGCGTTGGTACTGCCGCCAATTCTGGGGATAGACGTGGCCGTAGTCCTTGAACTCGCGCGTCTTCGGGTTGAAGGAGACAACGCCGCTGCTGGGGTGGGTGACCGACCAGATGACGCCGTTGTCGTCCTCGGTCATGCCCATCGCCATCTGCGGGGCGGTCTCGCGGCAGAAGGTGAACGCGCGCCGGGCCGGGTCGAACTCGATGAAGTGCTTGTTGAAGTGGGTGTAGAACTTGTTGCCGGACGACAGAATGGAGGCGTAGGGGTAATCGCCGGGCGGAAAGGGGAGCGGCACCTGATCGCTCTTCCCCGTCTCGGCGTCAATCACCAGGAGGCAGTAGCCTCCGCGGTGGTCGCTCAACCAGACCAGAACCACGTTGCGGCCGTCGCCATCCACCGTGGCGACGATGCCGCGCCGGTTGCTCGAGGGCGTGGCAACGCCATGGCCGAGGAACCCGTTTCCCAGGTCCTCGCTGGCAGCGGCTGCCCCGCCGATGGCGGGAGCCAGGACTGAGATGCTCGCCAGCGCGCACAGCTTCGAGAGTGGATAGCCCATGATCTTCTTCCTTCCACGTGGGTGCCGTCCCACGCCTCTTGGTTCGACCCCCTCCACCGCGCAACCTTGTGCCAGGGTGCTCCGGCACGGGGCGGAACCCGCGCACTACGAGTTTGCGGGGTAGGGCGCGGCCTCCACGTGGCGCCGGCACGTAGGGCCTTGTCATTACCCCACCGCCCTGGAGCTCATGGTGCCGTCAGCCATCAGGAGCGTCCCGGAGACTGCTCGGAGCGCCCGAGAATCGGGCCGGTCTCTCGGCGAGCGCACCCCCCTCACCCCACCGCCAGCCGGTTGGGCACCGGCGCTCCGAGGCAACTCGCCCACACCACCGCTTCGGACCAGCGGCCACCGCCCTCGCAGGCCAGGGGTCTGGGGGACGCAGGCCCTCGCCAGCCCCCGGGGCGCAGTGTGTGGTAGTAATGAAGAGGCCCCATCCGGCATGTCCGGACGGTTGACGAGCACACAGGAGTTTGCTATAATGACCGCGAAGACGCGATTGAGGAGCGAGCACTGAGATGAACACGATGTGGCGGCTCGGCACCGGACACGGCATCGCCTACGTGGAGAGCCGGGACCTGGCGCTGGGCCTGATCCGCGACGGCCTGACGAAGCACCGGACGCTGGAGGGCGCGATGGCCGTCTATTACACCCGGCGAGGGCGCGCCTTCGCCTGGCAGCTCCTCTTTCCAACGGAGCGGTGGGACGGAGTCGCTACCATCCTGGGTGATGAGCCGGAGACCCCGGGCGCGGAGCCTTCCCCGGATGGCCCGGCGGCGGCAGCCCCGGCGGCCGGGGAGGCGTCGGCGGCCGCGCGGCCCCGCGCCCGCAGGGAGGCGGTGGGACCATCCTCGGCCGGACCCGCGAAGGGCGCCCGGACGCGCGCGAAGCGCACCGCGGCGGCGGTGACCCCTGCTGCCAACCGATCCGCCGGCTCCTCGTAAGGGCCGGGGCAAGGGCCGCTGAACAGCGGCCTCCGCCTCACGTCCCCCGCATGGTGAACCGGTAGAGCCGCCGCCCGCGCGCGAAGAGCGCCTGCCCGCCCCGGGCGAAGAGGCGCGCGTCGCCGCCGAGCGCCGGGTCGCGCAGCGCCTTCACGTTCGGATCGCCCGTGCGGGCGGAGAAGACCTCCAGCTCGTCGTTCTCGCCCATCAGCAGGCAAACGCCGGTATCGAGCGCGGCGAGGTTCACGTCCGGCGCGGCATCCGGCACGGTGCGGCAGTCGTAGGCGCGGCACTCCGGGTCGAAGCGGAAGACGAAGCGTTGGTACCGCCCGCCCTGCTCGGCGGCGACCACCAGGACGTTCCGGGCGGCGCGAGCGTCCAGGAGGGTGTGCCCGTCCAGCTCCGGAAGGCGCACGGAGCGGCACTCGCCGGGTGTGGGAAAGAGGAGGGCGTGGAACCCGCCGAGCAAGCTGAGGAGCGCCCCTCCCTCGAAGAGCGCAGTGGAGCGCGCCGTGACGTTGCCCACGGCCATCGCCCCGATCAGCGTGCGGTCCGCCAGCTCCACCGGCGCCAGCCGGAGAAGGGACATCCCCTGCTTGGCGTAAAGGCACCCGCCGTGGGCCATCAGCGCCTCGGCGGCCAGGTCGAGGGATGCCGGCGCCTTCAGGCCCCGGTCGTGGACGCGCGCCTTCCCGCTCTCCACCCAGGCGATGAGCGGGCGGCGAAGGCGGGGGGTGAAGCCGAGGCAGGCATCGCCGGGGGCATCCATCACCTTCGTCTTGCCGGAGTAGACGCCGCCCGTCGTCAGCGTCAATCCGTCGCAGTGGGTCAGGATCTCTTCGGGGAACTCGGCCACCTCCTCGATGCGGAAGAGGGTGCCGGCGCTCCCGGCCCGGTCTCGCGGCACCGCAATGACCACGACCGCCTGCGGCGCTCGGGGTGGGGGGAGGCGCTTCCCCTCCTCCAGCACCGCGCGGTACCAGTCGCGGTAGGCCTGCGGGATCGCATCGAAGGGGAGGCACGTCGAGGGCACGCTCACCGCCGGGTTGAGCACCGAGAGGTTGCGCTCCATGTGCTCCATCCAGTGCGCCGGGCCCCCGTGGCGCGGGTGGCTCCCCTTGTAGGGGTGGATGCCGACGAACACCTGGAAGGAGACCACCGCGAAGGAGAACCAATCGGAGAGCTCGGTGAAGACGCCGCCGCACTGCCGGTCGCGCACGCTCTCCATGAGGGCGGTGGCGGGGTAACTGCGCGTCTGGTAGCTGTTCACGTCAATGAAGTAGACCTCGCGCAGGTCGCGGTCGAGAAGGAAGTTCAGCTCGTTCAGATCCACGAGGAGGATGCCGCGCGAGTGGATGTAGGCGACACCATCCTGCAGGCGGCGCACCAGGTGCAGCGCGCGGTCGGGCGCGAGGCGGTGCTTGGCGCGGAACGCTTTCGGGAACATCCGGCAGAGGACCACGCCCCCCTCCAGAGAGCGCATGGTGTAGCCGACGGGCGCTCCCCGCCGGTCCCGCGCCAGCGCCAGCGGCCGGAGGACCGTCGGGCGCTCGAGCGCGGCCAGCTCGTCCAGCTTCCCTTCGGGGAACATCGCCGCCGGATCCGCGTACATCTTGTAGGCCGTGCCGCCCTTCACGTAGACGGCGCCTTCCCCGCCCTTCGCCCGGAAGTCGGAGGACTCATTCAGCACCACGCGCCTGCCCTGGACGAAGACTTCCACCGCCATCGGATACCTCCGAGGTGGTCGGGTGGTTGGGTGGTTGGGTGGTTGGGTGGTTGGCAGGTCCCTCTATAGCACCTGGAACGACCCAACCACCTGGCCCCCTAACCACCCAAC